>JBBECN010000235.1:0-66653 GCA_040881795.1 Akkermansiaceae bacterium
TGATTGGACATCACAATGTCCTTGGGCCTGACGCCGGTGGCTGGCCCAAAGTTTGCACCAGAGGAAGCAACACCAGTCACGGGTCTCTGTGGTTGGGAATCTTCAATTCAAGGTTGTCAAAGACGGCAGGATGAAAACCACTGGTGATACCAGCAAGCCCCCGCTGATAGGTCGAATCCTGAATCTGCGCGATGATCTTGCCGTCGATGGAGGCGGTAATGTGATCCCCCATGCAGCGCAGATTCAGTTGATGCCAGCCACTGACCGGTTTCCCGATCGTCCCTTGGGCGATCGACTTATGCGCGGTGCTGAGTTTCCAGCGGCCATCGCCAAATAGTGACAAGTGGTATCCGGCAGGATGCGGAGTGGTGAAGTGAATCCATGTGCCACCCGGATTCCAGCGGGCCAGCACTCCGATGTGGCGTTCCGAACAGAGCTTCAAGTCGTCCGGCAATGACTCGAAGGCAGCATCCACGGTCACCTCAAAATCGTTCCAGCGCTCATCGCCGAGCACGGAATAGGCATAACTCCCGCCGGCCCAATCGATCCCGGGTTGGTGAACCTGCTGGCGCAGCAATTGGCCACCGCTTTCCCTGGCAGCCAGCTCAAATGTGCCGCCCTGATCGCTCAGATAGCGGGCGGTGGCGTTGATACGGTATTTTTCGAAATCCTCAAGGTAAGGCAGCGGAAACGGCGCAGGTGGTGGGCTTGATACAATACCTTTGCGCTGTCCGGTGGTGGTAGTTAGGGTATGAACCGTGTTGGGAGCCAACTTGATTTTCCAGACACCATTCGATTTTAACAGGCTGGGTTGTTGAATGAACTGCTCCATCATGTCGGTCCGCCAGACATGCAGGGAATCGGCAGTGAAACCATCGGTATCCTTGATGATGATTTCCTGGTCGGCGGTGGCTGAGGTGGATTCCATTACCAGCGAGATGTGCTTTCCATCGGCTGAGATGAAGCCCACCACACTACCGCCTTTCGGGAGTTTGCGACCCACACTGTCGATGAACCGCCAACCCGGTGCCGCAAACTGGTTGATATGCGCAACCGGCCACAGCGTGGGTGCGATTTCATAGGCACCCGACCATGGGGTGTTGGCGGTCACCACGCCCGAGCGCGGCGCGGGCAGGCAATCGTAATAACCCGTCACCGGGCTCCAAAAGTTAATTTTGGTGAGCTTTTGATCGATGAAAGTATGGTTCATGCTGGCGGCGCGCTTGTGGAGGAAAGGCAGCATGCTTTGCCAATCCCACTCACCATGCTCGGACGACCAGGTGCGGATCCCCGCGGCGCGCAGAGTCTCCACCTCCGGCGGGATTTCACCATGGGGATAGTGCACGCCGATGGCATGCAACGCCTTCGCCAGTTCGGGGTCGGCGGCTGCCTGACTGGCAATGCGCCACTGGTGCTCCGGCGGCCCGTTCATATCACCGCCAACGATGCCGACGTGGGTGAACCCGGCCGCGTCGAGCGCCTTGCGGAACGATTTTAACCATTCCGGGTCGTCGAATTTTTCGTTCCACGCACCAACAAGCGAGATATCCAGATCGTGATATCTCTTGCCACCCTTGAGGAAGCCGATGAGATAATCAATCATGTCCTGCGAGAACAGCTTGCCATCGCCGACCCATCCCGGCGCGCCCCATGGCAGGCAGTCGAGGATGATTTGCGGGTTGCGTTTTTTCGCCTCCTTCATCAGCCACCACTCGAAACCACGCTCGAAGTATTCGGGCCGCGGGTTGTCCAGTTCCTCGCGGCTGCGGGCGTGGGTGGGTTCGGTGCCGTCGGTCGAGTTGATTTCCCCACCCACCTCGACTTTGAGGTGGGTGAAACCCGCGCCGAAGTTCGGCAAGAAAAGCCAGTCGAGCACCTGACTGCGCTGAGGTTCCGGGTAATCGATGAGCAGGCGAGTGGAGGCACCGGCACTGACTGCTCCGATGCCTTCGAATTCACGGGTGGCGGACGTGGGATCGAGCAGGAGTTCGATGTCGGCCGCATTGCTGGAGAGGGTCTGGGACAGCAGCACGGTCAGCAGGATTGTGCAGAGATTTTTCATGAAGATAGTGAGTGGTCGGGGAGCAAGCAATTTTGCATATTGCCATATGATAATCACGAAATACATGGTTCTCGTCAGAATCCTTTCAAAGTGGATCAGGGATTCGCAACGAGTCGATCTATCCTTCGTTCCAAAGAATATGGGTGCCACTCTTTCCGGGAGTGATGACATCGGGTAATCCGTTACCATCGAGATCGGCTACGCGGATCTGCAGCCCGATACCCGGGCCCTCTCCGGCGGCGGCTTCACTGATGAGGTGTTTGCTCCAGGTGAGTGCCTCTTTGTTCCATTTGTAATACTGAACGGTGATCGGATCGTTGGCACCGGGGTCCTTGCCAGAGTGAGCGTAATAACGCTTCCCGGTGATGAGTTCTGGTTTTCCATCGCCGTCGAGGTCTTCCCAGGCGAGGGCGTGGGCTTGCGAGAATTTGTCGTCGATGAGCCGCTGGCGCCAAGTGGTGGCACCGTTTGACTGAGCCTCGAGTTGCTCCATCCAGTATAGCCCGTAGTTGTGCCCGTTCCCCCAGATGATGTCGTTGCGACCGTCTGCGTTAAGATCAACCACCAGCACGGGGCAGCTTGCGTGGGGTAGGTCGAAGTCGTGGTGCCAAGTCCAAAGTCCTGAAAACGGACCAGCAGCGGGACACTCAAACCAGCCTCTGCCGAAAATGATGTCGTCCTTGCCGTCACCGTTAATATCTCCGAAGCCCATGCCGTGACCGTTCGTGGCATCGGCGACGGTGTGTTTCTTTGCCTTCACTTTACCATCAGTAGCGCGAACGAGTCGATAGATCTCGGTCGGACTCGAGCCAACCCACGAATTGATGATCCACTCGGGCGTGCCATCTTTGTCGATATCGTGAAAAAAAGCAGCTTCGTTCGCTTTCACGTTCGTATCGATCAATTCGTGCATCGTCCACCGATCCGAACTGTAATTGCCGGGACCGGGGTTTTCATACCACATGATCCCCGAAAATGTGAAAGCGATCGACAGAACATCCAGATCGCCATCTCCATCCATATCGTATAAATGCTCACCACTACTCTGCAGGTAGTCAGCGCCGAAGGGCACAAGTTTGCGGATTGGGAATCGCTCAAAATCGGGTGCTGCATACCAGAACTCCCCCGCCGTGATGTCTAGCTTTCCATCCCCGTTGATGTCACCGACGGCAAGACCTTCGTTGTTGTCCTTGTGAAGAAGCTGCACCCGCCATTGCGTCCCGGGAACCCCCTTTCTCTGGGCATTCTGTTGGGCTGTAAGAGAAACCCCGCAGATGACGAGGGCGGTGAGGGCGAATAAAAGGCTGGTTTTCATGATGATTCAAGGTTGGACAGATTTCCGAGGTGTCATTTTCTAACCTGTCTTTTTTGGGTGATATTTCGATATCAAAATTTTGGCATGCGTCCCCCACAGTAGATCGTGGATCCTGACGATCCATCCCAGAGGACTCAAACGATCACTTTGATTGAGCTCCCGGAAACGCCAGTCGCTTACTTCAGGGTAGAATTTCCATTTTCAAGCGGATGAAGCGTTTGGACACCGACGAGGTGTTTTGGATGTCTTCCAAAATGTGGGCGGTGTGTCCCTGAGCAGAATCCCCGGGTGTCACCGTGGCCAGACCAGTCCATACCCCCACTCCGATTTTGGTGGCCAGCTCCGTCCAGATATCCGTCAGATTGGTGTGAGCCTCAATGGTGTATTTCACATCGCTTGGCGGTGCCTCCGGAAGCAGAAACTTGAAAATCAATTTCTTGTTCGGATCGACGCCGACCAGGGCCGGGGAAGGGAGCAGGAACACGCTGTTTGAGCCGATGCTTGTCACTGGAATGCCGCCAAGAGCGTATTCGGCGATATTGGACAGAGAGTCATTGTCGTCGTCGCCAGCAGCACTGGAAAGTCCGTTGCTGCTGAGCCACGCGATGAAACCGGAGGCAGGTTGGAAATTGATTTCTCCCAAGAGCAGCAGATTGGTGATCTGCCAATCGCCTGGGGGGAGATTGATGGTTTCGAAAGATCCGGTCAGCGGGGCAAAATCGAAAAGATCCAGAATATCGCCGTTGGCCCCAGAGTAGCCGTTGATGGCAGTGACATTCAGGATGGGTCCAGCAGGAATCCCGCCATTTGTCAGCGTGATGCTGCCACCGACTTTGATTTCATCGTGCAAAGTGCCCGGAATCGTGCCGCCAGCCTCCATGCTGACGGAGGCCCCTTGTTTTAAGACGAGGTTCCCGGTGATGGTCAAAGTGCCTGGAGCTGCAGAGGAGGTCGTTTCTAATGCAAGGGCCAACAAAGTTGGAAGCAACAGTTTCATTGAGTTTTATCGAGTAATTTTCTATTCGTTGGTAGGTCTTATGTTACCTCCCCAGAGTGCCCGGCCAAGATTCAAATGGCAATGTTTCTGCTGTGACTGTTTGTGAAAAGTCGAGGCGGGTCCGCGAGCTTAACCGTGCTGACCTCGGGCGGTTCTCAAATGGCGAGTCTGGCCTACGAATCATCAGACTTTCCATGAGAAACTCGTTCGAAACTGCGAGTTCCTTCCTCACCACGACCAGAGAGCCATCGATTGACAAGCGGTCCTGCCAAGCCAAATGGGCGTCAAGCAAGGGGAGCGTGACCCGATCAAACTTTCCCAAGTGGTCCGCAGCCTTAAACAGATTGAAACCATCCCCAGCCTCAAACGGATCGTTGTTCATGTTTGTGACAACGAGTTCTCCCCCTTGTGTCAAACTCCCGGACACGAGGAACTGATCGTTCATCCACCCGTCCGCCGTCTTTTCAAGCTCCATTGAAACCAAACCCTGCAGCTTGGTTTCCCCCTGATTCTTCAAACACCCCACCGACTCTCCGGGCGAGATCGCTCCGTTGACAATCAGATTTCCACTGACTGTTCCATTTCCGCTCAAGGTCTGGTGTGCTTCGATGGTGTAGCCTGACGGATAGGCCAAAACGTCAAGAATGGCATCTTTGGAAACCAATATCCCGGAAGACTGCGAAAGCGAGCCACCCTGATTCAAGCGCAGAGTTCCTGCTTGGATCCGCGAGTTTCCTTGGTGTGAACTGGCGCTTGAGATCGACAGGATTCCCAAGCTTGTTTTCCGGAAGCCCCCGACTCCGCTCATCGGCCCGGTGAGCGTGAGGGTATCAGCCACGTCGAAAACTGAATCCGAGTTGATGAGAACCGGCCCTTGCAGTGTGGGGCTACCCCCGAGAAATTGGTAGATCCGGCCGCCGTTGAGAACGATTTTCTTGTTGAGCAAAACAGTGCCGGTCGCGGGAAATCCGAGTGTCGCAGATTCAGCGATGGTAGCGGTATTGCCCGAGCGCCCGAGTGACTGGTCCACGTTCCCAAGATAACCATTCGCATACAGGGATCCGGACCGGACGTCGATATCGCCAAGATCGCTTGCGCCATTCCCGATGCCGACATAGCCATTGCCGGCTCCAATCACGGTGAGGGCATGTCCTCCACCGGCCACCGTGCCAAGCACGTTGAGCCCCTCCCCACTGGAACCCAGTGTCACATTGCCGCTTACGGTCAGGTTGCGTATTCTTGCCTGGTTCAGGCTGCTGTTGATCAAGGCTCCCGCCTCATTGAAGCCAGGACCGGCTGCAATCACGTTTTGAACGGGCATCGGATTGCCGTTCATGTCGGCGGTGCCGCCGGGGACGATGGTCAATGTCTGGGAGCCGAAGGCGCTGCCGCTGCCGGCTTTGAGAACGCCCGCCTGCACCGTGGATCCACCGGAGAAGGTATTGAGTCCGGTGAGAATGGTGGTGCCGGCGCCCTGTTTCACCAAGGCTCCCGTTCCACTCAGGACACCGGCGAAAGTAGTATCCTGCGAATTGCCTCCAAAACCCAGACTCACCGCAGCACTTGCAAGGTTGGATAGTGACAGGTCCATGCTGCCGGCCAGTCCTCCGAGGGTCGCCTTCACCGCGCTGCCGAAACTCAAGCTGCCGCTGTCATAATTCAAGGTGCTGCCTTGCAGCGCCAATGGATGCGCAATCTGCAAGGTGCCTGTTGCAATGCTTGTCGGCCCCGCGAAATCATTCGCCGCGGCCAGCGCCAAGGTGCCTACGCCCTTTTTTGACAAACCGCCGCTTCCACCGATTGAGCCGATGACCGTCAGTACATCGGCAATGTCGAAGGTGGAGGCTGCATTGAGGGTGATTTCACCCTCCAGCACCGGAGCACTCGCAGGCGATTCCCACTGCCTGATCGTGCCGCCGTTCGAGACAATTTTCTTATCGTGGGTGATGCTCCCGTTACGGACGAGGCCGAGCGTGGCAAGCGGCGAAAGGGTCAAGGTGCTCGAGGGCCGACCCAGGCATCCGCGCACGTTTGGCAGGTAGCCATTGAGGTAGAGAGCACCTGATAAAACGCTGATATCGCCCAGATCGCTCTCGCCGCGGCCGATTCCGACATAGCCCGCGGTTCCGTTGCCCGTCACGGTCAAGGAGTGGCCGCCTCCGGCAATGCCGCCATGGATGTTCAAGCCGCCAAACACCGAGCTGATCGTGGTATCGCCGAAAAGCGCGAGATTTTCAATACCGGCACCGATTCCGCTGTTGTTCATGATCGCCCCGTTGCCACCGGGGCCCGCGCCGCTTGCAATGACATCGACCGTCAAGCGGAGGCCGTTCGTGTCCACGCCTGCTCCGCTTTTGATACTGACCGCCCCCGTGCCGAATGCGCTGGCATTTCCCGCCCGCAGGGTTCCTGCGTGAACCACGCTGCCGCCCGTAAAAGCGTTCGCTCCATTGAGAACCAATGTTCCACCTCCCAGTTTGGCAAGTGTCGACATGTTTGTGAGGCTACTGTTCACCACCGCAGAATTGGCTGTCACCGTGATGCTGGCATCCGGGGCCAGCTGGATGCTTCCACCAGCCAGCGTCCAGTTATTACTGCCGGGAGGACTGAAAACCAAGTTGCGGACACGGGTCGGTGCAAGATCGACAGTCACCGTGCGCGAACCGCTTATGAAGTTGCTGAAATTGACAGTTGCGTTATCGCCGTTGGGAACCAGCCCCGACAGCCAATTTTGCGGGGCCGACCAGTTGCCACTCGCATTCAAAGCCCAGGACCCGGAGCTCGGTGGCTCGGCGGGAGCGGCATGAACAATGATTTGCACCCAGTCATCGGCATAGCCGGAGTTGCCACCTGCGATGCTGAAAGCATAGATCTTCTTCGATGTGGCGACGAGACCCGTCACGCTCACCGTCTGCGGCATGCTCCAATTGGAAGGCGTGAACAGCAGGGTTTCACCGCCGCTGATCACCGCGTGGGTCTGCTCCTTGCTCACCGAGTTGGTCACCGTGACCGGCCCTGCGGGCTCGCGACTCAACCTGACTTGAAACGTGGCGCTTGCCCCCTCACCCACAGCCAAACCACCCACCGAGGCAAGCACATGCGAACCACGATCCTGCCCGTCAAAATAGGGAGTGCCCCGCCCCACATCCTGCGGGACGAGATCGCCCTGCGGTGAACTGCTGGTGCCGAAAACCTCGCGCACCGCGTCCAGATAACCGAAAGCATGTTCGCGGGTGACGCCGATGAAATGCCCCTCGCCCCATTCGTCCCAGTTATCCAACAGGAGCATTTTGGTTTCCAGCCCGCTGCCGGATCTGGACATGAGTTCGGTTTTCGCATTTCTGAGCACGGTGGTGTAGTTGGCGGGATTCAAGCGCCACTTTGTCGAGCTGACCGAGTTCCCCCAAGGTTCGGAGTTCCAACCGGAGGAAACGGTCACCAAGTTCGGAATCACGCCGAGCTGCTGGGCATCCCAAACCTGTTGATGGTCGCCGATCACCTCGCTGGCAGTTGGTGTCTGATTCGATAGAGTTCCCATGAAGGTAGGAATGTGGTAGGCGGAACTATAGTCCATTCCGGCATCCTTCAGGTCCTGGTTCCTATGGTTGGCTCCGGCACTCTTGAACCCATTATAGCTGCCAATCACATGCAGGCCGTCGAATCCCGCAAGCTGCGCGGCAGCCCGCATTTCGGAAACCGCCAAAGCCATTTCCGGTGCTTCAAGCGGGATCTCAAAAAAGAAGATCACCGGCTTGTTATCGATCACCAAATAGTTAGGCCGCTTCAGGTAATTCTCCATCCAGTATGGGAAAACGTTACCCGCCATGTCTGCCTTTGAATTCGCGATTTTCCCGACGCTCATGATTGCAAATTTTGCGGTCGAGCCATAGCGGCCATTCAGGAATCCACCCTCAAGCCAACGGTGGTGCTTAGGCACCACCACGGACTTCCCTACGTTTTCGGGCTCGCGATACCAGCACGGAACAAAATAAGAAATACCATTCTCAAGCGCCCATTTGACCTGCCAATCGGTAACCTCAAAGTCGCCCTCGTCATAGAAACCTAGAGCAGGCTTTCGGTCGGGATAAAGATAAATCGAACTATGGGCGGTGTCCCTCCAGAATGGGCAAATCATCGCCCCAACCAAAACAGAATTCGTTGAGGTCGGTATTGGTTCGGGAACATAGTCGCCCGTGGTTGATGGCACTGCATCGTGCCACCAGATGGGAAACGTGGAGTTCAACTTCACGACCGTTCCTTGTTTGACAGCAACTGAAGCGCTTCCTTTGGAAGGAACCGAGGATTCGACATCCCATGTCAGAAGTTTGACTTCGCCACCTGCCAACAAAGGGATGCTCGTCCGCAAGGTAGAACTCATACCGAGACCCACGGTTCCTTGAGGAGGACTCAGTTCGACTGTCAGATCATAGAATGGTGTGCTCTCCGTGTTTTGGATCGCGACCGAGATCTTTGCCGGACGATTGACCCGTGCGATGACCGGTTCAAGGTAGCCTTGTTGAAGCTTCAGGCCCTGCGCCTGCGCGTCGGACATGATCAAGCACGAAGCACCGATCAGAAGGAACAGGCATTGGAATAGTGAACATTTGGCAGGTATCATCGGACGGGATGCATCAGGCAAGCAGTGAAAAAGTGGTTGCGGATGAGGTTTGAATCGTCAACCACCAAGCTAGTTAGAGGTCTTTCCTTTCAAAATTCCCCTTGCCCGCTCCCGTCTTGGGCTTTCCGTCGGGATGCTTGACGCTGGTGTCAACCGGAATCGGCGGACACTCGTCCGTGCCGGGACACGTCAGCCGCCACGTATCTTCGGGGAAGGCATTTCTCAAAAACAGCGGCTGTGGCAGCCATACCCGAAACAGGTTTTCACCACTCCACCCATTACCTGCAGAGGCGTAATCGCACATCCCCAAGGTGATCTCATGGTGGTCGAAATAATGTTTCGGCTGGACTTTGAATGGCACGTCGAACGAAAGCCAGATTTTCTGATTTTTCTCATTCCGGGGAGTAAGTTTCACAAAACCATCACTGTCTGTGACCAATCTCACCGCGATATCCTGCTTCTTGATCAAGCGGTCATCAAGGGCCAGCACGATCGGGCCGCGCATGACACTGTAGGCGGGGGCACCGCTCGGAGCGGCGATGGCCCGGCCTCGCAGATCCAGAGTGAGGACCACCTTGTCGTTTGGCGCCCACTCGCGGTCGATCACCGCATAGCTGGCAGCCTGCGTAGGAAACGCTTCGCCATTCACCGTGAGAGAACTTGTCTTGCTCCACGCTGGAACCCGCAACTTGAGGGCGAAGCGGGCCTTGGCAGCGGGCGAAACGGTTAGGTTGACCGTGTCTCCCTTCGGATAATCCGTCTCCTGCTTCACAGTCACTTTTTGGCCGCTTGCCAGGTTGTGGACCGCTTCTCCGGGTGCATACAAGTTGACGACGATTCCGCCGTCGAAGCCCATCATCGCCCACTTCGGGGTGAGCAACAATCCTCGCGGGCCGTTGGCGACGCAGCAGCTCATCTGCACATCCTCATGCTGATAGTGACTGGGGACCCGCTGACCGGCCAACGGCGAAAAATAGGCCCACCACGCACCATCGGGTGTCATGGAGCCGAGCAGGGCGTTGTAGAGTGATATTTCAAGTTCGTCAGCCCACAGCGGGTCACCAGTTAGCCGGAGCAGTTGATTGCAGAGCCCCATCCACGTGGTGGTGACACAGGTTTCGACCGGTTGTTCGAGCGTTTCGGTCTGGGTTCTTTTCCCATCCGCCCACAGTTCCTGATTTGAACCGGAACCATGAATCATCAACTCGGACTTGCGGATGGATTGGGCGAATTGAACAGCGCGATCCAAATAAGTCTTGTTGCCCGTGGCGCGATACATCTCGCACAGCCCTTCAAAGCAGGACATCATCTCGTAGGCCTTGCGCGAGGCGATTTTGGCTGGCGGTGTGCCGTCTGCCGCATGTTCAAGCAGTCGCAGCCCGTCGGAGATCAATTTGTTTCCCCGGCTCCAGTTGCTGATAATGTCATTGGCGAGCTCCAAGTAACGCTTGTTGCCGGTTCTTTGGTAGAGCTGTGCGATCGGCTGCAGCACCGAGCTTGAAGAAAGCCCCTGCAAGACATCAATGCCGTTCTCGGTAAGGTTGAATTCGCCCGGCGGTGCCTCTTTCAAAAGGTGATCCGCCGCCCGGCAGGCGGCTTCAAGCGATGCCTTGTTTCCGTTGAGATCGTAGTCTGCGATGAGCCCGAGCATTGAATATTTGCGGCTCCAGACATCCCAGATTCCGAGATGCTTGTCGGCCTTGTAGGTCCCGATATAGCCATCCGGCGTTTGAGTTTTCAGCAGTTCCTCCACGCCGAGATCAATCACTTTCCGGTGCTCCGGGGTCGGTTGATACGAAAGGGCGAGAGAAGCTGAAGTAAACCACTTTCCCCAGTATTCACCGCGCCAGTGACCCGAATTTTCCTCGAACCTTTCCTGATAGGCCTTCATGATCAGGCTGAGATCCTGCGCCATGACACGGTTGTCGATGGATGCTTGCATTTTTTCCCCAAGCCAGCCTTCAATCTTAATGCTTCCCGGCGCCGCTGCCGTGAAAGTATCCCCGATTTTGATTGCTGGCGGTTTGGACGGCTCAACGGCCATGGAAACGTAAGCGATGACAACGGTGAATCCGGCGAGTGATGAGACAAGTAAAGGTTTCATGGCTGGTTTCTAATCTTTTGGTTCAATGTTTTTCATCAATTCAAACGGGGCGCCCTTCAGACGGGCTTCCCATCCGCGCTGGCGTTTACCGGGCGGGGTAAGGACGGCGGAGAGATCTTCATCCTTCATGGCACGTTTTACGATCTCGGAGTTGCAGTTGCCCCCGTCGTTGAATCGAGCCATCAGCTCCAGCGTTTTGGAATGCAGTTGGTCCTTCAAGGCCTGGCTGGTGGGATCGGCGAAGAGATTGCGGGTTTCCCATGGGTCGTTCTTGCGGTCGTAAAGCACATTGAATGTCTCTTTCCCGCCGGCGATCCCCGCCTCCGACGGGTCATGCAGAGCCACCGAATAGGTGTATCTCTTGGTGTAAACGCCACGCCAGTTGAGCGGGGTGAAAAGCAAGGGTTGCACGTCCACGCCGTCGTCACGTCCCTGCAGAATCGCTTGTGAGGCGTTGCGACCCTGACAACTGTCCGGAACCGGCATATCCAACATTCCAAGCAAGGTGGGCATGAGATCAAGGGTGCCGATCAGCAAATCACTCGTGCCCGGTTGCAAACGGGCAGGCCAGCGGATGATGAAGGGAACCCGGGACGAAACATGCTCGGCACGTCCCTTGTTGTTCGGCCAGTCGTAGCTCATCAGCGTATCCCCGTGATCGGTAGTGAAGACAACAATGGTGTTTTCCGCAAGCTTGTGTTCCTCAAGTTTGTCCATCATTTTTCCGAACGCGCGGTCGATGCCCGTGATCATCGCCATATGTCCCTGATAGGCCCGGCGCACTTCGGGGGTGTCCTTGACGTTGGGACGCAGTGTGAGCTTGGCTGGATCATACAGTTGAAGCAGGTCCGGCGGCGCATCATAGCCCTCATGCGCACGACCCCAGTTATGTGGCGGATGCCATGACAGGAAGAGGGCGAAGGGCTTGTCCGCGTGGCGATCCATAAATTCGAGGGCTTGGCGGGCTTGCCCGTCGGATTCCCACTCGCCGTAGAATTTCCGGGTTACACCATCCTGATCCCAATACCAGGAGCGCTTGGCGTCATAGACCAAGGTGCAGTTATTGGTCAGGAATTCGTGATCGAAACCATAGCGATACGGACCGGCAGGCACACCACGATCACGATCGCCGCCATAGAGATGCCACTTGCCGATGTATCCGGTCCGGTAACCTCCATCGCGCAACACCTCGGCGAAATATTTTCCATTGCCGGGCAACATTCTCACATCATTTTGAAAAGCACCATTATGGAGCGGGTGGGTTCCACTGAGAAGAATGCCACGGTAGGGTGTGCATACCGGCGAGTTGGAGACGCAGTGATGGAATCTAACGCCCTGGGAAGCGAGGCGGTCGATATTCGGGGTGATGATCTCCCGGTTGCCATAACATCCGAGCATATCGGACGAATGTTGGTCGGTGAAGACAAAAACGAGATTGGGTTTGGACGTCCCTGAAAAAAGTAAAAAGGGCGTGAGCGACAAAAGAATGCCGAGCAGGCGGGAAAGGTTGGAGAAGTAGGAAAATTGAAGATGGGATGGCAAGTGCATCGCGGGTGTGGGTAGTTGTATTTCTATCAAATCATCCTGCACTGGGATTCTTAGCGTCCCAGGACGAGACTTTGTGTGTGTGCTGTCAGATGCGCAAACCTTGTGCAAGGAGTTGGGTAGTCGCTGAATCCGTGAGCGCGGGAGAACATGAGATCCCGACGCCTTGGGATTGGTAATTTAGAGCGCAGAAGAACCTGCTTGGTCCCGCCCTCCACGCCACCGGGCCCATGCAAGCCGCAGCGATTTGAAGCGCGGCGCTTGCCGGGGGTCCGGCGGCGAGGAATGGGAAGTGCTTCGGTGCAAAAGATGGATGAGCGAACACAAAGTGAACTCTCAAGGACGGCGGCGGGGCAGCAGGAACGTAAGTCCAAATAGACCCAACAACAGGCTGGACGGCTCAGGAATCGGCTCCACCTGGAGTTTGAAGTTGTCGATCGAACCGCTCACACTTTCATGCTTGCTGAAGCCAACACCCAGTATCGTTGGATTGGCGGCGTAGGTGAAAGTGCTGCCTAGCTGAGTCGCACCATTGAACATACTGGTTTTCCAAAGACTTCCGGTAGTATCCAGAACGATACTCAAATTTACCGCGCCGCCAGCGAACGTGTTGACGATGAGCCCACCTGTCTGGGGACCCGCGAAGCCTTGCAGCGCGGATGAACCCGTATCACCTTTCAGCATCCATGAAACCCCGTTGACATTTCCGAAGGCGAACAAGCCGGAATCGCCTGTCAATTTGTCGGCGAAACCCAAGGCCAACCACTGTCCGGAGGCTGTGGTAGCGCTGATGGTAGCACTCAAGGTATAGGTATTTCCTGCTGCTGGCGTGAACGGTAGCAGAGCGGCAACACGGCCGGCGGCTAAAACGCCACCGGCACTGGCTGTGCCATCCGCTTGAAATCCAGTCGCGAAAGACGTAGCGCTGTTGAAGCTCCATGTTTCGGTTCCTGGCCGGACCGTTGGTGCTTGGCCGCTGAGTGTCGTTCCCGATGTGCCGGAGAAGGTGTCTTCGTAGATCGATGAGACTGCCGCCGTTGCATGGAAACTGCCGGCAAGGATTGCAACGAGGAACATGCCTGCTGACGTATGGTTTTTGTTTTTCATGATATTGGTATTGATGTTGGTTTGTTTGAAGGAAAATAGGGATTTGGTCTTTGAGAAGGACTTGGATTGAGGATCATTGGTTCTGGACTACCTTGAGACGTGCGAAGCTCGGTGTGCTACTCTGCGGCATCTCGTAAGTGATCTCACTAATGTCCTCGTAGGTCGCGACGATTTCCTGCCATGGATCGTCGTCCCCCAGATCGGAAGAGACTTCGATGGCGTAGCGGATTTTCTCGTCGGCAGCCGCATCGGCTCCCTTCAGGTACGTAACGGTCAGAGTGTTACCCGTCACCACCAAGGGCGCCGGGTCGATGACATCCGGGACGGCGGGAAGCATTCCAAGCGCATATTCCATGCCGTTGGAAGTACCGTCGAGATCGAAGTCTTCATCGAAGGGTTCGCCCTCAATTCCATTGTCGGCGGCCCAACCCTTGAAGCCGCTGAGAACCACCCCGATGTCTTGGTATTCCAGCTTGAAGTTATCAATATACCCCGGAACGAGATGGCCTTTCGAAAAGCCGACACCCAGGATGGTGGGGTTCGACAGGTAGGTGTGGGTGGTGCCTCGCTGCACTCCCCCGCGGAAAAAGTTCACTGTCCACTGTTCGGCACTGGTATTCAGTTCAATGAGCCAGGTGGACTCCCCGATATTGAAATTGTTGAAAATTACATCCGTGATATCCGGACCGGCGAACGCTTGGGAGCCATGCGCGCCCGGACCCGCCTGAAAGGCCCAGGCAATGCCGTTGAGCGGGCTGAAGGCAAACAAGCCTGATTCTCCATCTGCGGTGGTGAGGCGATCCGCGAAGCCGAGGGCGAGCCACTGGCCGGTTGCGGTCGCGTTCATGGTGCCAGTGAGTCGATAACGGCGGCCTGGCTCGGGTGTGAACGGGAGGAGCGCCGCGACTTGACCCAAGGCACCTCCGTCGGTGGCGACCGCCGTGCCATCTGCCTTGAAGCCATCAAGGGCGGTGGAGTTCTGGAAACTCCATGTTTCTTCATTCGGCCGGACGTCGGGAGCTGATCCATTCAAAGAAGCTGCTGCGTCACCATTGAAATCATCCTCGTAAACCGTTACCCAAGGCGGCTCGGGTATCACTACGGCGTCCTCAGCTGTCAGCTTGAAGTTATCGACCGTGCCTCCGACACCCTCATTTTTGGTGAAGCCGACCCCTGCGATGGTGGGATTGACTGGATAAGTGAAGGTCTCTCCCTGTTGAATCCCACCCCGGAAGAAGCTGGTTTTCCACTGGGAACCACCGGTATCCAGGACGATCTCGTAGTTTTGAACCCCTGATGTGAATGTGCCGAGGACAAGATTCGTATTCTGTGGACCTGCGAAGAATTGGTTACCAGAAGATCCGGGGCCGGCCGCCAGTATCCAGGAAATCCCTTGCAGCGAGCTGAAGGCGAACAATCCTGAAGTATTGTCTGCGGTTGTCAGCGTGTCGGCGAAGCCAAGGCCGATCCATGAAGTGGACTCGGTGGCGGCCACGCTGGCCGTAAGGCGGTAAATTTTACCAGCCACGGGGCTGAAAGGGAGGAGAGCCGAGATTTGGCCATCCACCCCGCCACCCGTATTCACGACCGTGCCGTCGGCAGTAAATCCGTCCAAAGCCGTGGCATTGTTGAATTGCCAAGTTTCAGCAGCAGGCCGAATATCGGGGTTGGTTCCCTTCAAGCTGGCTCCTGGCGTTCCGCTGAAGTCATCTTCATAAATCGTGATCAGTTCGCCGGCGGCGTGGGCTGTGATTACGGCAAATATCGCCGGAATGACGAATTGCGGGAGTAATTGGGGTTTTTTCATGATGGTTGTAATGTTAGCGTAAAAGCTTGGATTGTTGTTCTTGGTGGGGTTAATGATGTTCGTATGGTGTGGATGGATTTCGAGGGGCAGGGATCCATGGGTCATCCGTTATCTTCAGGCGCTTCCCGGAAGTCGTTGAACCCGATCACCTGCGGAGTGGATCGGCCCCCGGTTCCTATGACAAAAACGACCATGCGGGATCGTGGATCGTGGATCCATTGAGTCTGGCAGATCGGGTAGTAACGCGGGTCATCCGGCAGACGGTAAGAAAGATTGACCTGGTAGGGTTCGGCTCCCCGGGCGGGAGCGTCCAGCAGGACGCGCGTGTTGGGTTTCATCACGAGTTTACTCGAACCCACATCGCCGCCAATGGTTTTAGGACTGAGGTTAAACCACATCATTCGACCTTTTGGGAAACGTGTATGGCCTGCGTCGATGATTTGGAAGCGCACTGGAACCACCGTATTGGACGGATCACCGGAGATGACAAGATAGCAGTCGGACACGTTTTCCTGCACTTTGGCGGAAGGAGCACCGGCAGGAATCACCTCGCCAGCTACAAGCGGAGTGGTTAGAAGATACAGCGTTAGATTTCCGGCCGGGAGTGTGTGCACTTCCGAGAAGTTCATTTCCGGCAGGTGGACTTCCCTGGAAGTTGTTCCGTCAAAGAGGTGAAGCTTGCGGGGCGCATCCGGCGGTGGACTCAGGAACAGGATGCGGCACGTGCGCAGAGAACCCTTCGGCTGGGCGAATGCCGGAAGCGGAAGGAGCAGCGAAAGTGTCAGGAGGAGGATGCGCATGGAGCGTGTGGGAGATGGATCGGGTTATTGTCTCAGACCTCAGAAGGATTCAACCAACGGAAAGAGATGATTTCAAATCGGCGGCCGAATGTCTCATTGACCACCTTTTTTCTTGGAACCGACCCGGAGGAATTCGAAAGGTCGGCAGTGGCGGCGTCTTCGGAGGGATCAACGAAGTCGCGGGACCTGCGGACGGTTGCTTCGCAAATGGCGGAGGCGAGGATTTTCTTCCCAGTTGCATCCCGGACATCCCCGTAGGCCCTGATGGTGAAGGTATCATCGCGAACACTCAGGATAGGGGCAAGTGGCCGGAGCACGTCCGCCTGGCGGGTCCACCCTGGAATGCCGTAGAGGTTATAGCCTTCCGCAGCCTTTGGAAACTGGTATCCTGAGTTGGGAATTGTGGCGGTGGAGACGTTGGTGGTCTCAGGTGTCAGGTTGACCTTCAGAGTGCGGAAGGGATCGAGCCCGCTGACTGAGAGATTGTTCAGGGCGGTCTGAAGGGTGCCTGCCAGGGCAAGATCCTCGTTGGATGAGAGCTGTCGATTGACGAACTCGGACAAGGAAAGGAAAGGACCACGCAACCTGACTTGCTCGACGATTTCCTTGGCAAGGAAATCGAGCTGTCTTTCGTCAAACTGGCGGTATCCTGCGTATTCCGCGCAATCAGCCTTGGCTCCGGAACTTCCCGCCCGGCTTGCTTCCACATCTCCGGCAACGCTGAAACGGCTGAATGCGTAGTCTGAGCGATTCGAAAGTTGTGGCCGGCTGGAACTGTCGAGATGGGCGGTTTTCTGGTTACGGGAGTGACCAAGGAGTGCCCGCCATGCCTTCTCCGAGGTGGAGTTCACGTTGAACATTCCCACCACCTCAAATCGTGAAGCGATGGTTTTCCACGAGCCTTCGGCGGCCACCTGTTTTTCGAAAGAAGAGTCCGGGTCTGCCTGATCTACGGGGAGCGGATGGTATGCCCGGTTGGCAAGCGGCTTGGACGGATCTTTGAGGAATTCGGTCCAACGTTTCTTCAGGCTGTTTCCCGGGGCAGGCCTTCCAAACGCCGCAGGCTCGGGAGCCAATGAGGATACAAACCAATCGTCGAAGAGCAGGTGATTGAGGCAGTATGAATCATCATGCTGCAGGTTTTGTCCACCTTTGGCCGCCTCTGCCGACGTATTGGAAGCCGTGCCTTTTGAGATCAAGGGTGAGGCATCGCTGTTGGCCACAAGATTGAAGGCGTAGGGGGGCACCGGATTTTCATAGCGCGCGTCCCAGTTTTGGAGCTCCGCGAGCGAGGCGAGCGGGCGGGTGGGCACTTCCGAAATTACGCAGCGCGAGAGTCCATCGGCGGCCTGGAAGCCAGTGATGATGTAACCCCGGCCTGAGCCAGGATCCACATTGGGTGTGAAGGTGCTGCCCGCGGTGAGTCCTTGAAAGCTGAACTCAAAGGGGGAGTTTACATTGTGTCGCGCTCCAGGATAGTCATATAGGATGGTGGACTCCCTTGCCGCACGGATGCCCATTGCCGTGAAGTTGACGAACGGACTGGACTGAACAAACCCCTTCGAAGAAAGGTGGGTATTGCTGGCCATTCGGGCGCCAAAGGTGATTGATAAGAAAGGAGCTGCAACCGTGGAAGCTTGAGCCAGCGAGACGGAAGGGAATTTCTGTGAGCCCATCGGGGGGTAATAAACATTGGCCATCGAGCGTTCATACTTCATCCGGTAGGCCAATACCCATGCATTGCCCATGAACATGTTGATATTCACCCCGACGCCATCGGGCCCGCCGGGTCCATCGACGAACTCGGAGTCGAAGATCATGTCAGTTGTGATCAAGCTACGGCCTGGCCTTGTTTCCGCGCCCACTCCGAGTGCGACAGGGAAGGTCATGCCGTAGGTGGGGTTGTAGCCGGCCATAAGTTCTAAAACGGCACCGACCGGACTGAGGGATTTCGCGGAAAAAACCCGGGTCTCACCGGGAGCCAGAGTGATGGAATCCTTGACGGTGTGACGAGAGTTCCCGCCGCCCAGGCCAACGATACCCCTGCCCTTGGAAACGTCGGTGAGCCCGTATCCACCGCCTGAGTCATCTTTGAGGGTGAAGCGCTTGCCGAGTGAAGAACCGTCGATCTTGTAGTCGATGGCGGGAGGCAGGGTTCCATACAGGTCAAGATTGAGAGCACCGGTGGTTTTGATCGCGACGTTGTAGGGATTCCAAAGTGTGATGACCGGATTGACAATGACGTCGAGATCATATTTGCCTTTCACAGAACTACTTGGTTTGGATTTGTGGGCAAAAATCCACTGGACGCGTGCGACGGCCGGAAGCAGCCGCACTTTGTGGGTAAAGTTAAAGGTATCACCGGTGATGCTAACAGCGCGGGCGTCGAGCGCGGGTGTCTGGGATGGCCCGGTGGAAGGTATTTCCTTGTAGAGATTCACGTAGTTGATCAGATTCGACCAACTGGAAATTGCCGGGAAGCGGTAAATAGGGTCGTATGCGCTTCCGCCGCCACGGTAGGCACTCCACGGATAGACCACAGACCGGGCGGTATAGGGAGCTTGCGAGGTTGCGCGGGTTGCCGCGACATCCTGTTCCGGAGTAAGTCGGAAGAAGGGTAAGCCGGAAGTGGGAAGGGTCTCCCAATTTTCCGCTACGAGTGTCAGGTCCTTTCGCCAGCCGCCTGTCGCTGAATTGGTCAGAAGGCCCACAGAGGTGGTGGAGAGATCGTGAAAGAATTGTCTGGGGTTTGGTGTGGTCGGGTTGCTGGAGATGAGTGCCACCTGCCCCAGGCTGAGTGCCTTGGTGGCCGACGAGGTTAACGACGGATCGTTCACCGAAGGATGGTCCAGCAGGGAATCCAAGCCGAACGGCTGCGGGTCAGTCGTTTGATGAGACTTGGCGGCGGAGGCCCAGCCTGCGGTGGTGTCCGAGACGGGGTCCTGCGGGCTGGGCAGTCGGGCCTTCTGGTTTTCACCGCTTACCCACCATGCGAATGAGCCCTTTAGCCGGGGATCGTTCAGTGGAGTGGGGGTCAGGTGGACGACTGGATTCCCACCACCAACGGTGTTGACTCCAAGCAGACTCACCTTGCCTTCCGCCAGACTGGCATCCGGGGGTCTGCTCACGTCCGGCTCGCTGGCAGCGGAAGAAACCGAATCCATCCAGCCCAGGAAACGTTTTGACTTTCCCCCGAGGTAGTCAGGCGCTATCGGCCTGCCTTGAAAGGTTCCGGAGGTTTCGTGATCACTCCCCTCCCAGCTTTTCCAAACGCCTAAGATCGGGGGGAGGTTTGCCTTGGTCAAATCCGCGCGGGCCGTGATCCGGGTATCTTTTCCCGCATGTTTTTGGAGGTCACCGACAGCCAGCAACAGGGCCATCCGGGCATTGGCCCGTGCCGCAGAAAGCGCTGTCGATTGGCCCGAAGTGCGCATGCTGATGGACGCAATGGAGAGTAGTCCGACAGCGATCACCACCAACAAGATCATGAGCGATAGCGTGACAATTAATGCAAAGCCATGGTGATGGGCAGCAAAAATGTGGGTGCGAGGGTGAGATACAATGGGTTTCACTGGCAATTTATTTCCTGAATCAATCAAGGCAAACCACCGTATCGATCGTCGCCCAACTGGGGTTTTCCAAGCTCTATGTGAGCTTATTCAAAATCCATCACCCTGTCATGCCATAGGAGTTTATGACATGGATGTGGACGACCGGACGGAGGTCGCCAACCACAGGCCTCGATTAGTCCCGACGTTTTGTCACCTTGGCCACGGCTTGCGCGCGTGAATGGACGTGCAGCTTCTCATAAATTCTCCGGATGTAGGTATGCAGTGTTCCCATGCTGATGCCTAAATTGTCTGAGATTTCCTTGTAGAGGTCGCCACGAACCAAGCCGTCCAAGACCTGTCCCTCCCGCTCAGACAACCTTTCCGTGGTGATTGCCTTCGGGGCAGCGTTAATTTGGAATGATTGCACCACCTTGCGGGCGATATTAGGACTCATCGGTGAGCCTCCGCTGTGCAATTCGCGGATCGCAGCGATCCATTCCACCTTTGGAGTTTGCTTGAGAATGTAACCGGTGGCACCTGCCGCAAGTGCCTCGAAAATTTTGTCCGCGTCTTCATACACCGTCACCATACCGAATTGGGTCCTGCTCAGTAGGGGTTTGAGCTGCCGGACGCACTCAATTCCATTTTGGCCTGTCAGGTTGATATCGACAAGCGCCACGTCAGGTTGATCGTGGGGCATCTTTTCAATCGCGGTTTCCGCATCAGAATACTGATTGACGACAACGAAATCAGGTTCGTTCTGCAACCAACGGGCGAAGAGATGACGGAGGCGGTCATCGTCTTCAATGAGGCAAATTCGAATGGGCGTTTTCATGATGAGAGGGCGGAATTCTGAAATGAGATCTTATCGAATTCCATGGCTTTTTCCCCGTGTGATTGGCGCTAGGGGAACAATAAGAAGCAATCGCGTGCCTGAGGAAGGGGCACTTTGGATCTCAAAGCGACCTCCGACTTCTTCCATGCGGGTTCTCATATTGGAAAGGCCGTGCCCACCGGCGGAGCTGAGTCCGGCAGGAAGACCACAACCATCATCCGTGACCGCAAGGGTGAAATCTTTCAAGGTAACCGCCAAGCTGACTTGGACGGAGTTGGGGTGCGCATGTTTCACCGCATTGTTCAACGCCTCTTTGAACGCCAGGAAAACATGATGTCGGACCGGAGACTCAAGCGCTGTGTCCGGAAAGGCGATTGGAATATCAAGGCGGCACCGCACACCACACGCCGCAAGGTAATCATGGGCATATTTGCTGACGTAGGCCGCAAAGCTGTCCAGCGTGTCATGTTCTGGATTGACGGCCCATACAATTTCGCTGAGTTGCAGCGTGAGTTCGCGTCCGGTCTGGCAGATTTCACTGAGGTCCTCGGCCAACTGCGATGGTTCATCTTGTCCGCCGTGCGCGGATTCACCCAACATCACCAGCCGTGTGAGAGTGCTGCCGATATCATCATGAATATCGCGGGCGATGCGGGCGCGCTCGCCGTCGATCGCCCGCTGGCGCCTGAGCACTTGCAGCTTTTGCCGCGCCCGGCGCCGGACGAGCGTAAAGACAGCGAATGACAATAAAGCGGCCCCGCTGGTGCGGCTGATCAACTTGAACCACCGGGTTTGCCAAAAGTGGGGTTCTACCCGCAATGCGAGGTCCGCTCCTGCATGATTCCATACTCCGTCCGCATTGCGGGCGGTCACTTGGAAGGCATAGTCTCCCGGGGGTAGCTGGGTGTAGGAAACCGAGCGTTGTCTGCCGCCATCAAGCCAGTCGTCATGCAGGCCCTTCAGCCGGTATTTGAAAGTCACCCGGCTTGGATTGACGAGACTCAAGCCAGTGTAGCGAAACTCGAACTGCCGGCCACCAGGCGGGATGACGAGTTTATTCTGCTTGCCGCTCATGGGGGGGGGCGAGGAGGCTCCTTGGAACTTTCCCGGCGCTGTGGGCAAGGGAAGTTCCTTCCCATCCACCAGCATCTCCTCAATGATGACCGGGGGAAGCAAGTGATTCGGGAAGATCTCCTGCGGTTCCACCATGGCGAGGCCACGTCCGGTTGCGAACCAAAGCCGCCCGTCGGCGGTGCGACAACCGGCGGGTTGTCCTTGCTCCGACATTTCGAGGGTGGCCAAGCCACCCGAGGCATCACAGACCAGGCAGTTTACCAAATCCACGGTGGCATCCGCACAATCCTCGAGTTCCTTCTTGGGGACTCGAAAGAGCCCACCGAACGAACTCATCCAATAATGCCCGTTCTGATCATCAAGGATCTGGCAGATGACATTGCTAGGCAACCCATTTTGAATGGTGATCTTGGTAAATTTGCCATCTTTGAATCGCGAAAGCCCGCCACGTGTCCCCACCCACAGCGAGCCGTTTGGATCGCTATACATCGTTCGGACATAGTTGCTGGCCAAGCCATCACTGACATCAAACCGGGTGATTTCATCCTGTTGCATGCGGCAGACTCCCCCACCGTCGAGCCCGATCCAGATTGAGCCGTCTGCGTGTTCGGCGAAACATCGCACCGCGTCATGCCCCAGAGTTCCCGGTTGTTCGATCCACTCCCAACGTCCGTCGCGCAAGCGGCTTGCGCCACCCTTGGTCCCTGCCCATATATCTCCAGATGATGCCTTGAATACGGTTAGGACCACTTTTTGTTCTTCCGTCCATCCGGCTTGGTCATGAAACTGACCGTCTTCCAACGCTCTCAGGCCGCTGCCCCAGGTGCCAACCCAAAGGCGGCCTGAGCCATCCTCCATCACGGAATTGATGATGGACTGCCAAAACGTATCACTGCTGGATTCATTGGTGAATTGCTTGTCATTGGATAAACGGTAGATTCCAGCTCCCTCGGTTCCGATCCACAAGCCTCCGGCCGCTCGTGGTGCCACGGTTAAAACCGCACTGCTTTGCCACATATCCGGTGCGTTCACCATGGTCACACGCCGCGGGTAAAGCACATTCAAGCCGCCGTTGCCGGTTCCCACCCAGATATTTCCCTCCCGATCTTCGCACAAGGCATAGGCCCAGTTGTGGGAGAGTCCATGTTCCTCATCCAGTTGTTCGGTGCGCCCGTCCTTATCAAGCATCCGGACCCCCTGCTTGAAACTACCGCCGAAAATCTGCCCACGGCGGTTCTCCAAGAAGGCAGGTATCAGGAACGTTCCCCAATGGCTTTTGCCCCGGTCCGCCACCCATTTGCCATCGCGCCAGCAGCGCAGCCACCCGTCATCCAAGATCCACAGGCCGCCGGATTGTGCGGGGAAAATGGCTTGCCAACTCGTGTTCACCTCTGGCCCGGTCTGTAAGGGTATCGCTCCTGATTCTGGGTCAAGCCGGCAGAGTTGGCCGCCGATCCCGGCCCACACCTCGCCATCTAGATCTCGTGCCAAAGCAATGGGCAATCCCACAACAGGAAGCAGATCACCAGCGATCCCATCCCGCACTGGCTGAATCGCGCCCGATTCATTCATCACCCAGACAGTGCCATCCGCCGCTGCTGCGAGCCTGAGTATCGGCTTGGATGCCATTTTTCCGTGAAGATCCACGGCGCGGAACCGCCCATTTTCCAGCACGGTCAGCCCTCCCAGATTGTCGCCGATCCATAAACGGCCTTGCCGGTCTTCGCACAGACTTTCGATTGCGTTGTTTCGCAAACCGGGTGAGTTCGCAGCGTCGAACGTCTTGAAGCGGACTCCATCGAAGCGCGCCAATCCGTTGAAGGTGCCAACCCACAGGTAGCCATCCTGCGTCTGGATGATCGCGCGGACTTTGTTGAGTGGCAGTCCGTCCCGCATCTCCCAACGTGTCACTACGAACTTAGATGGTTCGGTCGCCGAGGCTGCTTTCAGGTAGGTCGATGAGAAAACCGCCAGCAAGAGAATTCTAGCTGCCCGAAGGATCGATCGCTGGATGCCGATGTGGAACGTCATTGATTTCCTTTCGGTAAAACACTGATCAAACATGCCCGGGAGATTGATATGGCCTGATTCCACTGTCCGCAAGGCGCGGAGTCAGGGGGATGCCCGTTCGATACGGGCTCTGATGAATCGGCGTGGCCCGTCGCCTGTGTCGCCAAAGACGATCTGCTGCGGAGTTGATGAGATCACGATCGTGTCGGCAATTCTCCATGCAGCAGGGTTTGCCAGGTCGGAGCTTGCTTCGGCGGTGACGATGACATCACTCGCAAGTGGATTTCTTGGGACAAGCAGGCGAAGTTGCTGCGTGGCTCCATGGGGCACGACTAGAACCTGCACGGGTGATCCACCGGGTGTTCCGGCTTCCGTTCCCATCGCATATTCCAACAGATTATTCATGCCGTCTCCGTCAGGATCCATCATGGGTCCGGCCGCCGCTGGATCGTCAGCGCTTGCCCCAAACGTCACAGATTGCCAAGACTGGAACGCGCTGAGTGTGACCTCGATCCGGAGCATGGACTCCGCACTGAGCCCGCCGCTGTCGGTGACGCGCACGGCGAAGTCGTTAGATCCCGCGTCGGCGATTGCAGGCGTGCCACTGAGGGAGCCGTTGCCCGCGACGACCAACCAGGACGGGCCTGAGGTTTTGGTGAATGAGAGTGGGTCGGCCTCATCCGGATCACTGGCGACGGCTGCGAGCGAGTGGCCGGAAAAGACGGCTTGAGCCTCAGCAGCGGGTTTGAGCAAAGGGTTGGCGGCGAAGACCGGAGAGCGGTTCGGCGGTGCCAGTTCGTCGAGCGTGACCACTTCGGACGCCTGATAGATCCGTGCCACCTTTTCATCCGGCTCGGAGGTGGAGCCATAGGGACCGGTCCACGAGCAGAACCAGGCCCAGGTGACGCCGAGGCGGTGCATGCGCTCGATGTCCGGAACACCGCCGAACTCGGTGAGAGCGAGCGGCTTGATTCCGTCGAATCTGGCTAACAGAGGAGCCCAGCGGGATGCCAGGGCATCGGAACGGTTGTCCGGATAGGCATCGACCCCGACCACATCCACCACATCGTGGCCGGGATACCAATCCGGATGTTCGCTGGTGAGCACCCAGATCAGGTTGTGGAGGCCATGATGGACGGTGAGGCGCTGATAGAGCAGGCGCCAGAGTTCCTTGAAGGGACCGGGACCTTTCGCGCCCCACCAGAACCAGCCGCCTTCGGATTCATGCAGCGGGCGCCACAGGATTGGGATGTTGGCATCGGCGGCTTTTTTCAGTTGGACGGCGATGGCATCGATGTCGCGCAGGATCAGCGCGTAATCCTCGCCGGCCGGATCGGCGAGCGCGGCGGCCACATCGAAGGTCGTCGCGTAGGTGTAAAAGCCCCGCCACCATTCCTTGCCTGGGGTGTTGATTAGATCGGTCGGCGCATTCCAGTGCCAGGCGAATTTGACGAGATGGCCGGCGGTGTGTTTGGCGAGGATGGATTCGGTGTAGTTGCCAGCGTTCTCGCCGAATGCGATTCTGGAAGGTGAGTAGCGCATGAAATCCCCCTCAATGATGGCCGGCAGTTTGCCGGAAACGGTCGCAATGTGTGAGGTTTCGGCGATTTCATTTTGGCCGGAGTGGGTGAGCGTGCCGTAGTTGGCGGTAAGCTTCGTGAGCAAGTGGCGTGCGGCTTGCGTGGCGAGTGGATTGCACGGGATGGCAGGGACCGGCAGTGGCAAGACGGGGGTTTCCGGGGTAAGACTTACCGCGTCGATTTCATAATAATTCCAGCCGCCGCCGATTTCGAGGGTGTTGCTGCCGGCGGCGAGTTCGACCAAGCCCGCATCATAGTTGGTGAAGGTGGTGCTGCCGGGAAAGGTGCCCGAA
The DNA here is from genome assembly GCA_040881795.1 of Akkermansiaceae bacterium. Taxonomy (GTDB): domain Bacteria; phylum Verrucomicrobiota; class Verrucomicrobiia; order Verrucomicrobiales; family Akkermansiaceae; genus Luteolibacter. Next base: position 25,699 of record JBBECN010000235.1, read on the forward strand.
AAGCCTGTTCCATTGAGGTTGCCGTTGAAGCCCTTGTTGCCGAATTGCGAGCGGTAGCGGATTGACAAGCGGTAGGACCCGGAGGCCGCGTTGAAGGACCACGCCACCTTGTCACTCGCGGCGTCGAAGCCGGTGACATAACCGATGCCAGAGTAGCCTGTGCCAGAGGAAGAAATGACGACTCCCGTCAATGCGGCGGTTTCCGCCTCGAGCTGGATCGTCGATGGAGGCGGTTCGGTGATCACTTGAATCACCAGCGAGGCATCCGCTGAGAGTCCCGCGGCATCTTTGACCCGGACAACGAAGGCGTTTGATCCCAGATCGCTTGTGCCAGGAGTTCCTCCCAGGCTGCCGTTCGGCTGGATGACCAACCAGGCGGGGCCGTTGATTTTGCTGAAAACGAGTGTGTCGCCGGGGTCCGGATCGGAAGCACTTCCTGTGAGAGTTGCCGCTGCATAAGGAGAGCCAACCACGGCGGCGGCGCGAGTGAGGGATGGGTTCGGAAAGACGGGTGGCTGATTGGTCGTGACGCTGTCGGAGACCACCCGCAGATTGTCGATGTGCCACTCAGCCTCGGTGGCACCGCCGAAGTTGCTGCCAAGATTGATTTCAAACCAGGTGCTTGCCGGGTTGATTCGCAGTTCGCTGGTGCTTTCCGCCCATGGCCGCAGCGGTAGGCTGATTGCGTGGGTAGTGACATTTTGGGCTGGGGGGAATGCGGACGCGGACAGTTCAAGGATAGTTTTCTGCACCCAGCCGCTACCCGAGGGGGGTGCCTGATTGATGGCAATGTTATACCGCATCCCCCAGAACGAGCCTGTCTTGCCGGTGATCGCGGAATTCTTTCGCAAGATCAGGTCGAAGCGAAGTGTGCCACCGCTGGTCCCGGCGTTGGCAAGTTCGTTGGCGAATGCATGATACCTTGCCGCCTCACCCCCGCTTTTGGTGAAGTAGCGTTTGCCCCGCCAGTGCCATCCGGACGGGTTGGCCAGTTGGAGGCTGCCCGCACCGATGCCAGACGAATGCACGACCGAACCGCCGGCGTCGGCACTGGAAAACCCCTCGGTATCGGAACCAAAATCCAGCACAGTCTGGCCCTGCAAAACGGGCGTGAGCCATAACACGATCAAGAGCCATAGCTGGCGGATCGATAGCGGCGAAGGGCAGGTAAGCATGGGAGAATAATCCGGATCAGTAGGTTTTTTCAAATAAGTAAAAGCCGCCGGAGCGGGTCCGGCGGCTTTTGTTGCAATACATCAAGAGAAACTGCTAGGGAACCTCCACGCGGTAGAAGGCATTCCCTGCGGGCGGTGTGGCATCGGTATGCGTGCCATCCGTATCTCCAGAGGAAATCTCGGTCCAGGATCCCATTTCCAAAGTCTGCGAACGCAGGACATTCACCGGGGACGCACCCGTGCCGCTCCAGCTGATCACTGCCGCATCACCATCATAGGTGAAGCTGGTAATCACCGGAATGATGGGGGTGAGATCAACGACTCCCGCAACCACCCATGGGACTGCTGCGGCGCTGCTGGTGGCGGTGTCGGTAGTGACGGTGAAGACCACGCTGTAAGTGCCATTGGAGGTCGGAGCGCCGGAAACCAGGCCGGTGAGCGGATCGATGGTCACTCCGGGTGGCAGACCGGTGGCGGAATAAGTCGTGAATCCCTCGCCGTTGGACAGCACCCGGCCGACCATGGGGCTGGCAGTATTGTTAGGGACTGGCGGCGTGTGCAGAATCTCTGGATCACGGTTCACAAGGACCTCGAAGTCGTCGAAAAGGAATGAAGAACCATCCGCATTTGCAACATCGGTTCCCAGCCACAATTCGTAAGCACCGGCGGCGGATGCGAGTTTCAGTCCGTTGGTCTGGGTCGAGGTGGCGGGATATAGCGTGACGCTTGCAGCGCGAGTGAAGCCGGAGGGAGTCGCGTTGGCCATCACAGGCGGATCGGCATCCGGATCACCTCCTTCGCTGAAATTTCCCTTGGTAAGCCGCAGAGCAGTTTGTTGTTGCCATGGGCTGCCGCTGAGGCCGTTGTTGACGCCCATACCGTTAAACGTGGCAGTCGGGTCGTAGACATACGCGTCGGTGACCTTGTAGCGGAGCGCGCCGCCTTTGGAGGCCGCGAGCGCCAACTTGGAGAACACGGCCGCGACTTGTGGATCTGCGTCGGCAGCGGTGAAGTTTGCCTTCGCGCCCCAATCCCAGCCACTCGGTCCATCGATCTGCACTCCGGTTCCGGTCCACGAAACACTCGATTCCGCGCCTTCAGCCGCAAAACCCTGCTCACTCTCATCAAAGGTCAGGCTGGCGCTATCGCTGCCGTTGGGAATGATCATGACATTGTCAAGATGGATGGTATTGATCGTGGCAGAATCCCAATTCAACAGCATGGTATAACTTCCGGTCGCCACGAGGTTTGGATAGACCGAGGTCGGAATCACCACCCGCACCAGTTCCATTCCGCCAGGCAGGGACACCACCGCCCCTGCCTGAAGGTTCTGGTCATGTTGGTTCCAAGTTCCGCTGGAATGTTGCAGGACCGTCTGCACGAAGAACCCGCTGAGGGTTCCTGCGGGTGCGATCAGGTCATAGCGCAGTGTGCCGCCGCGGGTGGCACTCTCGGCCAAGCGTGGCGCAAAAGCGGTGGTGGTGCCAAAGCCCTTGGTGGCATGCGCTTTCCAGCCAGCCGAGTTGCCCGGCATCGCCAGCGAGCCACCGAAGCTTGACGACCAGGCGACAGGCACCGCTCCAGACGTCGGCCCGAAGCCTTGGGTGACGTTATTGAAGGTGTAGGCATCAGATGCCGGGGGTGGCGGAGCGTCACCAGCGAAGCGGATGTTGTCCAAATACACCGTCTGGCCCACAAAGCTGGAGCGGGCCATGATGTTGAGTTGGAAATAGTCGCCCGGACCGACCGGTGCCGGCGCTGCGGCGGCGAGCGCCGAATAGTCCCATTCCAGCGTCTTCGAGGTCGTCAGCCCGCTGTTCTGCCATTCCCAGTTGATCAATTGCTGCTGCTGCCAGCCTTGGGGACCGTTGATGGCAACAACCATCTCGACGTTGCCGCTTTCGGTGGTGGTGACTCGGGTGATGTCGATGAGCAAGCGCTTGTGGGCCTTCCAGTTGGCATAATGGGCGGCACCGACCTCGCCTCCCCATGACTTGGTACTCCAGTTCCAGTCGCCGCTGGCAACTCCCATCGCCATGCTGCTGCTGCCTTGAGTGGCGAAGGACGACGAGCGGGTGATCGGCGTGTTGGTAATTGTCTCCGGGAAGAGATCTTCATCTGCCTCGAACGAGGTCAACAAAGCCTGTGCTCGGCTGCCTGTTACAAACGCGAACGACAGGGCCAGGCCGACCAGTGCTGCGGGTTGATGGAATAATTTCATCGTGGGTAGGTTTTGTGGGTTCTTGTTTCGAGCAATCATCGATCGATCGGATGCAACCGTCATACTGACTGCCAAACTTGGATTGCCATATGACAAATCAAAGGATGAGCAGCATGTCAAACGGAAAATTCAATGAAAATATTTTCCACCCGAACGGGCGGGAACCCACCCAACCAGCCTAGCCATTGTTTGGGACGCAGGTCGATCATTGCCAATCGCTCGGTGGCGGGAATGCGAGGTGATCGGATTGAATTAGATCCTCACGGACCACTCGTTTCGCCCCTGACCTTGTCGCCCACAGTTTTTTTGTGGTTTCATGATTTTTTTGTTGCCAGATGTCCCAAATCAAATTGTCATATGACAACTTGATTTGAAATGAGTCCGCAAGAGCAGTGGAAGTCAATCCAGCCAATCGATCAACCCAAAGCAACCATCAACCATGAAACCCATCTCAAACCACTTGATCATCGCACTTTTATTTGCCAATTGTTTTGAGGCGGTGCAAGGAGCAGCGTTGCTCACCTCCTTTGAGACAGCCGAGGAATTGTTTCCCACGACCTCAACCAACACGCCGATTTCCCAATCCATGCTGCATGCCACCGCCGGCACTTCCAGCATGGAGATGGGCGTGGCCAGCGGGGATTGGAACTGGAGCACCAAGACTTACGGAGCAGCGGAATATGCGGCATGGCGTGCCAACACTACGCTGACGATTGACCTGACAAGGCTGACGGGAGCCAACGGAGCAAATCTGGAGTTCGTGATCGCGATCAACGGTGAGCAGGGGTGGAACCAGTCGCAGTTGGTGAATTGGACCTGGCAGAATCAGAACGAGACCAGTTCGCAGACGCTTGAATGGGACTATTCGGCAATCGCGGCGTCTGCGCCGTCCGAAGGGACCTATTGGCAGTTGAACATCATGGCGCGCTCCGGCCAGCAGAACCAGACCTTGTATGTGGACAATATCCAGTTCGTGCCCGAGCCATCGGCGGCCCTGCTGGGCTTGGCCGGGCTGAGTCTGCTGGCTCGGCGGCGCCGCTGAAGGATCCTACCATTTCACCTCGGCTTCATTCACTTGCCGTTTTTCCTGAAAAATGCAGACCATCGACACGCCCGCCACCGCTCGTCCGACCATCCTTGGAGATGCCTTACCGAACCTGCCATGGCAGGATCGCCCGGCTGGCCACCTTCACCCGGTGTGGCGGCATTCTGCGAACCCGGTGATCGAACGCAGTCCATTTCCGGCCTGCAATTCGGTCTTCAACAGTGCGGTGGTGCCTTTCAAGGGCGGCTATGCAGGGGTTTTCCGCTGCGATTCCACGGCTCGCGAGATGCAGTTGCACGTCGGATTTTCCGATGATGGCCTGCACTGGAATCTCAACCCCGAGCGAATCCGCTTTCAATGCAGTGATCCGGAAATCGCCCATTGGGAATACGGCTACGACCCGCGTGTGATTTGGCTTGAGGACCGGTGGTATGTCACGTGGTGCAATGGTTACCACGGTCCGACCATCGGCATGGCTTGGACCAGCGATTTCAAGTCGTTCCACCAGATGGAGAACAGCTATCTGATTTTCAACCGCAACGGAGTGCTGTTCCCGCGCAAGATCGGTGGCAAGTTTGTGATGCTCAACCGCCCGAGCGACAATGGGCACACACCGTTTGGCGACATCTTCCTGTCGCAGAGCCCGGATCTCACCCACTGGGGCTGCCACCGCTTCGTGATGGGGGCCACCGAGGGCTGGCAACATCTGAAAATCGGCGCGGGCACCGTGCCCATCGAAACGACCGAGGGTTGGCTGATTTTCTATCATGGCGTGCTGCTCTCCTGCAACGGCTATGTCTATTCATGGAGCGCCGCGCTGCTCGATATCGACGAGCCATGGAAGGTCATCCGCCGCGCCAAGCCCTATTTGATCAACCCGCGCGAGCCCTATGAGTGCGTGGGGGACGTGCCCAATGTCACCTTTCCCACCGCAGCGCTGGTGGATGCCCCGAGTGGCCGGATTGCCATTTACTACGGTTGCGCCGATACGGTGACCGGCCTCGCTTATTGCCAAGTTGATGAAATTCTCGCGTGGCTTGAATGCAACTCCATGGTATGACGACGGCCAGATGAGCCGCCCGAACACCGTCAGAGCCGTTTCCCAGACAGCGATCGCCAAAAAAGCCGGCGTCGCCCGCACCACCGTGTCGCTCGCTCTCCGGGGAGGGGAGGGGCTCAACTCGGAAACCATCGAACGGGTGATGGCCGCCGCCGAAACGCTCGGCTACCGGCCCAACAATCTGGTCCAGGCGATCCGCAGCGGCAAAAGCGGACTGATCGGCGTGATGGTGCCGCCTCACGATTCCTATTGGTCAGACATCCTGCACGGCATCCATGATACACTGGTGAAAAACGACCATGTGCCGCTGGTGTTGTGGCCCAAGCACCGTCAGCTCCAGCCCGATGAGGAATCCGAGCTGAAGCAGGTCAACCGGCTAATCGACTGGCGGGTGGACGGAGCCATCCTCTGGCCGTGGTATGCCAACCTCTACCGCACCCACATCACGGAATTGCGCAAACGCGATTTGCCGCTCGTCACCATCGACTCCACCCTGCCGGATTCATTTCACGCCGATGCGGTGCTTTCGGACGAACGCCTCGGAACTTCATTCATCGCCGAGCATCTATTAGGTCTCGGGCATCGCCAGATCCTCCATTTCGCCGGCCCGAATTCCGAAGCCTGGTCGCATGACCGCCGGGATGCCTTCACCGAGGCGATCCGCAGGGAACCCAGCGCCATACTCCACTCCGTTGAGCTGCCATTGACGATTCCCCGTCCGCCCTTCATCCGCGAGGCGATGCTCGCCGTGCCTCAGGCGACGGCTATTTTTGCGGCGACCGACGAAATCGCCGCCGAAGTCTATCAGATCGCCGCCGCCCTTGGACGCTCAATTCCCGCCGATCTTTCGGTTGTCGGCTACGGCGATGTGGCGACCTCTGCCTTCCTCAAGCCCGCCCTGACCAGCGTCCGCCATTGTCCCTATCGCATGGGCAAGATGGCTGCCTCCCTGTTACTCGACCGCATCAGCGGCAAAAGTGACCAGCAAGCGACGCGCGTTGAGCGACTGCCCGTCGAGTTCGTGCTGCGCGACTCGACCGCCCCGCCACCCCGATGAGCCAACCAAACCGCCTCACCCGTGACTCTGACGCCACCGTGCGTGAAAAAGCCCTGTGGGGGCTGGGCGGCTTCGGCGAGAACATGGCCAACAGTGCACTGACCTCGCTGGTCAACGCGATCTATCAGGTCGGCTACGGCCTCAACCCGGTGGTCATCGGCTGGGTCCTCGCCTCATCGCGGATCTTCGATGCGCTGACGGATCCGTGGATGGGCAACCTGACCGACAATACCCGCAGCCGCTGGGGCCGGCGGCGGCCCTATGTGGTGGTGGGGGCCATCGCCCTGGCCATCACGTTCGCCTTTCTATGGCTGCCGCCGGCCGGGCTCGGTCCGAGAGGCATCGCGATCTATCTGGGGGTCGCCGCCTTCTTGTTTTATCTCGCGTTCACCGTTTTCATCATTCCGTATTCGGCGCTTGGCTTGGAGATGGTGACGGATTACCAAGCCCGCACACGCCTGTTTGTTTTCCGGCTGATCCCGGCCTTCCTCGGTTCGCTGCTGGTCCCCACGCTGTATGCGGCGGCTCGCAGCGACCTGTTTGGAAATAACGAGATGGTCGGCATGCGCTACGTCGGAATCCTCATCGCCGGGGTGATCCTGCTCACTGCGCTGCCGTCTGGTCTATTCTGCCGCGAGCGCTATGCCCACCGCACGCAGGAAAAAATAAACCTCCGCCAAGCGGTCCGCGAGACCTTGTCCAACCGCCCGTTTGTCATCCTCATCGGAGCGGTATTGCTCACCTTCATCGGCTTGTTTTGCGCGATCATCGTCTATAGCAATGTAAACATTTATTATATCTGCGGTGGCGATAAGGATCGTTCCGGAACCATCGGCATGCACATCGGGATCATCAAGGGTGTCGGCGAGTTGCTGATGTTGCCCTTGTTCACGGTGCTGGCTTCGAGGTTCCAAAAGCACCGTCTTGCTGCGGCCGGCCTCGGCATTTCCGCTGTGGGCTACCTGCTTTCACTGGTGTTTTTCACCCCGGAAAGCCCCTACATGTTACTCGTTGCCTACCTACCGGCGAATCTTGGCCTTTGCGCGTGCTGGCTGCTCAACGGCTCGATGATGGCCGATGTTTGCGACTCCGACGAACTCCACACTGGCCGCCGCCGTGAGGGCATGTTCAGCGCGGTGTTTTCAATCTGCTACAAAGGCGGCATCGCCTTGGGGGCCCTATTCGGCAGTTATCTTTTGCACTGGGCCGGTGCCCGCGGCGAAACGGACGCGTCGGCCAGCGTCGTACACCTAGCTCCCGAGGTGATCGATCAGATCCGCTGGGCTTACGCGTTACCCCCAGCGTTCTGCTTTCTGGGTGCCGCGTGGCTGATGTGGCGTTACCCGCTCACCCGTGAACGCATGGCGGGAATCCGCCAAACTCTCGACCAGCGCAAGCCTGAGGAAACCTCTCCGCCTGTCTGAGACGTCGCGCCACATTCCACATGGCCGCAGGAAAAACGGTCCCCTCCCCTGGAACGCGTAAACTGTTGGTCAACCCCAGCGCTACCTCGAATTCCAGACATTCATTGAAAGATTTGGAGTTTTATTTTATTATCATAAGATAATCAATGAATTCATCTCAGCTTTATCCTCTCAATCCACAACGAAGGGCCTCTTTGGGGGGCCCAGCTAAGAGGCACTGGCCTTGCTTGGCGGTGCTTGCGGCGCTTTTCGGTCCATTCGCGATGCAGGTGGCCGCGGCAGAGCGCATCCCGCCTCCGATCGCGGTGGATACGGGTCCGCTGCTGGTGGGAGCCATCCATTGTCCGCTGTGGGATGATGGTAGACGCTGGCAAAGTTTGGCCGCCTTTCCGGATCGCGAACCGTTGCTGGGATTCTATGATGAGGGCGATCCGGATGTCACCGACTGGGAAATCAAGTGGGCGCTTGAGCACGGGATTTCATTTTTCCTCACCTGCTGGTACCGTGAAGCGGGCAACTCCGGCCGAGCCGTAAAACCGGCACTCGACCACTGGGTGAGCAAAGGGCTGCCCCGCAGTCGTTTCGCCTCGCAGATCAAGTTTGCCCTGATGTTCGAGAACGGCCACCGCGAGTTCGAGGGTGGCACCTCGCGCACGGATCTGTTGGAGAATTTGCTGCCATTCTGGATCAAGGAATACTTCAAGCGCCCCAACTACCTGGCACTCGACGGCAGGCCGGTGCTTGCCATTTACAATGTGGACCGTTTCATCGGCGATCTCGGCGGAGCGGACGCGGCTCGCGAGGTGATCGGCGAGATGCGCGCCGCCTGTGTCAAGGCGGGCTTCGCCGGGCTGTCGGTGTTGGGGCAATCGTGCTGGGGCAATCCGCAGACGCTGGCGAAACGCGCGGAACTCATTCGCCACAGCGGCATGGACGCGTCCTTCGCCTATCACCTCCCCACTTTTACCGGAGCCTTCCGGGGCAAGCTGAAACCGACGGCGGAGGAAGCCATCACTGCCCAGGAAGATGTTTGGAAATCCATGCCGCAGCCAAACATCCCCACCCTCTCGATGGGCTGGGACTCTGAACCCTGGGGATTTTCCGAGTCCAAAATCCAGTGGCGCTTGAGCCCGGAGGAATACAAAAATCTCTGCCAACGGGCGAAGTCCCTACTCGACTCCCGACCGGTTGGCAAAGTGGAAGACCGCCTTGTTCTGTTAGATAATTGGAATGAATTCGGCGAGGGCCACTACCTGATGCCCACGCGCGGCTTTGGCTTCGGCCATCTGGACGCGGTGCGCGAGGTGTTCGCGCCGCTGGCACCGCCGCACACCGACATCGCCCCGCTGGATCATGGCTTCGGGCCGTATGATGCGCGATTTCGCTCAGCCACCAGAGCCATCCGCAGAAACCGGTAGCCATGAGCCACCCGTGCTCCACTGACGGGAGAGGCTCTCGCTGGCTTACGGCAGGCGATGGAAACGAGGTAGGATTTACTGAAGCGCATTCAATCGACGATGCGCTGCTGGTGGGCGGCGGCGGCGGCGAGGTTGGCGATGTGCCAGGGGTCGGCGGCGGTGTCGAACAGTTCGATGACGGGTTTGGGCTGATAGAACTGGGATTGGATGGGATTGCATTTCCCCTGATCGAAGTGTTGCTCCCACGCGTTACAGTTGGCCTGCACGGTGTTGCCGAAGCGGCTGTCGCGGCCGGTTGGGCGATGCGGCATGAAATTGCGGATGAAGTAGTGACGGCCGTCGGTGACGGCGCGGCTGAAGTCGGGCCGCTCGCCCATTCGGTCGCGGAAAAAGTGGACGGTCTTGGGTTGCGGTTCCGTATTATTTCCGAGGAAGACGCGGCCTTGCATCAGGGCAGGGATTTCCACGCCGGTCAGCGAGAGCACGGTCTTGGGGAAATCCACGAAGCTGACAATGCGGTCGAAGGTTTCCCCCGGTTTGGCGGGAGCTTGATGTGTTTGGGATGGATGCGGGCAACTGCGGGCGACTGCGCATCTGATGGGTGCCGGTGGTGCTGGCATACATCCCGGTGAGCAGGGTCGAACGCGCGACGGCACAGACCGGGGCGTTCGCGTAGGCGCGGGTGAAACGGATGCCTTCTTCCGCCAGCTTGTCGAGGTGTGGCGTATGCGCCTCGGTGCAGCCGTAGCTACCGAGGTAGGGGCTGATGTCCTCGCAGGTGATCCAGAGGATGTTCGGGCGTTCGGCGGCCTGGCAGGGAAGAGCGCAGGCCAGCAGTGCCAGGAGGCGGATTTTCAGTTTCATCATCGCAGATGCTACGGGCTGGGTGGTGGCATTATTGCATATCCGTTGCCCAACCCGTGGGAATGCTCCCCGCCAATCCAGGACGACGAAGGCAGGGCCCTTTTTCTGAAAGGTCCGGGAGAATGAGGGGCGGAAGAGTGGCCGATCCGGATTCCTCATTTTCGATCCATTCGCCGGACGCTTCGGAAAAGCGTCCCTGCCAAAGCCCCACCTCGTCGGAAGTGCGTTCCTGCCGGCTGGAGGCGGCAGGGTTCTCTGCCCTCGGCATGCACACCGAGCTGTCCCTGCCCAGCACCCCCTCGATTTCTCATGATGCTCTGAAAGATTCACCCGTCCATCAGGTTATCATACGGTAAATAATGAACGTGAGCCAATTTCACCCTATGAAGCAACCGCGATCCGGCCTTGCCATCGCCGCCGCAATGGTGGTATCTGCGGCCGTGGTAACAGCCGAGCCCAAGTTGCCAACTGACCATATTGCTGCGGCCGTTTGTCCATCAGACATCCGCATCACAGGCGACTGGGAAATCGAAGTTGTGGTGACGCACAAAGGCCGTGGCGAGGTAAAGCGGAGATTTTCCGTTGCACCGCCGCATTTTGTTTCTGTCACAGACGAACCATGCGGCCCATTGACCGAGTGGATCACTCAGCCGGGTTGGGCGCGGATGAAAATCCCCGGATTGATGGAGGGCCATCACTGCGCGCGCTTTGTGCTCGATGAAAGCAGTTTGGTGGCGCGTTCGTCACCTGAAGCGGATGCCACGGTTTTTGAGCGAGGCAAGGATTTCCGCGTGGATGTGGAATGGTGCGGCATCGGGCGCGTTGCCGGCGGGCGCATCGGCGACAGTCAGCCGGTGTATCTAAGTTATCGTTTTCAAAAACGCCGCCTCGACTCGGTGGTGCTGAACTCGTCTGGCGAACTCGAATTGCGCCGGGGTGAACCGCATATCTCGATGCCAGTGCCCCCGCCGATGGCTGAGTGCGAAGTGCGGGTGGCAAATATCTTCATTTCGGAAAATCTCAAGCAGCTCGGATCGGCAAACGTCTTCCCGATCCTTGAAACGAGTTTTCCCGAACCGCCCAAACCCTCACCTACCGAAGCCGAGCGCTTGCTGCCCAAAACAATGGCGAAACTCCGTAGCGGTGAACCGCTCAAAATCCTGGCCTGGGGCGACAGCGTCACCGAAGGCTATCTCGGTGAGGATCAGTGGCAGAAACAATTCGTCCGGCAGCTCAAACAATGGTTTCCGCAAGCGAACGTCGAACTCGTCACCGTCGGCTGGGGCGCGCACAACTCGCAGGATTTCATGAATGCACCGCCAGGTCACATCCGCAACTTCGCGGAGACGGTGCTGGCGGCGAAACCCGATCTGGTGGTGTCGGAGTTCGTGAACGACGTGCCGCTCGAAGTGGCGAAGGTCGAGCAGAACTACCATCAGTTCTTAGCAGACTTCCAGGCGAACGGCACCGAGTGGATTATCCTCACCCCGCACTACAGCACATTCATGAACTGGCCCAGCGAACGCGACCTCGATGACGACCCGCGCGCCTATGTGAAGATGCTGCGGCAATTCGCGCCGGAAAACAAAGTCGCCCTCGCCGACGCGGCGGCCCGCTACGGACGGCTGTGGCGGCAGGGCATCCCCTATTCGACCTTGATGGTCAACACCGTGAATCACCCCGACGTGCGCGGCATGAAGATTTTCGCCGACAGCTTGATGGCCTTGTTTCCATGAACCCTACCCGTGGTCTGAAGGGGCAGGAAATTTGAATCGTGGTGAAGTAGAAGTGATGGAACCTGTTGCCGAGCCCGAGGGCCATGAAACCTGACACGCAATCCTGAACCATGGAAAAATGTTGGTTTATCATCTGTTCCGCCATCCTATGGCTCGCCGGGTTTCAAGCCCTATGCGCCCGCCAACCGAACATCTTGTTCATCATCACCGACGACCAGTCATGGTGCCACACCTCGATCAGCGGTGACCCCGTGGTCCGCACCCCGGGTTTCGACCGCGTGGCGCGCGAGGGCGTGCGATTCGTAAACGCCTTCGCCCCGGCCCCTTCCTGCGCGCCGATGCGGGCTGCGTTGCTGACCGGGCGCCACCCCTGGCAGATCAAGGAGGGCGCGCTGCTGTTTGGCGGAATTCCGCGCGAATATCCGCTCTTCACCCATACCCTCGAAGCGGCTGGATATCAAATCGCCATGGCCTCGAAGGGCTACTGGCCCGGCAACATGGTCGATGAAGCCTACCACCGCAACCCACTCGGGAAAGCCTATCACGTCGAGCTGCCAGCCCCCCGCGCCGGCGAAGTCGGCAACTGCGATTACGCCGCCACATTCGCCCGCTTCCTCAATGAGCGGGACCCCGCGAGACCGTTCTTTTTCTGGATGGGAATCAGCGAGCCACATCGGCCCTATCAGCCCGGTAGCGGCATCGCCTCAGGCATCGACCCCGCCGCCATCCGGGTGCCTGGATTTCTGCCGGATCACCCGATCGTCCGCGCGGACCTGGCCGATTATTATCACGAAATCCAGCATCAGGACGCGCACCTCGTGGCGATGCTCGACGCGCTCGAGGCGACCGGTGAGTTGGACCATACCCTGGTCGTGGTGACTTCCGACAACGGAATGCCCTTTCCACGGGCGAAGGCCACGCTTTACGACCACGGCACACGGGTGCCACTGGCAATGCGTTGGGGCGGTCGCATTCCACCCGGACGGACCGACCACCGAATCGTCAACCTGCTGGATCTCGCCAGGACCTTCCTTGAAATCGCCGGCGCCGAAGTGCCGCGGGGCATGGCCGGCCGCGGTCTGGCAGGTGTGCTGACAACGGCCAAACCGGAACCGGTCGCAGCGTGTGACGATTTCACGGTAACGGCGATGGAGCGGCATTCGCTCTGCCGCAAGGGTGGTGTCGGTTACCCGATGCGTGCGCTCCGCACTCCCGAGTGGCTGCTGGTTTGGAACGCCGAACCCGAACGCTGGCCGGCCGGTGATCCACCTCCGTTCCGACCGATCTTCTATCAGGAATACGGCGACGTGGACGAGAGCCCCACCAAAAGTTTGCTGGTCCGCAACGGCGCGGATCCGCAGATAACGAGGCAGCACCGGATGGCGTATGGAAAACGTCCGGAGTTCGAGTTGTTTCACATCCCCACCGATCCCGATCAAGTCCTCAACCTGGCGGGAGCACCCGCGCACGCCGACACCCTTGAGAGTCTACGCAAACGCCTAACTGGTTTCCTCAAGGCAACGGACGATCCAAGGGCGGCGAATTCAGGTGCTTCCTGGGACAAGATGCCGTTCTTCCTGCCGGGCCGCCCTCCCCTCCCCGTAACCCGTAAATCTCATCCCTTCCTTTTTGAGTGAGATGCACCATCTCATTTTTTCCTCGGCATTTCCCTGAGTCGGCGCGTGGTGAATTCTTTGGGGGTCATGGTTTCGACATGACCATCGACGAACATGATCGGAAGTTTTCCATCCACCAGCAGTTCCAGGAGCGCTGGCTCCTTCAATTCCGCCTCCGAAAAAGTGAACCACCAGTTGCCGCGCGGAGCAATCAAAGGGGTTCGTGCCGGCTCCGGAATGGAACCCAGCGGGATGCCGTAGGCTTGTGGACCGCCCTTGCCGGCAGACCAATCGCCCGAGGACTTCCCAAGATTGTGGCTGATCGAGATATTCATTGCATAGCCTGGGTTCCACCAGTCCCACCCAAATGGCTTCGCGTCTCTTCGCAGTAATGGATTGCGCAGAAAAGGCTTGTTGGTTTCCCACCATTGAATTGCCTTGAATTCCTTCAACTCGGTGGTCGGATAGAGATCGGACATGAACGTCTCATGCCAATGCAGCTGGGTGAATCCACCCCTGCCATCCGGGACATCGGCCCGGGGCGCCGGCAGTTGGTTGTTGTTGTCCACCGCGCGCATCGCCACCAGCGCTCCGATCTGCCGCAGGTTCGCCACCGAGGTCGCAGCATCGGCCTTCCGCTTCATTTTTGGCAGCATGACAAAAATGAACGCCGCGAGTGAAATGAGGATCACGATGACAACGAGAATCTCGACCAGACTGAAACCCCGCCTCGCGAGCGCAGTCCCTTGGGGGTTGGTCAAATTGCCTTTCCTAGTGGGTTTTGAGTTCATTGAATGCCCATATATCATATGATAACTCAGGCCTGTCAAATGAAATTCCTGAAATCTTCAAAAATGACGAATGACCAAGAATGTTTCTCATCCGTTCATTTTCCGTTGCCTCGGACAAACTTTTTATGCCAGAGTATCACGATATTCGTGAAAAGACTGTCGTTTTTGCGTGTATCTGATGTCATATGACAGATCAAACATACCCCAAGCGCATGAATTTCCCGCCTGAGCTGAGGCAAATGCTGGTGTGGTTGATGGGGACCTTGGCGACCGCGAGCGCGGGGGTAGAAGGATTGATCGCGCTCGAACCCGGGGGTGCCAAACTCGAGGGGATCGAGGTGGCGGCGGGAACGGTGGAGAAGCCGGCACCGACCCGCCTGGTGGGGTTTGATGACGCCAAGGACCGAGCTCGCTGGGAGTTCGCCGCGAAAGCCGGAATTTACCAATTGGCCGTGATCGGTCGCACACCTCATGGGCGCAAAGCATTTGAGGGGAAGGTGGGACGCTTTCCATTCTCAAGTTTTTTCGACAATCGAGATTTGGGAGCCGTTCCGTTGGGAATCGTCGAACTTGTCGATGGCCCCAACCAACTTGAGATCGGCGGCGGCTGGGGTTATTACGAAATCACCGGGCTGACGCTGACGCCTGCAGTGGTGCCGGCGCCGCCGCAGCCAGGCCCGGCGGTGCCGGCCAATCCGGATGCGACGCCAGCGGCCAGAAGCCTGCTGCGGGCGATTGCCGCGAGCTACGGCAAGCAAACCTTGAGCGGCCAAATGGAAACGCGGGATCTCGGTCTCATCCAAAAGGCGGGTGCGGACGCCCCGGCGATCATCGCCACCGACCTGATGTTTCATTCGCCAAGCATGGTGGAGCGTCAAGGACCGCCGAAAGGCCACCCGGAATCGTTTGTGCCGCTGGCCGCGCAAGGTCACATCATCTCTTTGATGTGGCATTGGAACGCTCCGTCCGGTCTGGTGAGCAACGACGAGTTTCCCTGGTGGCGCGGCTTTTACACCGACGGCACCAGCTTTGACCTTGCGGCCGCCCTCGCCGATCCGGCGGGAGCGGAATATTCCCTGCTGCTGCGTGATATCGATGCAATCGCCGTTCAACTCGCCAAATTTGACAAGGCCGGTGTTCCAATACTCTGGCGGCCATTGCATGAGGCCGATGGCGGCTGGTTCTGGTGGGGAGCCAAAGGACCGGACGCCTTCAAAAAACTCTGGCGGATCCTATTCGAGCGGCTCACCCGCCACCACCAGCTTCACAACCTGTTGTGGGTGCTGACGGTGGAACATACCGATTGGTATCCGGGCGACGACGTGGTGGATGTGGCGTGCATCGACGTCTATCCGACGGACCGCGACGATCCGCTGGTAGGCCGCTGGCAGAAACAGCGGGATTTTTACGATGGACGCAAGCCGCTCGCGTTGGGCGAATATCCGGGCATCCCGGATATTCCGAGGATGCGCCGCCTCGGTGTCCACTGGGCATGGTTCTGCTCGTGGCAGGGCGAGCACGGTCCGCGACTCACCGCGCCGGAGGAGATCCGCCGCATTTTCCATTCGGATGATGTGATCACGCTGCGGGACACTCCCGCCTTTCTGCAACAGTCCGCCGGAGAATAGGATTCTCCGGCAAGTTTCGCCCGCCCGTCTTCTCCAATCTCAAGGATATGCCAAACCACAAACCCACCAAGCCCACTACCGCGGAAGTTTCCATCTCGATTTCAAGAAAGGTGCGCCATCGCATGGCCAGCGGGGTGGGCGCATCCTGGCATTCCATCATTCATCCCCCGGTCAGTCATGGTGGCAGCGCTTTTGGCGGCTCGCCGCCGGTGACGCCCCAACACGAAAAACTCTGGCAATCCATCGAGCGGCAGGCCGACTGGCTGGGACTGAAATTCATCCGCGCTGAAATGGATTGGCGGCAGTGGCAACCGGAACGCGGGAGATTCACCTGGAACAGCCCGGAAATCGCAATTCTTGAGCGGATCCTGTCATGGGCGGATCGTCACGATACCGACGTGATGCTCCAGTGCATGTGGCCCAATGTCGAATGGCTTGCGTTTCCCGAATACCAGGGCGACCCGGCGCTCACGCAGGTTTCAGCGCCGGCCGATCTTGATGCCTTTGCCGAAGGATGGGTGATTCTGCTCGATGAGCTGATCCACAAACGCGGTCACAAATCGATCCGCTGGATCAATCTGGTCAATGAGCCGAACTTTTATTGGTGGCTGATTCCGCCGGATTCCGGTGCCAGCCAGGACAGGGAAAAACAAGCGGCCTATTTGGCGGAGGCGATGAAGAAAGTCCGCGCCGCCATCTCAGCTGCGAATCTACCCGTGTCGCTGATGGGGCCCGATTATACCGATCTCCCGGTGATTGAAACGCTGGCGGACGAACCCTGGTTCAAGGAGGTCGATGACGTCGATTTCCACAGCTACTGCTCGTGTTTCGACTGGGAGGACCCCAAGCAACAACCTGCATCGTGGGCCTACCGAATGGGCGAACGGCTCGAGCAAACCCTGGTCAAATACCGCGCCGAGACCACGGCGGCCGGCAAGGGGCTCTATCTGACCGAGTTTGGCACGCAGACCTACGGCTACGCGGCGGATGATCCGGCACCGGGGTGTTTCAAAGCCTCGCTCAAGGACACCGAACTGCTCATCCGTGCGCTCAACCTCGGAATCGACGGCTGCAACCACTGGAGTTTTGTCAACCGGGGCGATGCCGACGGGCAGTGGCAGTTCATCGATACCTGGGACCGCCAGTGGAAACACTGGCTCGCGGAAGCGGTCCCGCACGCCGGAAACTATCAGGTGCTGGGCATCGCCACCCGCCATCTGCCACAGCGTGCCGAGGTTCTTGAAACCACCGTCAGCGGTGGCATGGCGGATGACTGCCAGCGGGTCTGGGCCACCGCCGCCCGCAGTCCGAAGGACGGGAGCCACACGCTGCTCGTCGTCAACGACGCCATGCGTCCTTGGCAGGTCCGCCTAACAGTTCAAGGCGTGGGTGGCGAATTCCACCGCATGACCTCCACCGCGGATGCGAGCTTGGAGCAGGTTCTCGACTATCACCCCGTCAGCTTCGTGGCCGGGGTGGCGGATCTCAACCTGCCGCCGTTCAGTCTTACCATCCTCACCGACCAACCCCTCGAATTGGATGCGCCTGGACGGTGGTGACGCCATGAGACACGCACAAACGCAGGATCCGGAAATCAGGGCGGCCATGCCGACTGGCGGTGTGCGGAAGATCCACAAGGTCACAACCGCATCTGAAGCGCTGGAATGTTGCGCCTCGAAGCGTGGTTGTATGGAACAGAGCGATGAAAACAAGCAACTATGACAAGTTTCCAGTGGTGGCGGTTCCTGATAGCAGTGGCGATTGCGTGACAGGATGGGAGGCGATCACGGCGACGCTGTTCGGGTTTATCCGGGCTCGCCACGAACGAAAAACCATCGTGGTGGTTGAGTGTTATCCCGGCGTTCACGAGGAACAGCTGCTGGAGGCGCTGGCGACTTCGCTTAGACCCGTGCTGGCGCTCCAAGCATCCGATGGGATGCTTCCGCCGGACAGCATCGAGACACTGGTTGCACCGTTTCTTGGAGGGGATGATCCGGTTTTCGGCTATCTTTCCCCGCTTGAGCTGCCCTCGTTTTTTGATGCAGGGCGCGTGGCCCGGTTGCGCGCGCTCATCGAATCGGCAGCACAGGGCCTGGTGGTGGTGGTGGGTTGCGGGGCGCGATTGATTCATGCGGGCGACGTGTTGGTCTATGCCGACCTCGCCCGCTGGGAGGCCCAGCTTCGTTTTCGCCGCAACGAATGTGGCAACCTCGGCACCGCAAACCATACCTTTGCTGCAAGCTTGCAATACAAGCGAGCATTTTTCGTGGACTGGCGAGTGGCGGACCGATGGAAGCGCCCGCTGATCGCCGAGTGGGATTTCGCGCTGGATACCCACGATCCATTGAAGCCGAAACTCGCGACGGGTGATGCGCTGAGGCGGGGTCTCCGGCACACGGTCACACGGCCATTCCGTGTGGTTCCGTTCTTCGATCCCGCACCTTGGGGCGGGCAATGGATGAAAGATGTCTGCGATCTTGACCGCAGCGTCCCGAACTACGGATGGTGCTTCGATTGCGTGCCGGAGGAAAACAGCTTGCTGCTGGAGTTTGGCGGAATCCGGTTTGAAATTCCTGCCATCAATCTGGTGTTTGACCAGCCCCAATCGCTGTTAGGTAATGAGGTCTTTGCCCGCTTTGGTGCGGAATTCCCCATCCGTTTCGATTTGCTCGACACGATGGATGGCGGAAACCTGTCATTCCAGGTGCATCCCCTGGTGGAATACATCCGGGAGAAATTCGGAATGGCATACACTCAGGACGAGAGTTATTATTTGTTGGATAGTGGAGCGGATGCGAAGGTTGTCCTCGGATTGAGGGATGGAGTTGATCCTGCGGCGATGCTGCGCGATCTGGAACTTGCCGCTGCTGGCGGCGCCTCGTTTCCAGCAGAAAAATACGCGAACTTCTGGCCAACGAAAATGCACGACCATTTCCTGATCCCAGCCGGCATGGTGCATTGTTGCGGCGCGAATTCGATGGTTCTCGAAATCAGTGCCACTCCCTACATCTTCACCTGCAAGTTATGGGACTGGGGTCGCCTGGGGCTGGACGGCAAGCCGCGGCCCATCCACCTCAAGCATGGCGCATCCAACATCCGGCGGGACCGCACTACCGAATGGATACGGCGCAATCTCATCAACCGCTTCCAACCCTTGTCCACTGGCAACGGATGGCGCGAAGAACGCACCGGATTGCACGATTCCCATTTTATCGAGACACGCCGGCATTGGTTCACCAAACAAGTCCCCCACCATACGAATGGCGGGGTCAATGTGCTGAACCTCGTCGCGGGCGACAGGGCGCTGGTGGAAAGTCCCGATGGCATGTTCGATCCATACGAGGTGCATTATGCAGAGACCTTCGTTGTGCCGGCCGCAGTCGGTGCCTATACGGTCCGGTCAGTTGCCAACCGGGCCGCGGAAGAACTCGCAACGATCAAAGCCAGTGTAAGATCATGATGCCATGAGAGTGCGGGACACCGCGGATTCAGCGCGTGATCCATGACGGCGTATCGCCGTAACAATTGACCGCCGCCTGTTTGGTCCTGGGGTGGATGTAGCTGATCGCGAGATCACGCTTGTCCGTGCCGGTGAACCAGCGTGTCTGATTGACCGCCCGCCACCCACCGTCACTCGTGGAATCAGCGATGGAAATGATCACAGAGACCTGCCCGCGGTCATTGGTTTTGCGGGCCATCGGGATATTTTCGATTTTACCGGGGGCGATATCCTTGAGGTGTTCGCCGATGGATAAGCGAAACGGCAGCGTCGAAAGGTTGACGGCCATGGTGGACCCCATGGGAAAATTCCGTTCTGAATCGTCGATGACGAAGCAACGATAGGGTGAACCATCCGGGGCACCAGGGATGAAGATCACGAGCTGGCGCGGGCCTGGGACGGCTTTGGCGGTGGCGATGATCTTGAATTTGGACGCTCCCGCGGCTGCCTCATCCGGCACCGCGAAGGTGAGCATTTCATCGCTGGCAAACGCATCGACTTCCTCGGAAATCACCGTGGTGAAGAGCGTGACTTCGACTGCCTTGGGTTTTTCGCCGCCACTGATGGCGAAAAGTTTCTTTAAATCGCCGACGTGCTGAAAACAAATCGAGCGGAGCTTCACCGGGCGGATCTGCTGGGCGGACAGCTGTGCGGCAAGGGACGATGCGATCAGCACCACGAGGAGGAATTTCATGCTGTTTGCTGGATCGTAAGGAAGGCGTTGTCAAACCTCATTGGCGTTCAACCAGCGGAAGGACACCACTTCGAAGCGCCGGCCGAAGCGGCGATTGACCGGGCTGAGGTCGCTCATGGAGCGGCCGGAGGCGAGAATCGCGGACTGCACTTTTTCCGGTGCATCGGCTGGATCGATAAACGCCGGCACGCGTTGAATGACCGCTTCGCACCAAGCCCGTGCGGTGACGCCTGCGCTATCACGGGCAGCCCCGTAGGAGCGGATCACGAAGGTATCCGAGCGAACGGTCATCGAGGCACCAATGGCGGACAGCAGGTCACCCTGGCTGAGGATTGCGGAGGCACCTTCTTCGGTGTTGCCAGCGGCGGCTTTTGGATTGGCGTAGCCGAATGCGGCTGCCTCGTTTTCCTCGATGATCCGGTTGACCGGTCCCATCGGGATCTCATTGATGCCGGATTTGCGGATGGCTTCCTCCAACGCTCCGCGCGCGGACATGTCATCCGAGGCTGGTCCGAGGCGGCGGTTGACGAATTCTGCCATCGAAAGAAAGGGCCCGCGGGTGCGGACTTCGGTGATGATGGCATCCACCAGTTTGTCAATTTCCGGCTCTTCCAACTCACGGAAGCCCGACCAGCGCTTTTGATTGTCCATGCTATTGGTCTTGGTCACCCGATCACCGATCGGCCGACTGAGGCGGGGGAATGGCGAATGCGCGGCGGTGCGCACCACCTCCCTGTAGGTAGAAGGATTGACCGAGGGGTCCCTGATTTCGATCGGACCGAGAACCGGCAGTTCCATCTGGCGCAGTGAGGTGAGTGTGGCCTTCCAAGCGCTCTTCGACGTCGAGTTCACATTGAAACCGCCTTTGATGGCAAGCATTGCTGCAAGGTCGGACCAGGCGGGGGAAGTGACGGCTTTCAAGGCGGCCGCTTTGGAGTCCTGCCCGGGCGCGAGCATGGGAACCATACGGGGAATGATGGGTAGAGGTTTTTGATCAAACAACAGGTTTGCATCGCTCAGATTACGGATGCCGGAAAAGTAATAAGCATCCCATAGCGTTTGATTGGCAAACCAGGCATGATCCAACACTTCATAACCGAAGGTGCTAGAGGCTTGTGCCTTATCTGCCGGGACGACAGGTGAAGCGAGTGACTCGCCGACGGTGTGTTGGACCAAGGGCAGGTGTCCGCTGCTGGCGAGGTTCGCATGGCGGAAGTCCGCCAGATTGACCAGCGGGGTGGTCGGCAGGTTTTGGCTGACATAGTGCACCGCGCCGTTGCCGCGGGTGGTTCCGGAAAAATGGAACGCCCGGTTGACATCATCCGCGTCGATCGAACCGACGGTGCTAGCGCCCGTTCCGGTGATGGGGAGCAGAGACATTTCCATCGGCATGAGGGCAGGGTGAGTCCCTGAAACATCCATTCGCAGGACGTGATGGACGAATGAGGAAGTGCGTCCCGGTTTGCCCGGGTAGAGCGAATCATTCGCGGTGCGGGTGCCGAGGGTGAAAATGGCGAATTGTTTCGGAGTCGAACCCCACCGGTTGATGGGGTTGGAGTCCGGATTTGACAGTGTGAGTTCGCTGACGGTGAAATCGCGTTCACGGCGGAATGGATAAGTCACTTTGCCAATCGTGGAGTGGTTTCCATTCTGGAGAATCTCGGTGAGTTTGGCCTGATTGCCGTAGTTGTATTCGAAAATGCCGAGCGGAGTATCGCGTCCTGCCACTTTGGCTTGGAAATCCACGATGATCTTGCCACCGCCGGAACCGGGCATCACCGGAGAGACCTCCACGTTCACCGAGTCGGTGGGGCCCACACCAAATACGCCAAGAATCGAATTATCTTTCCCGCGTCCATCGGCGGTGGGGTTGCTGATGTTGGGCACCAACCAATCCACGATGTAGCCACTGCGATAGTCCCACCCGGCACCGGAAAAGACGTTCTTGGTTTTGCTGGAATCAAGGTTGTTCTGATAGAGGTAGTTGGTCATGGAGCCCCAAGTCGCGGACGGTGGATGGCTGGTGCCGAAGACGCGGGCCTCGCCCGGATAGAGGGTGACGAGCGAGTCCGAGGCGGAACCCGCGCTGTTGCTGGCGGTGCAGGAAAACGGATCCTCCCAGTCGTTTCGAGTCTGAGAGGAAATGTGGAAACTGCTAAGCAGCGCTGGTTTCACGCTTTGCGGCTGGCCGTTGCGGAAGAATTTGAAGGCCACCGGAAGATTGCGGAAGGTGACTTTGAAATCCCGGAATTGAATCGGGACCGAGTAGGGATTGTAAACCGTGACCACCGGGGTGTAGATCAAATAGACCATATTACGGCGCTTGTTGTCACCTGTGCGATTTGAGATCCTACTCGCCCAGTCACCGTGTCCCACGCGCGAAACCAACGAAAACACTACCGAAACACGCGTCACCACCGGGGCGATCAGCGTGCCATCCAGCGGAGCGAGATTGGGGACCGTCCCGCGCATCGGCCTGTAGTTCTTGGGCACCGCCAACTGCAGAGGATTGACCGGTTTCTTGTAGAGCTGGTAATAGGCCGCGAGGGTGGAGAATAGTGGATCGGATACCGCCAGCTTGGTCTTTGAATTGGAGTAAACGAAGCGGGATGTTAGATCATTGGGAAGGGATGGATCCTCAAAAGCTCTTGATAGATCCGCCTTGAGGCCGCCGGCGGCGACGTTGATTGGCAGGCTCATCGAATGAGTGGTGAGGTCGTGCAGGTAAGGCCGGAGTTGCTCGCGCCCGGCCACGAGTTCAGCTTGGTTGAGGCTGATGAGTTTTGCGGCGGTAGTTGCATCCACCCGAAGTGCGGCGGTGTTGGTGGAAATACCCTCGGCTTGTGGGCGTCCAGGTGCGCGGAGTCGGGACTGGCGCAGGCTGTCTTCCGCGAGTTGCGACTCGGCAGGCAAATCAATCCGGGCCTTTGTTCCTTCATCAAGCACTGCCCAAGCGATTTCCCCATTTTTGCCGATGCGTGTAGGTGCGAGGTGGGTGCCCCGGATCTTTTCGGTGAGGGATGTCCGGTCGGCGACCAAGGTGATGTTTGTGGCGGAGGGGGCGACTGCGCCGGGAGGAGACCTGGGGCCAGCGGGGCTTGCCGGGTCTCCAGAGGCCAGCCAGGTTATGAACTCACCGTCCGCCACCTCATCCGGTTTTTGGACCGTAGTTTTGCGGGATGAATAGTCATTTGAGCCGTCCGGCGAGGGTTTCCAGGATTCCCAAACCCCGGTGACTCCGGGGCCCGCAGCGGGATCCACGAGGCTCGCCGGTGCCGTAACTCGCTGGTCGGACCCTGCCGCCTTCTGCAATTCACCCAGCGCCATCATCATGCCAAGACGCGCATTGGCTCGGGCCGTCGCCATCGATTCTGCCTGACCGGTTGAACGCAGTGAAATACTGGACAATGCCAACAAGCCCACCGCAATGACCGTCAGCAAAATCATCAACGAGAGCGTTACGACCAAGGCGAATCCGCTTGGGCGGTAATTCTTAAATGCGATTTTCATCAGAATGTTCAAATTGAAGGTGATATCGAAATGCGATACAACCCTAGATTAAAGACTTAGCGGATCTTCACATTTCTGGCTACCCCCCTTAGCGGGTGGTTTGTGGCCCCACACCGCAGGGGATTCACACTGCATTGACGCACGCGTCGGCGGGTTGGCAGTTGCTTGGCACCTGGGAAAATGAGCGGCAGCAACAAGCGGATGGTGGTCGAAGGCATGACTGGGGGCTTAACGGAGCGGCCACGGAAGAACTTGCGCACGTTCCGCCCATGCTTCGTAAGTGGCACTCATCGCGCGAGTGCGTTCCGGTTGTTCGGCGGCGAGGTTTTTGGTTTCGGTGCGATCTTCGGCGAGGTGATAGAGTTCCCATGGCTGCTTGTGGAGCGCGACGAGTTTCCAGCCGTCCTGGATCACCGCACGGTTCCCCTCGTGCTCGAAAAACAGGGGGCGAGCGGGCAGCGGCTTGCTGTCGAAGACAGGCAGCAGCGAGACACCCTCGGCGGGTTTTACCGCCTGGCCTTCGCGTTCGGCGGGATATTTCGCACCGGCAAGTTCGGCGAAGGTCGGCATGAGGTCGATGATGTGGCTGGAGCAGTGGCGCAGCCCGCCGCCAGCCTCGATGCCACGCGGCCAGTGGACCACCAATGGTGTGGCGATTCCACCTTCGTAGCAGGACGATTTGTAGCGCCGCAAGGGTGTGTTGCTGGCGTGTGCCCACTCGCGGCCGAACCCAGCGTAAGTGTCCGGCGGGCCAGGCATCACATCCGGGCGGGTGCCGCCGCGGGCGAACTTGCCGTGGCGCGTGCGGGTGCCCTTGGCGACCTCGGCGCAAGCACCGTTGTCGGATAGAAAGACGATCAGCGTGTTGTCGAGGGCCTTGGTTTCGCGCAGCGCGTCGACGATGCGGCCGATGCCTTCATCCATCACCGTCAACATCGCAGCATGCACGGCCATGCGCCGGGACTCCCACTCTTGATGCTCCGCATCCTTCCATGCAGGGATATTCTCAGGCCGCTGCGACAGGAGTGTGGTTTTCGGATCGATCATTCCCAATTCACTCATCTTGCGGTAGCGGTTTTCCCGCATTTGGTCCCAGCCGCTTTGATAAGTATCCTTGTAGGAAGCGATATCGCTCTCCCGGGCGTGCAGCGGCCAGTGAGGTGCGGTGTAGGCGACGTAGAGGAAAAACGGACGTTCAGGGACAGCCGTGCGGATGTAAGTGGCGGCCTCGTCGCTGATGGCATCGGTGTAGTAAAAGTCATTACCGGGCACCTCAATGAATTCGTTGTCGCGCATCAACGAAACCGGGGTGTAAAAACTTCCGCCACCGGCCAGGGTCCCGAAAAAGCGGTCGAAACCGCGCTGCAGCGGCCAGCTCTCGCGGTGGAGCGTGGGTTCCGGGTTTGAATAGTGATAGGGAGTGACGTGCCATTTGCCGCTCATGAAGGTCTGGTAACCGGACGAACGCAGCACCTCTGCTAGAGTGACAGAGTGTTTGCTGAGGCGACCGCGATAACCGGCTTTTCCGTGATCATCGACCATATGGCCGACACCTGCCTGATGCGGGTAAAGCCCGGTGAGCAGGCTGGCGCGGGTGGGGCAGCAGCGCGCCGCGTTGTAGAACCCTGTGAAGCGGAGCCCTTTCGCAGCAAGACTATCAAGCACGGGCGTGCGGATCTCTCCGCCGTAACATCCGATGTCGGAGAAGCCCATGTCATCCGCCATGACCAGCACGATGTTAGGCCGCGGGGCGGCTGTGGCGATGGTGAGCAGTGATGCAATCAGGGAGATTGCCACGAGGGTTTTGCGCAGGGTCATGTCTGGATTACTTTTAATCGACCGAAGATCTTCCCTTGTCCGTTAGGCAAGGTATGGGAGATGGTGGCTTCTGTATTGCCGGGGGAGTGGGTGACCGCAGGTGTCCATGAGCCGGGAGCCAAGGTCTGGGAAGTCTCGATGACCCATGAGACGTCAGCGTTATCGATGGCGTCCTGGCGTTTGGTGAAGGTGAGGAGGTTTCCGGTGAAGGTCCCGGGGGAGCCGTCGGAGGCGGCGGGGTCGTGCCCGGCGATGGCGTATTCGAGGCCGTTGGCGAGGCCGTCGTCGTCGGAGTCGGTTTCGAAGGATGCCCCCGCGATGCCGCGTGCGGTGGCCCAGTCGGAGAAGCCGGATGTGGCGACCAAGGCCAGTGCGGTGCCGGAGTCAAAATCCGGATCCACCCGCCAGCCAGCGGGGATTCCGGTGGTGTTTGAGAAATCTCCGCTGCGGCTGGCGTAGCGGGCGAGGACCAGCGGGCTGGATGCGGGAGTGCCGGTGATTTCCAGCGTGGCGCCGCTTTGCAGGGTGAGCGCGCCGGTGATGTTCAGCGGCGTTTGCCCGGCAGTGAGCGCCAGGCCGCCCGATAGGGTGGCGGTGGGTAGCGTGCCGGTTCCGCTGAGCCGGCCGTTGCTTCCCACCGTGACGTTCGAGGCGGTGAGGGAACCGTCGATTTGCAGCGTGCCGCCGTTGACTTGGGTAAGGCCGGAGTAGTCACCACCGGCGGCGAGGATCAAGGTGCCGGGCCCGGCTTGGGTGACGGCGAGGTTTTGTGCGGCGAAAGCGCCGCCACGGCGGACTTGCCCATTGAGGAGGATGTTGCCAGCGCCGGCGAACTGGAGGGAGCGGCTCCCGAGGTCGCTGGCCACGCTGGAGGTGATATCGCCAGTGATCGTCAGCAAACCGGAATCGCTGAGGATCGCGTAGCTTCCCCCGGCTGCAGTGATGGTGAACGGGCCGTTCCAAGTGTTGTCGCCGGTGAGGTTGCGGAGTGCGTAGCCGGTGCTGGTGGCGGCCGAGCGGCCGGCGGTTTCGAGCGCGGCGCTGAAGCTGTGGCCGCCGGCAAGTTCGAGGCCCGATGTGCCGCCTTGGCCTGAACTCAGGGCGACCGTGGTGTGTTTCCCGAGTGCCTGCGGGTGGCCAAGGCGGAGGAAACCGACGTTCGCAGTCCCGGAGCCGAGGGTGAAGGTGCCGGCGTTTGGGCCGAAGTCGTTGGCGGCGGCGAGGGTGAGTGTGCCGCTGCCGGACTTGGTGATCGTGCCGGGACCTGTCACAGGAAACGCCAAGGTGCGGTCGCTGGTGACGGCGAGGGCAAGCCCGACATTCAGGGCTAGCCCACCCAGGTTTAGAGTGGTGGTGGGGGAAATTTGAAGGGTGCCGACGTTGAGGGTGACGAGGTCTGCGGTGACCGAGGCGGCGGCCCCTATAGAGAGCGCGCCGGTGCCGGTCTTGATGATTTGGCTGAGGTTGGCGGAGCCGTTGATGCGTGAGGTCGTGTTCGGGCTGATGTTCAGGGTCAGCGGAAACGCTCCGGTGAGCGGGCCCTCGAAGGTGAATGAGCCGCTGTTCTGGGTGGCCACCGTGGCAGCAGCGGTAAGGCGGACTTGCCCGCTGAAGGTGACGGTGCGGGCGCTGGAAGTGTCCATGTTTAAGACGCCGAGGCTGCCACCGCTGATGCCGTTGCCCGCGATTCGGAAGACGTTCGGAAAGGTGGGCGAGGAGGCTAAATTAAACCAGCGGGCCTGAGTTCCCGCCTCGAAGTCGGCGGTGGTGGCCGGGCCACCCAGTTCGTGGCCGGTGACCGCGCCGCTTGAGCTGTTGTAAGGGCGCAACTGGGCTCCCCCGCGGGTGACCAGGGTGCCGGTGAAATTTCGATTGTCACCGCGGAGCTGGAGTTGATTGGAGTTGGCGTTGGCAACGATGTTGACCGTGGAGTTCCCGGCCAGCGAGGTGGTGAGCACGACACTGCTCGTGTTGAGCGAAATTTCCGCTCCCGGCTCAAAAGCGAGCGAGCCGCTGCCACCGAGCGTGTAGCCGGTGGACTCGAAGAACATTCCTTTGACGCCGGTGACGGGGGCGCTGACATCCACGGCGCCGCCGGTGCCGGTGAAGGCGGCCGTCCTGCCGGATGTCCATGCGAGATTTTCTTCGCCAGTGGTCCACGAAATCGTGTCGTTGTCCCAGATGCCCGGGCCACCGGCTGAGCCGTCCGGTGCCCACAGGAATTCCGGGTCGAGCGAGGTGATGAAAGCGAGGTCGTCGATGCTGGTGAAGGCGCCATTTTCCGAGGTCAGGGAGATGCGGGTGATCCAGTAGCCGGGCGGTGCGGCGATGCCGGCGAAGGTGTCCGCAGTGCCCTTACCCGTGGTGGTATCGATCTGGCGGCGGACACTGGTGGAGCCGTTTTGGGTGCCGTTGGTATACCAAGCGGTGAAGCGGAAGAAGTTGCTGCCCCCCACGCCATTGCGGCCGAGTGCGGTGAGCCCTGCCGCAATGACCTTTTCCTGCCGGATGAGCCCGCGCGGGTTGGCGATCTCGAGGTCGAAATTCGCGTTGCCACTGCGGCCGAGTGAAGTCTCACCGGAGATGGTCGTCCGGTCCGTGCGCGGTCCGCTGAGCGAGTAAGTGCCGCCGTTGGCCGGGTGGTTGGTGAAATCGAGCGATTTCCGCCCGTCGTCGAACATGGCATTGAAGCCGGAGCCGCCGTTGATCAGGCCGTCGGTGAGGGCGCCGCGCTCGAAGTCGACCACGCCGCCGAAGCCATTGGCGGCCGCAGCCGCGAGGCGGGTCTTGAACTGGCTGAGTGGGATGACTTGGGCGGCCCCGAGCGTCTGGCCGATGCCGGTGGTCCAGGTGCTGCTGTTGGAGTAGCTCATCTCTTGGTTGACGGCGTTGGCCTGCAGCAATTGTTCGTCATAGAGGCCGGCGAGCCGGAGCGGCGGTGCGTCGATGTGGCCGATCGGGGACTGGTGGTCGCGGTAGGCGACGCCTGCCGCGGTGAGCGCGCCATTGACGATCATTTCACGGTTGCCATTGAGCCAGTTGTAAATGGCGTAGCGCTCGACGAAAGGGGCCTCGTCCATTTTCTCAGTGAACGATTTGATGATGGTTGCTTGCTGCTCGTAGGACGAAGGGGCGCAGCAGGTCCAGTTCGCGCCGTTGTTCCACTCGGTCACCCAGAGCGGCTTGCCGGTGCGGACGTGGATGGCTCGCAGCCAGTCGTAGAGCTGGGTGGCGGTTTGGCCGCCGCGGTAGAAATGGACTGCCACGAAGTCGACGCGGTAGTTGAGCGCCTCCGCCTCGTCGAGGAACTGATAGAGCCAGGTCAGGCCGCCATCAGTGGGCGCGGGCGAGCCGAGGCGCAGGCCGGAGCGCATCAGATTCGGCCATTCGTTGATGGCTTGGGCGACGGTCATGTTTGCCTGGTCCGGCGAGTCTGGTTCGTTGAAGCCGAGGAGGTGGGTGACGTTTTCCTTGGCGTTGGTGATATTGTAATCCGGCCACCAGCGAGTCTGACGGATTGGGGAGTATTCGCGGTTGAAGATTGAGTTTTCGTTGTTGTTCCAATTGTAAAACCACATGGCATTCACCATGCCCGGATTGCCGGAGTCGTTGTTGCCGGCCCAGCCTTTTTTGGCCACCCAGCGCCATGGGAAAACGCGGACGAAGCGGATGCCGGTGCCGAGCTCGGCGGGCATCTCGGTGATGTCGAGATCGTCATCCTGGGCGATGAAGACGCGGCTGCCGCCGGTGCCGTTTTCATTGCGGGCCATGGTAGCCATGTAGCCGCGCTTGAGGCGGAAGGAATGGATGCTTCCGGCGAGCACGCCGAGGTTGGAATTGTTGTGGTAGGTATGAAGCGGGAGATTGGCAGAGCTGCCGCCGAAGCGCCGTTGGGTGAAAATCGTGAGCGGCGTGAAGCCGGGTCCGTGAGGGATGACCACGCTGCCGTTGGCGTGTTGCACCACCCGGACATTGGTCGCGGTGGCGGCGGTCGTACCGTTGACGCGGATGCGACCAAGAAAACTGCCGCTCACCGTGAAGGGCTGGATGCTGGTGAAGAACAGCCACGAATCGGGCGAATTCAGATGGATGATCGAACCGGGAATGGGATCTCCGCTGCCGGTGACGTGGAGTTCCGAGCGCCCGCTCATCGTCACGACCGTATCGGAAATGGTCGCGATGGTAACCTTGCGGTCATGGATGGAGAGAGTGTTGGCCGCAGCGGAAGCCGCGAACATCAAACATGCTGCCATGCAAAGAGCGAGAATCCGACTTGGTTTGGGTTTGAGCACGGCGAAAGTGTCAGTGTGTGCGCGGGTCATTTTAAAAATATGTTAGACGATATTGCGGGTTTGGCTTAATTCAACCACCCCGAACGGGTGGAATTATTTAGTTCAATGGTCGTGGGTTTGACCCGCCGGGAATCGGCCATGGCAGAACTTGCGCGCGTTTCGCCCAAGCTTCGTAGGCGATGCTGAGTTCCATGACATGTTCCGGATGCTCGGCGGCGAGGTTCGTGGTTTCTGCGCGGTCTTTGGCGAACTGATAGAGTCCCATGGCCGAGGGTTTTGCGCAGAATCATGGCTGCACCACTTTCAAGCGGCCAAAGATCTTTCCTTGTCCGGTGGGCAGGGGGTGGGAGATGGTGGGATTGGCGTCGCCGGGGTTTTGGGTCACAGCGGGCGTCCATGAGTCGGGAGCCAAGGTCTGGGAAGTCTCGATGACCCATGAGACGTCACCGTTGTCGATGGCGTCCGGGCGTTTGGTGAAGCTCAGGAGGTTTCCGGTGAAGGTGCCGGCGGAGCCATCCGAGCCATTGAAGTTGAGGGCGAGGGCGTATTCGACCAGGTTGAGGATGCCGTCGTTGTCGGAATCTCCGGTGGTGCCGCCGGCGACGCCGCTGTCGGATGCCCACGAGGCGAAGTTATTGCTTACAGCGGTCGGGACCAAGGCGATGGCGGTGCCTGAGTTATGGGTATAGTTGACTTGGTAGCCATCCGGCAAATTGTTGACGGCGGCAAAGTTTCCGGGAGCGAGCGAGCCGTAAGTGGCGATGACGTAGGCGGCCGCGCCCGGCGTGCCGGTGACGAGGAGGTTGAGCGTCGCGCCGGAAACGTCGAGTTGCCCGGCGACAGCCAGCAGGTCGGTTCCCGGGGCGACGCCACCGATGGTATTCGCGCTGGTAAGGGCAGCGGTGATACCCGGACTGGTGAGTCCGTTTTCGAGGGCGATGTTGAGGGTTGTATCATTGGCAACGCCACTCAGGCGGGTGAGGGTGATGGCGTTGTTGATGCCGCCGACGCTGAACAGCGCGCTGATGGCTGCATCCGCAGCGAGCGCTGCACGCACCTTGAAAGCCCAAGCGTCGGGAGATTCACCATTAAGGATCGGAACATCGAGGATTACTGGTGCCCCAAGGTCCGCGCTGGTGACAGTGACGGTGACATCGCCATCGACGATGGGGGTTCCCGTTGCGGTGGCGGTTTCCACCTGGGCGGTGCCGAGGACGTCGATTTCCGCGCTGAAGGTGGAACCGATCCCAAACGTGAGGTTGCCATCGGATGTTAGAGTCCCCGCAGAGAGTCCCGGGGCGATGGTGCCGGTGGTGGTGGCGTTGCCGACGAGGGTTCCGTTTCCACGCAGCGTCTGGGTGGCGGTGAAGGCGTATCCGGGAGCGGCGTGGGAAGACACATCGAGAATTGCGGAAGCGCCGATGGTGACGATTGAGGACTGGCTGATCGACCCGGTGAGCAGGGTCGTTCCGTTATTGAAGGTGGTGTTGCCGGAGTAGTCGCTGGTCCCGGCAAGTGTGAGGGTTCCGGAACCGTCCTTGCTGACAGCCAAATTTCTTGCAGTCGATTCAAATCCCCCACGGAGCAGGTTACCGCTCACGGTGATGTTTCCGGCACCGACGAAGCTGACCAGGCGTGGCCCGTTGTTGCTGGTGTCAGAGGAGGTGATGGTGCCACCCAGGCTGAGGGTTCCGGAGTCGCTGACAAAACCATAACCTCCGCCGCTCGAGGTGATGGTGACATTTCCATTCCAAGCGTTGTTGCCTGAGATGCTGCGCAGGATGTAGCCAGTGGTGGTCGCGTTCTGGCGGCCCGCACTGTTGAGGTTCTTATCGAGCGTCACACCGCCATCGAGTTGCAGGCCTGAGACACCGCCTTGGCTTCCGGCAAGGGTGACTGAACTGTGGTTGCCGAGCGCGGTGTTGGTTGCGAGTCGGATGTAGCCGCGGTTTTCCGTGCCGGAGCCGAAGTTCATCGTGCCGGAGCCGAAAGTATTGTCGCCGGAGAGGATCAAGGTGTGGTCGCCCTGTTTGTTCAGTGTCCCGGGCCCGGAAACCAGCGAGTGAATCTGGGTGAGACGGTTGCTGCCGGTCGCGTTGGTGACCGTCAGTGGGTTGGTAAGGACGAGTGTGCCTTGCAACCGGGCAAGATCCGGGCTGAGACTTGTGCTGAAATGGCTGAGAGTTCCGCCCTCGCTGGTCAGGTTGAGCGTGACCGGGGACTGGTTCTTCAGGGCGAGGGTGCCACCGGTTTGAATGCGGAGCGAATTTCCGGGAAAAGTGAAGCTGCCGCTGGTGGAGGGAGTCCGAATGGTGAACCCGCTGGTGATCTGATAGTCGTTTCCGGAAGCGGGTGCGGCAAGGTTGCTCCAGTCCGCGGCGCTGTCCCAGCTTTCATTGATGTCGTTGGTGCCAATGCTGCTGATGATCCCGCCACTGACGGCAGCGACCGAGGTGTTTGAAAAGGTGGCGACGCCGGTGTTGCCCGAGTCGTGCGCGCAGATGGCGGGGCCGGCGAGTGGTGAAGTCGGCAGAGTGATGGATTGGGAAGCGCCAACCGGGACCCAGGTGCTTCCATCGGTGGAATACGAGGCGGCGATCTGGTTGCCGACGCGGCTCAGGCGGAGCTTGGGCGGCCAGGGGACGGACGCGGCATCCCAGACATAGTTGGAGGTGGCGCCGGTGGTGTTTCTCCAGATGAATTCGACTTTTCCCTGGGTGAGCCAGTGGACCATCGCGTGGGCGGAATTGGCGGCAGTCGAGGCGCGGATCATGATGCCGGCCTTGGCGACGCTGCTGTCGGCCTCGAAGCTGTCGAGGTTGGTTGTTAGAGTAAAATCCCCGGCGACCGGCTGGCGGACGAAGTGGAAGGAGTCGGTGGTGTCGGCGAGGGTGGCACCCGAGCCGCGCACGACAATTTTCGATCCGCGTGCGAACGACTCGCCGCTATGGCCGGTGGTTCCGATGTCGGAAGCGGCCCATGGCGAGGGGAGAGCCGTAGCCAGGGTGAAGTCGTCGAGATCCGCTGCGGCAATGTTGCTGCCGGCGGGGATGGCGACATAGAGGGTGGCGGAGGTGGCGGAAGCGCCGGTGGTGAAGGTGTGGGACCCTTTTTGCCAGGTGTTTCCCGTGCCGGTGAAGGTGGTGAAGGCGTCCGCGGCACCATGATTTTTCACTCCGAACCGGATGGGTTGGTTGTTGGTGCGGACCCAGGCGGAGAGTGTGTAGGCGGTGTTCGGCTGGAGTCCGTAAACCGTTTGTTCCGCCGAGCGGGCGGAGGTGGAGGTATTGAGGCGCATGGCATGACTGCCGGAGCGGCGGAAGGTGTCCCAGTCGTGGACGAAGACGGTGCCGGTGAGGGTCCACGGCCACGACTCGCCGAGTTCGAAGCCCGAGTTGTTGACCTGGGCATCGCGACGGACTTCGAGATCGTCGGCAAAGCAGTCGCCCCATTGAGTTGGGACTCGGGCATAGACGCGGGCGGAATTGTTGGAGGGACCGGTGGTGAATGGGACCTGAGCCTCGGTGAATCCAACGCTCGATATGGATTTCCAGGTTTCGGGTCCGCCATGGTTCTTGGCACCGATGCGGATGTCCGGCCAGGCGCGCGAGCCGACGGCTCCCCAGCCGATCAGGCGGTATTCCGTGTTTGGCAGCAGGCCGTGGACGCTTTGTTCGAAAGCGGAGGCAGTGGTGGTGGTGGGATTGAGGCGCACCCCCGGTCCTGCGTTGCGGCCGCCGGTGGCTGCCCAACTCGCGGAGCCGGAGGCCGTCCAGGGGCCGGTGCGGTGGGTGAAGGCGGGATTGATCGCCTGTTCCGAGCGTTGATAGAAACGGACGTAGTCCACATCAAACCAAGTGGTGGAGGTGGTGCGGTCGCCGTAGCCGCTGCCGGGAATGGCGCCGGCCCAGGCGTTGTTCTGGACCTCGCTGGTGAGATAGATCCATTGCCGGACTTGGGAAGTCGCGGCGGTGGTGGTCCAGACTTCGACGCCGTCGATGTAGAAGCGGTAGCGGTCGTGATCCCAAAGCAGTCCGTAGGTGTGCCAGTTTCCCTGGAGGCTGGCGGTGTTGGCACCGGGATTGTTGACGGTAGTGCCGACGGACTTGTGATCGGCACCGTAGCCGTCCCAGTGGACGTTGATGGAAGACTTGTTACGCAGGTCTGCACCGCCGGAATCCTGGCGGCGGTGTTCGACGATATCGATTTCCGTGCCATTTGCAGCGGGGTTTCCGACATTGTTGATGCCGTAGGGTTGGAGCCAGAAGGCGGACCACATGCCGACGGTCGAGTTGAAGCGCAGGCGTGCCTCCCAGTAGCCGAAGCAGTTTTCGTATTTGCCGTTGGATCCGATCCATCCGGTGTAGTGCTGGCCTCCCTCGGTGTAGGTTTTGATGCGGAGGTGGCCGTCCTGGACGGTGAGGGCGTTGGCGGTGTTGGTGGCATCCCGGCGGGCACCGGTGCCGACGGTCCAGTTCGAGGTGGTGAGTGAGGTGCCGGAAAATTCGTCGCTCCATGCCATCGACCAGCCCGACCCGGGCGGAGCCGCGACCATTGGGGTGATTAACATCAGCAACACGGCGGATGCAAGCATGGCAGCGGATGGTTTTTTTACCGCAGTCGTATCATGGCCCGAGCCACTCAGGCGGGTGAGAGTGGTGTTGCTGACGATCAGGCTGCGGAAGTTACTGGCAATCCGGCGCCTGAATGGCGTGCGCGTCATGGTGTTTTGTGGGCTGGGGTTGGTGATACGCATGGAATCCCCGTGAAGTTTACACAGTGCTGGTGTGGGAGCAAGTGAAGCTGTGATCAAGCGAGAGGCGGCCGCACACCCCGGTGCCTGCGGCGCAGCAGGGCCAGCAGCCCGAGGCTGCCGAGAATCACAACGGAAGGCTCGGGCACCGGCGTCCACGTCAGATATACGGAGTTTTCGGAAGTGCTGCCCGGCTGGCGGAGAAGACCGAAGTCGCCGAGAGTCGGGCTGTAGTTCAAGCCTCCGGTGATGCCACTGAGGGTGAACAGGTTGCTGTCGGCGGCGGTGGCGCCATTGAGATCGACGACGAGCCATTGCTGGCTGCTGGCCCAGAAGATATTCAGGAAATCAACGCCGCTGGAGAACGCGAGATCCAGACTGGCCGCGGAATTGAGGGTGAAACTTCCACCGGTGACATCGACCGCGTCGTAGCTCGTGCCGCGGCCGGCGGTGGTGTTGCCGGTGAGTTCCCACCCAAGGGTGGAAGTGGAACCGTAGCTGAGGCCCGCTCCAAAGGTCTGGGTGCCCGGGCTGAATCCGGGGGCGTGAGTGCCGTTGATGGTGACGGCTCCACCGAAGCTTCCTCCGCCGGTGAGCGTGGCAACGCCAGCGATGGTGGTGCTGGTATTGCCAAGGGATGCGGTGGAGGTGAGGGCGAGTGTGCCGGCGTTGATGTTGGTGGCTCCGGTGTAGGTGTTGTTGGTTCCACCGAGGGTGAGCGTGCCTGCGCCACTTTTGGAAACCGCGATGTTTTCCGAGTTCGGTCCGCCTCCCAAGATGTCGCCGGTGACGTTGAATGAACCGTCGCCCGAGAAGCTCACGCCACGAGCACCAAAGCTGCTGACAAAAGTGGATTGGATGTTGCCTCCGAGCGTCAAAGTTCCCGAATCACTAATAAGGCCATACCCCCCGCCACCGGCAGTGATGGTGACACTGCCATTCCATGTGTTGTTACCGGAAAGGTTTCGTAAGACATAGCCTGTCGTATCCGAATTGGAGCGCCCTTGAGTGGTGAGGTTTTGGCTGATCGTGACGCCTCCTTCGAGCTGAAGCCCGGAGATGCCTCCTTGGGTTCCGGCGAGGTCAATTGTGTTAGTGTTGCCAAGCGCGTTGTCGCTCATCAGGCGGATGTAGCCGCGGTTGGTGTTGCTACTGCCGAAGGTCAGTGCCCCCGAGCCGAAGGAGTTGTCGCCGGAAAGCGTCAACACGCCCGAGCCGGTCTTCGAGATGGTCCCGGTGCCCGTGAGGTCGCTGGCGAAGGTCACGTTCTGGCCGTTGGTATTGATCAGGCTGGCTCCGGTCAACTCGCCCATTTGTGAGGAATAATCCGTATTGATTCCCACATACTGGAGGGTGCCGCCGCGTAGGTTGAGCGCATTGTTGCCTGTGGCGTATGTCAGTCCGGTGGTGAACAAACCGCTGGAACGGGAAACTTCAAACACACCGCTGGTGACGTTCACTTGATCGAAAGTGCCGGATGAGGAAGCGGTTTTGAGCACGGAGGTCGAGCCATTGACGTTGGTGATGCTCTTGACCAGACCTTCATTGAGAAACGTGCCGGCGGTGATGTTGAGCGCGGTGCCGGCGTTGTCGAAAGTGGTGTAGTTGTTGTCCTGGTTCATGATGAACCCGGCGTTGAGCCGCAGGGTCCCGGCACCAGCCTTGCCCATCGTTCCGTTGCGCCAGCCCGCGGAATACTCGAGGTCCACGCCGGAAACATGACTGGTGGAAGCCACCGTAATTGTCCCGGCGGTGCCGCCGTTGCCGCCGATGGCACCGTAGTCCGCATTGGCGGTTCCGGTGTTGGCGAGTAAGCTTGTCACGCTGGACTTGGCTCCGGTCACCGAAAGGTTGAAACCATTCTGCGTGACAAAACCTTGGCTGGTGTTCAGTTCGAGCGTCGCGCCGTTGATGGTGAGGGTCGAGCGGTAGTTCGTTTGTCCAGCGAGTTGCAGTGTTGTTCCGCTGCCGAAGGAGTGAGAAGAGGAGCTATTGTTATCCAAGCCGTTAGACCCCGAGATGATCACTTTCGTCCCTGATCCAGTGACGTTCAGGGTTCCTCCGTAAGCCCGGTTGCTAGCGGTGAAAGTGGTGGTGCCACCGCCGCTGATGGCAATGGCGACGCCGCTAGTTGACATGTTGCGATCGAGCCTGAGCGAGGCGCCGCTGCTCACGCTGATGGCGCGGTTGTTGCCGTTGAATGAGAAGCTGCCCCCGGTGCCATCGTTGATGATGAATGATCCGGAGGTGACTGTTACCTTGTTGGTGGCGATTGCCGAGGTGGTGGAGAGAGTTCCACTGGTTCCACTCAGGATGGCATTGGTGGCGGAGTCGGTGGCAAAATTTACCCAGGTTCCAAGCGTGCCGCCATTGGTGTCCGCGCCAGCGCCGGTTCGCCAGAATGAGGAGGTGGTGTTCCAATCGCCGGTTCCGCCCATGCCGCTGGTGCCTGCATTTTGGTCCCAGTAGCGATCCACGGCTTGTGCTTCGTCCGTGGCGAGCAGGGCGATGGCAGGAATGGCGAAGAGCTGGAGGCAGTGGAATGGGTTTTTACGGGGCTTCATGAGATTGGATTCGGGTTGGATCACTTCAATTTGACTCTGAGTTTGTCTGGGTTGTCGGGTCCGCGCTACCCCCCAAAGGGATGGTTTTTTGGCGGATGATGGCTTTAGTTTTCAAGCACTTTCAAGCGCCCAAAGATTTTGCCTTGTCCGGTGGGCAGGGTGAAGGAGATAGTAGGATCGGTATTTCCGGGGTTTTGGGTGACAGCGGGCGTCCATGAGTCGGGAGCCAAGGTCTGGGAAGTCTCGATGACCCATGAGACATCAGCGTTATCGATGGCATCCTGGCGTTTGGTGAAGGTCAGGAGGTTTCCGGTGAAGGTCCCGGCGGAACCATCCGAGCCATTGAAGTTGAGGGCGAGGGCGTATTCAACCAGATTGAGGATGCCATCGTTGTCGGAATCTCCGGTGGGGCCGCCGGTGACGCCGTTGGCGGATGCCCACGAGGCGAAGTTATTGCTCACAGCGGTCGGGACCAAGGCGATGGCGGTGCCGGAGTTATAGGTATAGTTGACTTGGTATCCCGGCGGCAGGTTGTTGACCGCGGCGAAGTTTCCGGGTGCGAGCGAGCCGTAGGTGGCGATGACGTAGGCTGGTGCGGTGGGGGTGCCGGTGACGATCAGGTCAAGGGTGGCACCTGCCACTGCGAGCTGGCCCGTGACGGCGAGCAGATCCGTTCCTGGAGCGCTGCCGCTCGTCGTATTGGCGCTGGTGGCGGCGGCGGTGATGGCCGGGCTGGTGGTGCCGTTGGCGAGAGCGATGTTGAGGGTGGCATCGTTGGCGATATTGGACAGTCGCGTGAGGACGATATTCGTTGAGCTGCCGCCGACGCTGAAAAGAGCGGATAACGAAGCATCGGCAGAGAGTGCGGTTCTGACTTTGGGTGCCCACACCTCGGCGCTGTCATCCATAAGGATGGGCACTGCGATGATTACGGGAGCCCCAAGCGCGGCGCTGGTGACAGTGACGTTTACATCGCCTGCGGCGGTGGCAGATCCTGCGGCGGTGGCGGTTTCGACTTGGGCGACGCCGGAGATGTTGACGTCCGACCGCAGAGTCGAACCGGAGTTGAATGTGAAATTCCCAGCGGAGGTGAGCGTCCCATAGAGAGCTCCCGGGGAAACGGTGCCAGTGGTGCTGGCGTTACCGGTGAGGGTGCCGTTTCCTGAGAGCGTCTGGGTGCTGGTAAAGGCGTATCCGGGGCTGGCATGAGAGGACACGTCCAAGGTGGCAGCGGCGCCGATGGTGACGTTGGCGGACTGGCTGATGGATCCGGTGAGGAGAGTGGTTCCGTTATTGAAGCTGGTGTTGCCGGAATAGTCGTTGGTCCCGGCAAGCGTGAGGGTTCCGGAACCGTCTTTGGTGACCGCCAAATTTTTTGCAGAGAAGTCATTTCCACCGTTGATCAGGTTTCCGGTGACGTTGATATTTCCGGGGCCGGCGAAGGTGACCAGGCGGGAACCTTGAGTGCTGGCTACGTTTGAGGTGATCGTGCCACCTAGGGTGAGGGTTCCGGAGTCGCTGACGAAGCCATACCCCCCGCCAGCGGCAGTGATGGTGACATCTCCATTCCAGGCGTTGTTCCCCGAGATGCTGCGGATGATGTAGCCCGAGGAGGTGGCACTCTGTCGGCCCTGAGTGGTGATGGACTGCGAAAAAGTTACGCCACCTTCGAGCTGCAGGCCTGAGGTTCCACCTTGGTTTCCGGCAAGCGTGACTGAACTGTGGCTGCCGAGCGCGGTGTTACTTTCGAGGCGGATGTATCCGCGGTTCTGTGTGCCACTTCCAAATGTTAGGGTTCCCGAGCCGAATGAATTGTTGCCCGCAAGCGTCAGCACGCCCGAGCCGGTTTTCGAGATGGTACCGGTGCCGGTCAGGTCGCTGGCGAAGGTCACGTCCTGGCCGTTGGTATCCACCAGGCTGCTTCCGATTAGATCTCCGATTTGTGAGGAATAATCGGTTGTGATTCCCACATACTTGAGGGTGCCACCGCGGAGGTTGAGCGCGTTGTTGCCGCTGGCGTAGGTGAGACCGGTGGTGAACAAATCACTGGAACGGGAGACCTCAAACACACCGTTGGTGACGTTGACCTGATCAAAAGTGCCGGATGAGGAGCCGGTTTTGAGCACGGAGGTCGAGCCATTGACGTTGGTGATGCTCTTGACCAGACCTTCATTGAGAAACGTGCCTGCGGTGATGTTAAGCGCGGTGCCAGCGTTGTCGAAAGTGGTGTAGTTGTTGTCCTGGTTCATGATGAACCCGGTATTGAGCCGCATCACGCCCGCGCCGGCTTTCCCCAGAGTTCCGTTGCGGAAGCCGGCGGAATACTCGAGGTCCACGCCGGAAACATGACTGGTGGAAGCCACCGTAACCTTCCCAGCCGTGCCGCCGTTGCCGCCGATGGCGCCGTAGCCCGCATTGGCGGTTCCGGTGTTGGCGAGCAAGCTGGTCACGCTGGACTTGGAACCGCTCACTGAAAGGTTGAAACCATTCTGGGTGACAAAACCTTGGCTGGTGTTCAGTTCAAGGGTCGCGCCGTTGAGGGTGAGGGTCGAGCGGTAGTTCGTTTGGCCAGTGAGTTGGAGCGTTGTTCCGCTGCCGAAGGAGTGAGAAGAGGAACTATTGTTATCCAATCCGTTAGACCCCGAGAAAATCACCTTGGTTCCCGCTCCCGTGACAGTCAGGCCTCCTCCGTAAGCCCGGTTGGCTGCGGTGAAGGTGGTGGTGCCACCGCCGCTGATGGCAAGGCCTACGCCGCTACCTGACATGTTGCGATCAAGCCTGAGCGAGGCGCCGCTGCTCACGCTGATGGCGCGGTCATTGCCATTGAATGAGAAACTGCCCCCGGTGCCATCGTTGATGATGAATGCTCCGGAGGTGACTGTTACCTTGTTGGTGGCGATTGCCGAGGTGGTGGAGAGAGTTCCGCTGGTTCCACTGAGAATGGCATTGGTGGCGGAGTCGGTGGCAAAATTCACCCAAGTTCCAAGCGTCCCACCATCGGCGTCCGCGCCGACGCCGGTCCGCCAGAATGAGGAGGTGGTGTTCCAATCGCCAGTTCCGCCCATGCCGCTGGTGGCTTCATTTTGGTCCCAGTAGCGATCCTCAGCACGGGCTTCTTGAGTGACAAACACCGCACTGAATGAGAGAGCGAAAAGAGGAAAGCGGCGGAATGGGTTTTTGTTGGGTTTCATCGTGCTGGGATGGACGCGGGTATTGTAGGTTTCGAACTTAAGTTTGTTCAGGCTGTGGGTTCCGCGCTACCCCCCAAAGGGATGGTTCTTTGGCGGACGATGGCTTTAGTTTTCAATCACTTTCAAGCGCCCAAAGATTTTGCCTTGTCCGGTGGGCAGGGTGAAGGAGATAGTAGGATCGGTATTTCCGGGGTTTTGGGTGACAGCGGGCGTCCATGAGTCGGGAGCCAAGGTCTGGGAAGTCTCGATGACCCATGAGACATCAGCGTTATCGATGGCGTCCTGGCGTTTGGTGAAGCTCAGGGCGTTTCCGGTGAAGGTTCCGGCCGATCCATCCGAGCCATTGAAGTTGAGGGTGAGGGCGTATTCGACCAGGTTGAGGATGCCGTCGTTGTCGGAATCTCCGGTGGGGCCGCCGGCGACGCCGTTGTCGGAGGCCCACGAGGCGAAGTTGTCGCCGCCGCTGCTCTCGACCAAGGCGATGGCGGTGCCGGAGGCGTAGGCATAGTCGATCTGGTAGCCCGGCGGCAGGTTGTTGACCGCAGCAAAGTTTCCGGGAGCGAGCGAGCCGTAAGTGGCGATGACGTAGGCGGCCGCGC
>JBBECN010000236.1:0-10486 GCA_040881795.1 Akkermansiaceae bacterium
GCGAGCGCGGTTTGCTGCGCGGATGAGACGGGTTTTTCTGCGTCCGAGGTATTGGCGACATTGCCGAGGCCGACCATTCCTGCGGTGACGCCGCTGACCGTGCCGGTGAAGCTTGGCGAGGCGAGTGGGGCTTTCAACGCGAGCGCGGTTCCCTGCGCGGATGAGACTGGCTTTTCTGCGTCCGAGGTATTGGTGACATTGCCGAGGCCGACCATTTCTGCGGTGACGCCGGTCACCGTGCCGGTGAAGGTGGGCGAGGCCAGCGGGGCCGCGAGGGCGCTGTTGCCGTGGAGTTTTCCGATGGCGGAGAGAATGCTGTCGTCGTCCGAGAGTGTGCCGGTGGTGGAGGTGAATCCGGTGAGGCGCTTGCCCGTCACCGTGGCATCGGCGATGGCGGTGGCGCTCTGGGTGCCCGTCACCTCCCCGGCCAGAAGCCCCGCGAAGGTGTCGGCAGCGAGAGCTTTCCCCGCATGGATGGCGTAGGGAACCGCAGCCAGGCGCTGGTCGGGGGTGATTTGCTGAAAGCCTTCGACGCCGTCGTTGAACCAGACGCGCAGGCGGACATCCCCGTGCTCCAAGGCATTTGGCGGGATCGCCGTCATGTTTGGCAGCGCGGGGTTGCCTAGCAGCACGGCGTAGAGCCCCTTGTTCACCGCCAGGGTGACCGCGGCGGTGGGCTCGGCTCCCGCGACGCTGGTGAGGTCATTGCTCCAATAGCTGAGCGTGCCCATCGCGTTGACGAGGGCGAACTTGAACTGTCCGTCGCCCTCGAAATTCACGCCTTGCACGGCGATGCGGCCCTGGTGGTTGAGCACCTGCGGCAGGGCTGCCGCCGTGGGGCTGGAAACCAAGGCCAAGAAGACGGCGAGGAAGGCGATCAGGCTCGGGTGAAATTTATGGTAACTCATTTGGGTCGAGGTGGAAGGGTCGTCGGGATGCGGCCCGGGCTGGGAGCGCCCTGCACGGCGGGCGGGGGTTCCGGAGCCCCCCGCGTGAAACCACGCCCGGAAGCGGTGGCGTGGAGCGTGTTGTCGTTTTTACTGAAGATGAGCTGCATCGACGATTGGGGCGATTGAAGCAGCACCACTTCACCTGGATCGAAGCGGAACCACGCCGGTGCCTCGCTGCCAGGCGGCACGGGCGAGGCCGGCATCAAGCCAAAGGCATTGTCGTCCCGCAGGTAAGTGATCAGCCCGGGAGA
Organism: Akkermansiaceae bacterium; assembly: GCA_040881795.1. Classification (GTDB taxonomy): domain Bacteria; phylum Verrucomicrobiota; class Verrucomicrobiia; order Verrucomicrobiales; family Akkermansiaceae; genus Luteolibacter. The sequence goes on from JBBECN010000236.1 coordinate 1,202, forward strand.
CGCCTTCACCACCAGAAACCACTGCCAGCGCAGCAGACCACCCTCATCGCTCCACTCATGGCGCACGGCATCGAGGATCTCATCGTCCGCGGCCGGATGTCTCCAGAAGGCTTTTCTGAAAATCTCCTCCGCATCGGTTCTCGTCAGGCTGGGCGGCTCGCCTTGCCATGTCACGGGAGCGGCAGCAGGCTCTGGCTCCGGTGCGTCATTCTCCGATGGCCAAGCCAGCCAGCCAATGACGGCCAGAAAAGGAATTAGGAACAACCAAAGCTTTTTCATCAGAGAACCCTTCCACAAAGATGGGCTTCCGCCTGCTTGCGCCAGATTGTTTTGACGAATCCGCCCGAATCGCTGACGAATCCGCAACGTCGACCAATCAGCTCCCGCCGACCGACTACGAATCTGACGAACATTGTAGTTCCAATGACGAACAGGGCACCAGCTTCCGCCACAACAGCCGAAACCATATGCCGTCCGTGGCAGACAGTTCGGGGAGCGTGGATCGCGGAATGTGCCATGCAGCTCAGGAGAGTGCGACACAAACATTCCCGCTGACAATTCATCGTATGCATCAGTTCCCGGAGTTCGAGTAGGTGCGGAAGAAGAGTTTGATGTCATCCACGGTGGCGGCGAAGCGGGTGAGGCCGGTTTGCTCATCGTTGAGCAGGCCGTAGGCGGGGATGACGAGTTTCCACCGGGTGTTCCAGACGCTGCGACCGACGAGGCGCGAACTACCGAACTCGGTGCGCAGGCCGCCGTAGAAGAATGCAGCATCATCAACCGCACGGAACGCCTGGTGCTTGCGCAGAATCCACGGCTGCTCGGTCAAGGTGCCGTTGGCGCTGAAGAACTGGGTTGCTGAGAAGGCATTCGCGCCGAGGTTGTAAGGCAGCGGCAGCGCCTGGTCCTGCACCATCCACGCCCGCTCGATGCCGGTATCGCCCAGCGGCGGGGCCAGCATTTTGTCCACACCCACCGGAATCAGATAGAGATAGGGCGTGGCACTCAGCACGTTCGGGTCATTGGTATTGGCAGACCCGGCACCGGGACTGAATTCGGCATAGGGATCCATGCCCACATAGCCGTCGAACAAGACGCCCACCGAGTAGATTTTGGTGGCGAAGTTCGAGGCGGAGAACAAGTGGTCGCCACCGGCCGTTGGCAGGCCGAAGAAATTCTTGCCGTGTTCGATGGTCGAACTGAATGGAATCATGATCCCGGGCACCGCCGACCCATCGGCTTTCCGTAGGTTGCGGCACTGGGCGGCGATGTCCGGATCGCTCATCAGGTCGCTGACCATGTGCTGCTCCAAGGTCTGCTGCCAGGCGGTGTCATCCTCGCTCACAGCGGGGTTGTTGAGGATGCGGAAAAGCTCCTGACGGATTGAAATCAAGGTGCCGTTGGTGTCCGGGTTGTTGATCCCGAGACGGCCCTCCGCGACCGAGAAATCCGCCTGCAGCTGGGCCATGGTGCCGGCCAACCCAGCATCGCCGAGCGTGCTAACGGTGGCCTGCGGCACGCCTCCGGCGAGATCGCCGAGGGCACGGGCGCTGACGATTCGTGAGATCACCGCCTGGCCTACCGGCGTTCCTAGCAGGCCGGTCTCGTAGTCGTAGCTCTTGGCCGCCAGATAGGTGTAGCGGCTGGCGAGGTCAAACAGCGTGCGGTATTGCTCAAGCGCCTCGTCGCGGAAGGTCCGGAAGGTGAGGTCGTTGGTGCGGTAGCCCTGCACCACCGTCGCCGCGCGCTTGCGGAAGATTTCCCGCTCCAACTGGATGCGGTCGCCCTGGGCCATCACGCTGCGGACTTCCTCACTTGCCTGCTGCATCTTGAGCGCCAGTTGCGCCACCTCCTGATAGCCCACGAGCATTTCCTGAAGGCTCAGGTCGAGGTCATAGGCGAGTTGCAATTCCTCACGGCTGTAGCCGCGCCGTTCGAGTTCAAGTTGGAACTCACGTCCGAGTTTGGATTGCTCCATCTTCACCACACCCTCGGCGATTTGCGCGCCAATTTTAAGACCCGCGAATATTTTCCCGAGAGTGGTCGAAGCCGCCTTGCTCACTCCCCGGATCGAGGACGTGACGTCATTGGCAACCCCATTGACTTTGGGTAACGACTCGATGACCGCAGTTTGGACTTCATCCTGTGTCTCCTTGGCCGCCTGGAAAAGCGACTGCGCCACTTTCAAACCGGAAATCGCCCGGTTGAAATCGCGGTTGGTGTCATTGAAACCCACACGATTGTTGATGCTGCTGTCATGAAACGCGATGACTTCCCCTAGCAGCTCCGCCTGGCGGTCAAACGCGGAGTAGGAATTATCAAGACGGTCGCCCGCTTCCTTGACGGCCATGTAGGCCAGTTGGGCATCGTTCAGTGCCTGCTGCAATTTCCCGGTCAGACTGCGTTTGCCAAGATCGATCCCGGGCATCCACTCATCGGCGAATTGCCCGAAGGGACTGGGTGCCACGGAGAAACTCCGCTCCGCGATTTGACTCCCAACAGCAGTCGAAGCGACAGGATACAATATGGAGTTCAAAGCAATGGCGGAATCGCCATCGATGAAATCGTTGAATCCCACGAAATCACCAACACGGGTCGGGACCCGGGCCGTCACCATCACGGACTGATGATGAGTCCCAAAGTTCGGTGAAGGACGGTCCACCACAAACCAGTTGTTGAGATCCGGGCCGGCGTAGCCTTGAGCATAGGTCTTGCCCGGGCCGACATCGCCGGGGTAAGGCGTGCCGTAGATGTCGATCAACTGATAGTTGATCGCACGTTCCTGATCCTGCAGCGCGGTGTTGAACTCATCGACCGTGTTTTCCTGATTGCGCAGCAGGCGGGTCATTCTGGCCGCCTGATCGAAGGCACCCTTGGCATTGAGCACCGCGCCCAGCGATCGGTCATAGACCTGCTCGAAGTGCGACTTGCCGGCACGCAGCAGCGCGGGATCGATGTCGAAGGCGACTGCCCCGGGACTCAGGCCGAGCGGGTTGAGATGGGCGTTGGCATTGTCGAGCGTGGTTTGGAGCGACTCAGCGGAAAGCACGAGTAGCTGGAGCTCTGGCTCGGTGGTCCGGTCGATTTTCTGAATGCCGGTATTCACCTCATCGACGTCCGGCAGGATGGCATTGCCGACCGCCCAGTGGTAGTACGCGCCCTGGTTGGCGCGGGAAACCCAGGCATCCAGGCCCCAGTGGCGGGTGTTGCCGGTTTCAGCATTCGACTTGCCGTCCCGGAACGATTCCCAGCCGTCCGCCGGATCATCGCGGTATTGCTGGCGGAAAGTCAGGCTGGCGATCTGCTCGGCGGTGCGCGCCACATTCGAGGCGGCCTTGGCGAACTTGCGCTCGTCCTGATAGTCCACGGAGACGGTGTTGCCGAGGATGTTGAGCGACTCGATGCGCGGCGTCCACGTGAAGTTCGGCTCGGTCAGCAACTGATAGTATCCCTTGAGCGCGGTCAGGTAGTGGCCATAGGAATCACCGTGACCTTGCGGGAACATGCGCTGCGCGTCGGCGGCGTTGATCGAGCCATCCGCGGTGCTGCTGCCGACCTTTTCCTTGATGTTGTAGTTGGTGGCGTAGAGTGCCTCGCCGGAATCGATGCCGCGGGTGTAGTTCCAGAACAACCGGTTGTAGAATGGCGACTGGGTCACCTGCGGGCTGAGAAAATCATCCCGGCCTCGCAGCAGCGCGAGTTCTTCCTCCAGCACGCTCGCCACCTGGCCCTCGAAGGAGAAGCGCGAGGTATTGACCTCGGTGGACGAGCCGACGTCGTCGATCGAGATTGTCGGGTTGGCGGCATCGGCATAGGCCTCGTTGCCGAGGATCGTGTAGAGGTCGCTCAGGTAGCCGGCGGCCAGCAGCAGGGCGTCGTTGGCCGGGCCGTAGTCATAGCCCGACTTGATGCTGATGCCTTTGCCACGCTTGAGCACCGTTTCATAGATCTCGATGAGGCCGTAGTCATTGATCGCGTCGAGCGTGAGGGCGATATCACCCTCCCAACGGGTGCCGGCCTGGGTCAGCAGACTGACGTCGGTGTTGACCGCGTTGTTGAACAGATCGGACATGCGCTGGTTGAAGGGATTGATCGCAGCCAGCACACGCTTGATCCAGCCCTCGACGAGCGCCGGGCGGGTCCAATTCGTCCACGCACCGCCGGTTAGGGTGTGGGCCGGGTTCTCGGTGACTCCGTCGGCAAGGAATTCCTTGGCCCGATATCGCACGGTGAAAAAGTTATCGCTCATCACCAACAGCGGGCTGCCCAGCGGCGCGGTGGGCGAGCCGCCGACGGTCGCGCGGTTGTCCAAGGCCGGGCTGCCGGTCGCCTTTGCCCATGGCGAACCACTGGCGGTCACCTGGTCATTGCGGGTGGAACCCTCGAGGCGGAAATCCACATTGCTCAGCGCGCCGGCGTCCGCCGCGCTGTAGAGCGCCACCTCAATGGTGTTGGGTCCCTTGATAAAGTAGCCCTCGCCGACGGCGAATTGCTTTTGCAAACCGTCTGCACTGAGGCCGGCTGAGGCATCCTCGTCGAGATCAAAGCCGACGATCGAGCTGGCGGAGTCCACCACGGTGCTCTTGTCACTGTTGAGGAGATTGGTGGTCGCCCACAGACCGGATAGACGGCCGCGCAGCGCGGTAAGTTCGGTGGTTTTACCTGCCAGTTCGGATTCATCGGTGTCGATGACCTGCGTGCCAGCGGCATCGAAGATCCGGAAATGCAGCACTCCGGCCACCTCGGCCACCACCACCAGGCTTTCGCCCTCGACTGGGAGGTCGCCCACGGTGCCGGCACGTATCAAGCGCAGGTCGTAGGCGTTTTCCGCCAACAAGCCGTCGAGCGCGGGCACGCCATTGCGATGGACCACGGCGACGGCGCCATTGACATAAAGCACGAAGCCGTCGAGCGCCTCCAAATTGGCGCTGAAGGTGATCTTGGCGGGAATGCCGCTGCTGAAGTCCACCGGCTGATTCGCGCGGAAAACAATGCCGGGCAAGCTACTTGAAACGTCAGCGTCCGCGCCACGGACCACCACTTGATTTGGCAGACTCACGAGACCTGAGGGATAGTCCATCAAGGGCGGGCGGGCACGGGTTGGTGCCTGGATGGAGCGCCATTCGCGGCTCGCGGGAATCTCCGGGTTTCCGAGAATTGTCTGATTGGTGTAGGTATAGGTCGGCGGCTGGGTGCCACTGGCGGAGGGCGGCGCATGATACCACTCGAATTCGTAGTTTTCCGGCTGCGCGGCGAAGTCGCTGCTGTGGCGCAGGCTGACTTTTTCATCGAGCGGATTGCTCGAGAGGCGCACCTTGAGGTCGCCGTTATAGAGTTCCGGCACCACCCGGATGATCTGCATCATCGGCGGATCGCCCACCGGGGTGAGCGCAGGGTTGCGGCCGTTGGCAAACATCAGGGTCACATAGCCCTCGCCCCGACCATTGGCGGTCAGCGCATAGCTGTCGCGTGCGGTATCGGCATCCGGCATTTTCGCCACTGCACCCGCACCGGCGTCATAGGTCAGAGAAGAATTCGGCGAAACGATGTAACTGCCGCGTTGAACCGGGTTTTCGATGAAAGTTTCGATGCGGGTTTTGAGGGCGTCGATGCCGCTTTCCCACTGGCTCTTGACGGTGTTGTCCTCATTTTCCGCGAGGGCCTTGAGATCGACCAGATCCTGGCTGGAAAGCACATTGAGATCGAGGTAATCGTCGCCGGCGATCTCGTCGTAGAACTCACCCTTGAGGATCAGACTGCCCTTGGAGCTGGCGAGAGGATCGAAAAAGAAGCGGGACTGGAGATGCGGCGGCAGTCCCTGGAAATAGGTCTTTCCCTGATAGACAGATGTCCGGATCGAGCCGGGAATCTTGAGCAAACCGGTGTCCGCAAGCGGGATCAACTTGTAGCGGGTGGGATCGTGCAGGATCACGCTGCTGCGTTCGCCGCCGTCCTTGGCGATCGATTGCTGATAGAGAATCTCCGCGCTTTTCTGATTGCGCACGTCGGGCAGGCCGAATTTGGCCAGCGTGAGGGTTTCCGCGACATGCAGCGAGGGCACGTTGTCAGGCCAGAGCGGGGCATAGCTCACCGTCAAAGCCGTGCCGTTCACGGCATCGCCCTGCGGCGCGCCTTCTAACAACGGGCGAAGGAATGGTAGTGCGGTGCCCACGGCGGGCGGAGTGGCGAGACCGGGAAAGTAGAAATCGGCCGCCATCGGGTAATACCACTGCATCCCCAGGGTGGGCGCGCCGCCGGCGTGCGGGCCGCGGTAGAGCCACTTGTAGCCTTGGCGATCTTCAAAGGTGAAGGAGCCATAAGTTCCAGGGGCGCTTCCATCCGCAGGGGTCGCTTCAGCTTCGCCGGAAACCTCGGTGTTGGCAATGCGGCCGTTTGCCCGCTGGGGTAACTGCATCAGCGGCAGTGGCATCGGGCCTTGCAGCTTGCTGCCAGCCGTCCAGGAATACTGAAATGAAAATTGCTCGTCCTCGCGCAAGACGCGGAACGAACGCATCGCCGGCCGGCCGTCCTCTGGATCGGTGTAGGCGACCAGCACGAAGGGCTCCGAGGAGTAGCCGTTGCTGCCGGTCACATTCAAGTCGTCACGCAGTGCCCAGAACCGGTTGTCCTTCTTGACCGCGTGTTCTTCATTGGGATTGAAACCCATGCCCGCCGGATCGTTTTGCTGATAAATCACTCCAGCCGCCTGGGCCGCGGTGAGGCCGCCGGTGCCGAGGTTGGATGCCATCACGATGCTGTCCTCATTTTCGGAAACGACCGGGTAGGAAACGGTGTAGCGACCGACTTTGGAGGGCACGTAGAAGCCGACGAACGACTCGCTCAGTGCGGCGGGAGGCTCGATTTTCTGGAACCAGCGCACCGTCAGCTCACGGTTTCCGGGCACGGCATTGACCGGGATGATGGCGCCGCTCTCCGCCGCCTCCACGCCCATGGCATAAGGATTGATGTAGGCGTCCTCCATGTATCCCGTTCCGCCAGAAATCGCCCCAGCCAACGCGTAGTCGCCCGAGGGGCGCTCGATTCGGGTGCCCACCGTGGCGCCTGCAGCTAGGGATGCTCCTTGGTCCGGTTCCAGGTAGGCAGGGCGGTCCTCGGCCTGCGTGTAGAGCAGCTGATACCAGATCAGGTTGCCGTTGGAGAACTTGAGCAGGGTGCGGTTGTATTGGTCCGAACCCACTCCCACGACAAGCCGCTGGGAGAGGGAATCAAAGCCCGCCTCGGTCTGCGCCGGATCATCCTGATAGATAATCTCGGGCAGCGAAGTGGAAGGAAAACTCAGTCCGGTGGTGGCATCGCTGCCAGTGGAGTCCGTGGTGACGTAAGCGTAGCTGGACAAGTCCTGCGGCCAGACGAACTTGTAGCGGTCCTTGTATTTCGGCCACGGGATGCTCAAGCCCGGTGTCTCGCCCTCCGGCAGCAGGTCGATCCCGGCATCCAGGTTCTCCAACCAATAGAATTGCACCAGGTCGGGGTTGAGGTTTTCCCGCTCCGCGTAATACACCAGCGTCCCATTGCTGAGCGCGGCGGTCGCGTAAAACGGAGCCTGCGCGGCGGAGGATAGATTCAGCACCGGAGCGGCGACAAGATTCGCGCCCGGCTGGCGGGGCAGCACTTCCTGGCCCAACTCGATCTGGTTGGTTTGCGAGCGTGTCGCCTTGACCACCTCCACCACGTCCGCACCGAGGAACTCATGTTTACCGGGTGAAATTTCCGGGCCGAGGTATTCGACCAGGATTCGTCCTTCGAGATTGTAGGCGGAGAACTGGCCGTTGCCATTGATCTTATCATACCAGAGCGTGCGCTTCTCCTCGGCGGGTTGGGCCGATGGGTCGGGATTGATCACCGCACCGAGTTGTTGATGTTCGGTTTCCACCACCGACGGGAATTTGGCGGTGTAGACCGCCTGCGCGAGTTCGATCCGACCGCTCGGAATGAGCACACGCGGGCCATCGAAGGCCTTTTCCGTCCAGTAAATCTTGCGCACCGGCACCGAGGTGGCGCCAGACACATTGAAGGACTCCCTGCGGAACTTCCACACGCCATTGATCGGTGCGGCGGAGACCCACCAGATCTCGACAGCTCCGGACTGTGAGGCGAAAACCCGCTCGGCGTGCGGGCTGTAGTAGAAAGCCTCGTACTGACCCGCGGTCAGCGCGGGTAGCGGCGTGCCGGAAGAGCCACTGGTATTAGGCATCTGCACACCCAGGGTATCCGTCAAGTTGCCGCCATTCGGGTTGACGAAGCTTTCCCCCGGACGCACCGGCATCTGCCGCCAGTAGAACTCGGGAGCCGGGTTGTTTTCGGCATCGGTCAACGGCGGAGTGACCTCCTCGCCCAGATAATAGCGCGGCACACCGCTGGCAAAGGCGTTGCCGATGCGCGCGCGCCTGAGTCTCACGGTGGCCTCCGGAATGATTCGGTTTTGTGCGTCGCGATACAAGCCCACGGCGCCCGGAGCCGTGCCGCCGGAAGTCACCCCGGCACTCGAAAACTGCCCGGGGGTCTCCGGCGCAGTGACACCGTAAGCCGCCCCCTCCGAATGCAGCGGGTTGAACCGCTTGGGCGCCCCCAGCTCCAGCTGGGCGTGAACCGCCGGGGCGCAAAGCAGTGCGGCGAAGGCGGCGATCAAGGTGAGGACTCGGAGGTTCATAACTGAAAAAACGGATTGGGTGAAAAAACTTTGTTGGAAGGTTAATGTGGGAACTGGTGGCGACTAAGCTGGTTAAGTAGAAACGGGATCCACCTTGGTTGGGATGCGGACCGCACAAGCGCTTGGGGCAGAACTGCTGGAGAACAATGAGCGCAACGGCTTTGGCTGCTGCAGCGCTTTGCGTTCCATCACCGCGGGCCAATGGCGATGAAACTGAAACCAAAGTTGTAGCCAGTGGTGCGGGCAGTATCTAAGACCCCCACTGTGAAGCCGCCCACGCCCGGATACAGATTATCCTGTGACAAGTTTGGATAATTTGTTCGACCAGCATCATAAACTTCAGGGTAAACCCCATAACGTCCAGTGACGGATGTTGTGACGACTGGTGATGAACTGAACGGGGTCGTGAAGGTGATTTGATACAATCCGTCTTGCCCAGCTACTTTGGTTACCGTGTAACCGTTCCCGTACCACCTACGTCCATCGGCTTTGACAGAGCCGCGAATGATTCGGAGATTTTCGGCTGCAGCGGTCACCGTATTGGCGCCGAGGTCGTTCGCCGTGATCGAGCCGTCAACAATCTTGCCGGAATCAACCGAGCTCGACGATAGATC
>JBBECN010000236.1:10586-13121 GCA_040881795.1 Akkermansiaceae bacterium
ATCAACCGAGCTCGACGATAGATCTACTGAGGTGATTGTACCATTCAGAATATCGGTTCCCGTGATCGAGCCGTCAACAATCTTGCCGGAATCAACCGAGCTCGACGATAGATCTACTGAGGTGATTGTACCATTCAGAATATCGCTGCCCGTGACCGAGCCGTCGACAATCTTGCTGGAATCCACAGCATTTGCCGCGATCTTGGCGAGGGTGACCGATCCGTCGGTGATCTTGACGGTGGTGACTGCATTTGTCTCAATCTGGGTGGCACCCACCGCATTGGCTCCGATGTCAGCTTTGGTAATGGTGCCATCCACGATGTTGGCGCTGGTCACCGAGGAGTCGGCCATTTTGGCATTGGTCACCGAGGAGGCCACCAGTTGATCGGTGTTCACCGCATTCGCGTCGAGCATAGCATTGGAGATCGCGCCGTTGTCGACACTCTCGGCGACACTCGCGCGGAAGGCGAAGGCGGTGGACACGAGTTGCTGACGCGGTGTGATCTCGGCGTCCGTTGTCGCGGGATTTCCGTCATCCACCGTGATGCCAAGAAATACCTCCTTATTGGCGAACACGCCGGCCACGTTGGCGACGGCACGCGTTTCCCCATCCACGGCCGCGCCATTGCCGATGAGCACGCTGAAGTCGCCGTTGAGGACGGTCACAGTCTGCGACTCGCTGTAAAGGCGGCTGGCGGCGGCGGTATCCGAGGCGCTCTTCCAGAAGCGGAAGGTGACCGTGCGGTTTTCCGGTGCGCCATTGCCGATGGGCACGCCGGCGCTGTTTGCGACATAGCCCTGATAGTTGATCAGGGACGGGACTTTGGTCTGCGCGAGCGCGGAGACATGGAAGGCCAGCGTGGTGGCTAGGAAGAATAGGCTGTGTTTCATGGTTTCGATGGAGTTTGGGTGTGAGAAGGTTGTGATGGATCAGTTGATGATGAGGACGCCGTTTTCCGAGACGCGGCGGAGCGTGAAAGTGCCGGAAACATGGATGGATTCCTTGTGCAGACCGCCGAGGGCCTCCGAGTAATTTCCGCCGATCACGGTGCTGCCCCAGCCGAGAGGACTGGTGCCGTCCGGCGGGCTGCTGGTGAACTCGAAGCTGCACGTGCGGGTGATGGTGTAGCTCTCGTCGCCATTGCTCAGTGGAATGACGGTGCCGTCCGGCCGGGCATCCTTGTTGTCGTGATCCGGGTGGTAGCTGTGGACGAAGGGGTTGGTCGGATCGGTGTAGCCAATGGTGATCTCGCGAACGAGAGTCTCCCCGAGGGCCACGCCACCACTCCCGGCGCTGATGACGGCATCAAGCGGCAGATGGCCCACACTCATCCTGTGGGCACCGGCCTTGGCGTCCTGCTTGAGCCCGACCTCGCGGGTGCACAGACCCTCCAGATTCCCCTCCCCGACGAGGGCCCCCATGAAGACTTGGGACAACAAACGCGCGGTGCCGCTTTCATCCACGTGGATGATGAAACGCAGCGGGAATGACCGCGGAGTGGTCGAGTCCGGTGACGACGCCACCTTGCTCGCCACGTTGGAAACCTCCGCCTCGCCCACCCACAGCCCGGCCAGCGAGGCGACGCTGGCCCGCGCCGGAATGATGACGTCCATCAGATTGCCGTTGTCCTGGAACCGCAGCAGTGAGGCGTAGAATGCATCGACATCGGCGCTCATTGCTCCGCGGTTTATACCGAAGCTCATGGTCACCACGGACTGCGGACCGACGACTTGCGTGATCGCTCCGCTAAATGGAGTCTCGGTGCCATCGGAGGCGCGCAGCGTGAGCGGAACGCTGCCCGTGATGGCAGTCTGGCTGGAGGGGGCGGCATCCGAAGCCACCGTGCTGACCGTCACCGTCGCGGTGGCAGCGCTGCGGTTGCGCAGGCGGACGGTCATGATGGATCCGGTGCGGCCGAAGTCGAGGCCTGCGGAATCGGATGGGGTGACCTCGATCGGCGCGTAGAAGTTTCCAACCACCGCGGACTCGAACCAATAGGCCTGGTTGCGGTCGAGTTTCTCCGTGGTGGGTGAGAACACCTGCAGCGGATTGCCTGCTCCGAGATCGCCGCCGGTATATTTGTAAATTTTCACGTTCGCGGCGATGGCGGCCGGGAAGGTGGCGAAGTAACTGCCCATCGTCGGGTAAGTGCTGCCGTTCTTGTAACTCGGGAAGCCGAGCAGGTTCGCGCCATTGCGCACCCATGCGGCGCTGGGCGGCAGGACACGCTGGGGCAGGCTAACGCTGTAGCTGTTGGACGTGGTGCCACTGCATTTGACGAGGTAGGCCGACTGCCCGTCCAACTGGCCTAGCGAGTTGGACGAACCGTCACGCAACCAAGTGCTCCACTCCGCAGTGCCGGCCGAAGGAATCAGCGGCGAGGTGGTGAAGCCGACCTGATTGGGATTCGGATTCCAACGCCAGACTTCCAACACTTCGGGATAGGCCGCGAAAAGCTCGTCCGGTGTGGCGTGGGTAGCGTCGCCGTGCAGGTAGATCGAGTTCCACCCGCCCTTGAGCGTGTAGGTGGTGCT
>JBBECN010000237.1:0-61936 GCA_040881795.1 Akkermansiaceae bacterium
CAGCTTTTAGAGTGTCGATTTCGGCGGCAAGCAACTCCACTTCACCGCGCAGCGATTCGACGTGGGTCGATGCCTCGTTGAGCAGTTCGGTCTGGGCTTAGTGGTCCCGCTGGAGGTCGGTGACCTGGGTGCGGGCTTCGGCGAGTTCGTCTTCGATGCTTTTCATCGACCGTGATCCCGTGTCAACCGAGGCGTAATAGACGCGCAGACGGCGCATGGCTTCGGCACGGTCGGGAACCATGCCAGCGAGATTGTGGCGCTGGGCCTGCTTGCCGCTGAAGGTCTGGCCTTCCATTGCCTCGGCGGGGATGGCGCGGCCCCGGGAGAGCACGGCATCGTGAAATTCGGCGGCGATTTCTGCGAGGTTGGAACTGATGAGTTCGCGCTGTTCGTCGGTGAGCGGCATGCCGGGCGCGCCCATTGCCTTGTATTTACCGACGGAAAAGACCTCGACCTTGATGCCCGCCTTATCGAGGGCGGCTGAGCTGTCTACGACGGCCTGCACCACACCGATGGAACCCACCTGGGCGGAGGGCGTGACGTAGATGGCGCGGGCTTGAGATGCCACCCAGTAGGCAGCGGAGCACATGAGGCCGGACGAAAATGCATACACCGGCTTTTGCGCGTTCAATGAGGCGACGGCATTCGCCAGTTCCGGAGTGCCTGCCACCGTGCCGCCCGGCGAGTCGATGTGGAGGAAGACCGCCTTAATGTCGTCACGCGAAGCGGCTTCACGAAGCGCGGCTCCGATATCCTCTGATCTGGTGGCCCCGAAGAACACGCGGGAAAACATGTCGGGCTTACGGAGGATTGGCCCATCGATGGCGATCACGCCGATGCCGTCTTCGATAGATAGCAGGGAGCTTTCGGCCGCTCGTTTTGGAAGCATTCCGCCGCGATCCGCCAGTCCCTGCAGAGAAGCGACCATGGATTGCAGTGCTTCAGGCTGGATTAGCCACTCGTGGTGTTGGATTACCGGGTTCACTCCCGGATTGCGGTGTCAACGGCGAAGTTACTTGCAAATGTGCTTGACAGCAAAGAACAAACTTCAATCCGTGGCGCGACGCACAGATTGCGGGGGATTTCAGCTCGACGCGTTCAACACTTAAGATTCATTGAGCTTTTATGTTCCGCCACTTCGTCATTTGCCCGAGTTATCTGCTGCTCGCCTCCGGCCCCATGCTGCCTTTGATCGCGGCTAGAGGCTGTATCGTGCCGCAAACCGACGCCGCCGCATTCGACCAAAGTCGCTGGATCGAGTCCTCAAGCACTTTGGCCGCGGGTTCGTGGTCGCTCCGGCGGGTGGGGACGATCTATCAGGCAAGCGGCAGTCTCTCGTCCGACTTCACCGACGCCGCCACTCCGGCACAGGAGTTTTATCGCGTCGCCACCGGGCCGTGAACTGCTTCCCCCCCTTTGGATGGATGGCGAAGCGGATGCGTGATCCCGAGGTCCCTCAGGTTGTGGACCTTTAACCACAGATGAACAAGATGAACGCAGATGAAGAGGATTGTGTACGGGTAAAAAGGAATGGGATAATGGTATGAGCCTGGAATCAAAAAAACGCGGTGGGTTTCCCCACCGCGTTTTCACACCAGAATAAACACACTGAAAATCACGCCTCAGCCAGAGTGCCCGTCAGCGGCTTTGGGAGCGGCTTTTCCTTCTTGCGGAGGGCGCGGCGCATCTTGGTGAGCGCGGAGTTTTGAAGCTGACGGATGCGTTCGCGGGTCACCCCGAATTCGCGGCCGACTTCTTCCAAGGTGAGAGCCTTGCGGCCGTTGAGGCCGAAACGCTCGTCGATGATCCGGCGCTCGCGTTCGTCGAGAACCGAGAGCAAACCGTCGAGTTCGCCGTGGAGGTTTTTATCGGAAAGCATGTCGAGTGGGTTGGCGGCGCGTTCGTCGCGGATCACTTCGCCAAACTCGGTGGCTTCACCTTCATTGATCGGGGCGTCAAGCGAGGTCGGACGATAGGAAGCCTGCCTGAGCAAGGCCAACTTGCGGGCGGGAAGGCCCACTTCGTCGGCGAGTTCCTCGTCGGTCGGTTCACGGCCGAGCGCTTCGGTCAAGATCCCGGCGATGCGGCGCATCTTGGCGATTTTATCGACCATGTGGACCGGAAGACGGATCGTTTTCGACTGGTTGGCCAAGGCACGCTTGATGGATTGTTTGATCCACCATGCGGCGTAGGTTGAAAGTTTGCCGCCCTTTTCGGGGTCGAATCGTTCCACCGCTTTCATCAATCCGATATTTCCCTCGGAAATCAGGTCGGTGACGGGCATTCCGTAATTGGAATAATCCTGCGCGATTTTTACGACCAAGCGCAAATTCGCACGGATCATGTGGGAACGGGCTTCCGGATCGCCATTCTTGATGCGCCCGGCGAGAGCCACTTCCTCCTCAGCAGTGAGAAGAGGGGTCTTGGCGATCTCCCGCAAGTAGAGCTTTAAGCTGCTGTTTGATTCGTGGGCCATAATTTTGTGGGGTTGCTTAGTTGAACGTCGCAAGCGGTGACTTTATTCCTTTTTTCTGAAAATTAATTGTAGATTCTTTGTAACTACTCTGAATCCGCTGGTTGAACTCAAGCTGCACTACTCCACTCATTCAGCAGACCGCGTGCCCGGAGGCAATTCCCACAAGCCATTGATAATCAGCGCTAACTTTTCCTGAAGGTGTGACAAAATGCATGATCCGCCAGATTCGCCCGTGCAATGTGCCATTTTGGCGCATCTGAGATTCGACAAACGCCGGCGCGTGTCCCATTTTTCCGATGTGTTTGACGCAATGTATCCCATCGTTCGCCGTGGATTGTTCCGCTTGGATGCGGAAGTCGCTCACCATCTGAGCATGGCAGGATTGAGAATGGCCGAGGCCAGCGGCTTGCTGGGCTTGGTTTCGCCCGAGGATGAGATGGTTTCGCCCATCGAATTGATGGGCTTGAACTTTCCAAACCGCATCGGTCTCGCAGCGGGGCTAGACAAGGAGGGCAACACGATTGACGCGCTCGGCCGGCTGGGCTTCGGCAGCATCGAGATTGGCACCATCACGCCCCGCCCGCAGGCGGGAAATCCGAAGCCGCGCTTGTTCCGCCTGATCGCGCATGAGGCGATCATCAACCGGATGGGCTTCAACAACCCGGGCATCGATGCCGGAGTGACGAATGTGCAAAAGTCGAAGAAGTTTGAAGGTGTGATCGGCTTCAACATTGGGAAAAACAAGGACACGCCGAATGAAAATGCGGCGGACGACTATTTGATTTGCCTGCGGAAAGCCTACCCAGTGGCGGATTACATCGCGGTGAACCTGTCCTCGCCAAACACCCCGGGACTGCGCGATTTGCAAGGCGCGGAAGCGAGCGCCCGGCTCTTGGAAACGCTCAAACGCGAGCAACAAAAACTGGCATCCGAGCACGGCAAACAGGTGCCGCTGCTTTTCAAAGTGGCCCCGGACTTGGATGAGCACCACATCCGCGAACTCTCGCAGGTGTTCCTCGACGGCGGGCTGGACGGATTGATCGCCACCAACACGACTTTGGATCGCGAAAAAGTCGCCGGTCACCCGCGGGCGGCGGAGGCGGGCGGCCTGTCCGGGCGGCCGGTTTTCGAAAAAAGTACGGAGGCACTTCGCCAGTTTTCCAACCATCTGGGCGGCCGGATTCCGATCATCGGCGTGGGCGGGATTTCCTCGGTGGACGATGCCCGGGAAAAAATCCGGGCGGGGGCGTCATTGGTGCAAATTTACACCTCGTTCATCTATCAAGGGCCTAATCTTGTCAGGGAGCTGGCGGCGGCACTCTGACTGGGACGAAAAAACTGGCGCAAACTATTTCATGTCCGATTCATGGTAAGCCTCGACGGACGCTGTGGCGCACGTTGAAATCCTATTTAACCCATGAGCGTCTCTGCCACCGCATCCCGTTTGGAATCCGCTGTTTGTTCGGTCGTCCGCGGCCAACCCGAGGTGGTCCGCCGGGTATTGGCGTGCATGATTTCCGGCGGCCATGTGTTGCTGGAGGATTTTCCGGGAACCGGGAAAACCACGCTGGCCAAGGCGATCGCCAAGGCCGTCAGCGGCTCGGTCTTCAAACGCGTGCAGTTCACCCCGGATCTCCTGCCTTCCGATATCCTCGGCATCTCGGTGCTCGATCCGCGCACCCAGGAATTCCGTTTCCATCCGGGGCCGGTTTTCACCGACATCCTTCTGGCCGATGAAATCAACCGGGCATCGCCCCGCACGCAGAGCGCATTGTTAGAGGCGATGGGTGAGCGGCAGGCGACCATCGATGGTCAACGTTACGACCTCGACGGCTTGTTTTTCGTCATCGCCACGCAAAACCCCGTGGAATTCCGCGGCACCTATCCGCTGCCGGAAGCGCAGATGGACCGCTTCGCGATGCAATGCACCCTGGGTTATGTGACCGCCGCCGAAGAAGCGGAGATCCTGGCAGACCAAGCTGAGAGCCATCCGGTGGACAGCCTCGCGCCGGTGGCGACGCGCGAGGAAATCGTCGCGCTGATGAACCAGGCCCGGCACGTGCGTTTCAGCGAAGAGCTCAGGCATTACGTGGTGGCTCTGGTCGGCGCGACGCGCGGTCATCCGTCGGTGCAATTGGCCGCCAGTCCGCGGGCGTCATTGGCATTGATGAAGATTTCCCAAGCGCTGGCGGTCTTCCAAGGCAACGATTTCGTTTCGCCCGAGCTGATCCAATCGGTGGCAGCGGATGTGATCGCCCACCGCATGGTGCTCGCGCCGGAAGCGAAATATTCCGGCTCCAGCGCCCGGCGGATCGTCGCTGACATCATTGAACAAATCCCGGTGCCGGTATAAACTCCGCCGTCCATGAGCACCCATCCGTCACCCACCGCCGGCACGCAATCGCTGCGGCGGGCGCGCTTGGACTTGTGGCTGCACCGGATCTATTTCCGTTCCTCGGGCCTTTACCACTTCTTCGCACGCCGCCTCCGGCCAGCAGGCATCGCCGCCGGAATTGTGTTCATGCTCGCGATGTTTCTGGGAGTCGGCCAAACCAGTGTCCCTGTCTATCAGTTATTTTCACTGGCTTCGGGAATGATGCTGATGGCGCTGCCGCTGGCGATGTTCCGGCGGGCCAAGGTGGAGGCAAAACGCGATCTGCCCCGCTACGCCACTGCGGGTGAGCCACTGCGCTACACTGTCCGCGTCTGGCAGCACGGCAAGCGCCGGCTGAACCGCGCCTGGTTGTCCGACACACCGCCGGATCCGCGACCGAGCCTTGAGGATTTTTCGCGGTTGAAGGAACCGGGTGAGGAAGAGCGGAACGGGTTTGACCGCTGCCTCATTTACTTCCGATGGCAATGGCTGCTGCTGCGGAACCGGCTGTTCGTGGGCGGCTTTTCCCCGGAAGTTCTCGATCTCAAACGGGGCCTGCCCTCCAAGGTTTCCATCGAGGTGACCCCGCTGCGGCGCGGAGTGATCCGCTTCGATGACCTGCGGGTGCTGTTGCCCGACCCGTTCGGACTTTTTCAAAAATGCCGCAAAGTGAAGGCTCCGGCGGCGACTCTGCTGGTGCTGCCACGGCGTTTCCCGCTTCCTCCCATCGAGCTACCCGGCGGGGCGGCCTTCAAGATCACCGGCGAGGCGAATACCAATGCCATCGGCACCTCGGGCGAATTCGTCGGCCTGCGCGACTACCGCCCGGGCGATCCGCTGCGCCAAATCCATTGGAAAAGTTGGGCGCGCACCGGCCGGCCCATCGTCAAGGAATTGGAGGACACCTACTATCCGCGCTACGGCCTGATCCTCGACACGCTGTCCTGCGCCCGCACCGACCAGCAATTTGAGGAGGCGATCTCGGTGGCAGCTTCGTTCGCCTCGTCGATTGATACCAGCGAGTCATTGCTTGATCTGATGTTCATCAAAAACGAGGCGCATATCGTGACCGCGGGACGAGGCTTGGAGCGGGCGGAAAAACTTCTGGAAGTGCTCGCCGGAGTGACCCCGGAAAGAGTCGAAAATTATCAGGCGCTCGCGCAACTGGTGCTGCGCCACCGCGAGGATCTGACCTCCTGCCTCGTCATTTTCAACGGCTGGGACGATGCCAAAGCCAGTTTTTTGCAAACCCTCACCCGCAATGCCATCATCTGCGCGCCGCTGGTCATCGGGGTCGGACCCGCACCTGCGGGAGTGCCCGGACACTGGATCGAGTCCGGCAACATCGCCCGCGATCTCCAACGACTTCCTCATCACCTTCTAACATCCTGATAGAACCATCAATCCGGTAAATCCACCACCCCGATATCTGCTAGGTGCATCGCTTCTGTTTTGGGGGGCGATGACGAACCGGCCATTCATCGGGCTGTTTCTCGCCTTATGCGTCGAGTCCGCCTACTGGGTGCGGGTGCGGTGGGAATTCGACGACGAGGCTTGCAGCAAGGCGTGGCAGTTCACCGCAGTCGCCATCGGGCTGGCCACGGTGCTCATTTGGCTGGATGGCAGCCGGCTGACGGCGCTGCCGAATCTACTCACCTGGCTGCCACCGCTGCTGCTGCCGATGCAGTTTGTGCAATCCTTCGGGCTGAGGGACTCGCTGCCGCTCAACACCTTTTCATTTCTCGCGAAGCACCGCCGGAAGCGCAACCTGCGGCTCGGCCTAACGGAATCGGTGGTGCGGATCAATTTCGGCAACATCCACTTCGTCACTGCGATCGTGGGAGCCACCTTGGGAAAAGGTGCCGCCTCGAATGAATGGGCATTTCTAACCGGAGTGTTGATCCTGGTCGGCAGCTTGATGCTCTATCAAACCCGCAGCCGCCCGCTGGCGCTGCTGCTCGCCCTGATCACCGCCGGCGGATTGGCGGTGGCGGGCGAAACCGCATTGAAACGGGCGGAGGACTGGATCAGCAGCGGTGGCTTGGCCGGCACTGCCAAATTCAACCCAAACTCGGTCAGCACCCTGATTGGAAGACCCGGACGCGTCCAACAATCTCCCGACATCGTTTGGAGGCTAAGCCCGGCGAAGGGTTCGGCAGCACCACGCTTGCTGCGAACGGCCAGTTATAACAATTACCGAACATCGATTTGGGAGAACCAACGAGTGACCGAGCTGGATTTCCAAGACTTGACGACCCGGCCAGCCAGCGATGGCGGGGTGTATTACATCGCCAAAGAAGATGCCGAACTGGGTGCCGTCAGCGATGCGCTCCCGCGCTTCAATCTGCGTGGCACCGCCGCCAATGAGACCCCGCTGCCCGTCCCCGGCGACACGGCGAGCTTGCGAGATTTCGCCTTGGACGGCATCGACCGCAACACCTTCGGCAGCATCCGGGTCTTTCCGAAATCATCGGTGATTGATGGCGTCGTGCTCTGGAAAGGCGGCACCAATCCGGAGGGCCCGCCGGTGCCTCAGGAAGATTTTCAAATCCAGAGTAGTGAGCGCAAAACGATCCGCGAAACTGCCTTGGCCATCGGACTTTACGAAGTACCGGAACTCCAGGCGAAACTCGACCTGCTGCGCAATTGGTTTGCCGAAAATTTCAAATACTCCCGCAATCTCACGATCTACAGTCCCAGCCAAGTGGCCGTCAATCCGAGTGGCATCAGTCAATTTCTAACAAAAAATCGGGTAGGCCATTGCGAATATTTCGCCACCGCCACCGCCCTACTCCTTCGCGAGGCGGGTATTCCCACACGTTACGCGATCGGCTACGGGGTGATCGAGCGGGATTTCAAACGCAATGAGTTCCTCATCCGGGGAACTCACGGCCACGCTTGGTGCCGGGTCTGGGACGAGAAGGCCGGAGTCTGGATCGACTTCGACACCACCCCGCCCGCCGGCCTCGCGGGAGGAACACCGCCGCAATCTTCCTCCCAGTGGTTCTCCGACAACGTGAAGCGATTTCGTGAGGATTTCTTCCTCTGGCGGAACCGGCCTAACAACCGATTGGCGGTCACACTCGTCATGTCGTTGATCGCGCTCGCGGTGTTGGTCTTCGTGATGAGGCGCTTGTGGCGCTCCAAGCGCCGTTTGGAAAACTTGGCGGTCTTCCACGCCTACGATGGCCCGATCATCCGCACCCCGCTTCACAATTTGGAGGCAGCGGCCAGGAAACACCTCGGCTACCGCCCGCCGGGCCTGCCGTTTGGCGAGTGGCTTTTGCAATTGCGGCCGCAGCTGGAGAATCCGGCGTTGCTCGATGAAGCGCTCCTGCTTCACCAGCGGCTGCGCTTTGATCCAGCCCCTATGAATGCGGGGGAGCGGGAGCGTTTGCAGGAGCTGGCAAGCCAACTCGCGGACGCATTCCATCATGCGCGGCTGCGCGCGGCTTAGGAAGGTTCGCAGGCGGCGTCAGTCATC
Organism: Akkermansiaceae bacterium; assembly: GCA_040881795.1. Lineage (GTDB taxonomy): Bacteria > Verrucomicrobiota > Verrucomicrobiia > Verrucomicrobiales > Akkermansiaceae > Luteolibacter. The sequence goes on from JBBECN010000237.1 coordinate 8,335, forward strand.
CATTTCAAGCCGGTAGCGTGGCAGGGTGGAATCGATTTCCTGACTCCATGCATCGATTCCGCCACGTAGGGCGTAGGTTTCGTGCAGCCCGTGACCGCGGAACCAGGCGACCTGATCCAGCACGTTGCGGCCACTGTGATCGTAGAGCAGAATTTTCACAAGGGAATCACCCGCGAAGAGTTGCTGCTGGAGTTCTTGGGTGAAAAACTCGGAACTGGGAATGACGACCGCTTCGTGCTCCTCGCGAGTGCGAAGGTCGATGAGGCGAAATTCGGCGAGGCGTTGTTTTGCGGCGGCGGGTTCCATCCACATCGCGGAATCGTAGGCATAGCTGGTGAGCAGGTGCTCGAGGACCTCTTCCACGTCGAGTTCACTGCGCTTGCAAAGTTCCGCGAGGGTTTCCTCGTTGGAAAAGGCACAACTCTGACATCCGCCGAGGTGGTAACGGGCGAAAATCGCCCGCCGCGCGCCGGGCAGCGTTTCAAGGATCAGACCCATCGGGGAGTCCGGGGTGACGTCGGAGGCTTGCATGTGCGGGATCGTAGCACGGGGAGAATTGCCCGCAAAGGTCTGGCTGGGCAGTTTGTACATTTTCACTGTTTCCCCAACCGAAACCGTGGAATAAACTCCCACCATGCCGAAGGAACGCGATCCGGACGAACCGAAAATCTACTTTTTGCCGAATTTGATGACGGCTTGTAACCTCGCGTGCGGATTTTTCGCGGTGCTGATGATTTTTCGGGGCTTGGTGGAGGTGGGCAACGCGCAACTGCCGCCGAAGGAGTATTACGAGCAGATGAAGCACTATTATGAGTACGCGATCCTGCTGATCTTCGGCTCCTGCCTTTTCGACCTGCTTGACGGACGCCTCGCCCGGTTGGGCGGGCAGGAATCGCCCTTCGGCCAGCAGTTCGACTCGCTGGCCGACATCATTTCCTTCGGCATGGCTCCCGCGATGCTGCTCTCGAAGGCCGTGCTTTTCCCACTGCAGAACATCGGCTGGGCGATCGCCCTGATCTATCTGGTGTGCGGGGCGATGCGCTTGGCTCGCTTCAACTGCCTCGCATCGATGCCGAAGAAACCAGGAGCGTCCACCGATTTCCGCGGGCTGCCCATCCCGATGGCGGCGGGATTCATCGCCTCACTGACTTTCCTGCTGATCGATTTCTATCAAAACGACCGCGAACTCGGCGCGTGGAAGTTCATCCTGGCAGGAGCGATGCTCGGCATCTCACTGCTGATGATCAGCGATGTGCGTTATCCAAGTTTCAAAAAGCTGGGCTGGAGCACCCGTGGGACGCTGGGAGCCATCGTGATCGCGGTGCTGCTGTTGTTCGTCACGGTGCAATTCCGCTATGTGATGCCGGTGGTGCTGTTCAGTATCTATCTATTGTACGGGCTGCTTGTCAGGCCGTGGATTTCCCAGCGTTTGCGCAAGGAGATCGAAGTGGAGTTGGATGACGATGATGATACCAATTTGTCTGATAAAGCGGATTGACCGATGAGCGCCTCGAAAAAACGATCCGGGTGGGTGACCTTGCTGCTGGTGCTGCTGCCGTTGTGGCTTTTCGGCTCCGGGGCAGCGGCGCTTTGGTATTATTTCCATTTGGAAAAAAAGCAGGCGCTTGAAGTGCAGGAGCGCTTCGTGCAGGCGGTATCAGTGCCACTTCTCGCAGACGACCTGCGCAAGCTCGTGGAAATGATCGGCGAGCGAAACGGCTCTTCGGCAACCGCCGCCGCCAATCTATCACGCGCCGCATCCATGATCGAAGGTCTGCTGGGCCCATCCAACACCGGATACGAGATCAAGCGCCACAAGGCGCCCGCCCAGTGGCCGATCCTTCAAGCGACAATCGCAGGAAGCGATTCCAAAGCCGCCGCGACCTGGGTGGTTTCCTCCTACGACAGCCGCCCCGGATCGCGCGGGGTAGAGGGGAATGCCACCGGTTTGGCGGCGGTGATTGCCGCCGCACAAGCGCTCGCAGGCGATCAAACGTCAGGCGCAATTCACTTTGTTTTCCTACCCCATGCGAATGATCCGGAAGGGCCGCTTGTTGAGACGGCTGCCAAAATCTCCGAACTTGTCAAAACCGCCGGTCCGCCGAAAGCGTTGCTCTACGTGGAATCCATGGGTGCTGGCGAATCGCTCTGGATCAGCTCCCGGGAGACCACCGCGGCACCGCTCAACCTGGTTTCCGGCCTCGGCAACGTGCGTGGGGCTGACGACGTCTGCCCCGGAGATGACACCGACTTCGCGAGCTTGCTTTTCGAAGCGAATCTTCCAGCAGTGAGGGTTGCGACGCGCGCCCACCTCACTCCGGATGAACCTGACGAGCGTCTGCCATTCGCGCCGACGGTGGCAGCCTCGGCCGGGCGTTTGATCGAACTGATACGCCGCTGCACCGCCCCGTGAATGCCCCGCCATTAGATTCCCTGTTGCAGAATCCCAGATGCGGTTGAAAATCCCCCATCAACCGCCTGCCCGAATTTCCCCACCCCTCCATGCGTTCTTCCGATCTTGACCCCGCCTTCATCTCCCACGCCCCGGGCTACTGGCACGCAGATGCCATGGAGCAGTGGGACGACCACCGCTGGCAACTCCGCAACCGCGTCGATTCGCTGGCGAACCTCGATCTCCGCCTCAACCTCACCGACGACGAACGCGCCGGTGTACTGCTGGCCGGAACGAAGCTGGCGATGGCGATCACCCCGCACTTTTTCAACCTGATCGACCGTGACGACCCGAATTGCCCGATCCGGCGGCAGGTGATTCCGCGGATCGAGGAAGGCTGGAACGCCCCCGAGGAACTGGCGGATCCGTGTGGCGAGGATTCCCACATGCCAGTGCCGGGATTGGTGCATCGCTACCCGGACCGGGTGCTCTTCCTGGTGACGGACCGGTGCGCGTCCTACTGCCGCTACTGCACGCGTTCCCGGGTGGTTTCCGGCGTCGGCGAGCAACACCTTGAAACCCAATGGGAAATGGCCTTCAAGTATCTCGAAAATCACACGGAAGTGCGCGACGTTTTGCTCTCCGGTGGGGATCCGCTGCTTTTCTCGGATGGCAAACTGGATAAAATTCTCACCCGTCTGCGGGCGATTCCGCACATCCAGTTTCTGCGGATCGGCTCACGGATTCCGATTTTCCTGCCCCAGCGGATCACGCCGGAGCTGTGCGCGATGTTGAAAAAGCATCACCCGCTGTTCATCTCCATCCACACAAACCACCCGCGCGAACTCACCACCGAGGTCCGTGACGCCCTCGGCCGGCTCGCCGACGCTGGCGTCCCACTCGGCAACCAAAGCGTCATGCTCCGCGGCGTGAACGACAGCGTGGAAGTGCAAAAGGCTCTCATTCAGAAACTCCTGATGTGCCGGGTGAAGCCCTATTACCTTTATCAGTGCGACCTGATCAACGGCTCGTCCCACCTCAGAACACCCGTCGCGGAAGGTGTCGCGATCATCGAGGGCCTGCGCGGCCACACCACCGGCTACGCCATTCCCCAGTTCGTCATCGACGGCCCGGGAGGCGGCGGGAAAATTCCGATCAACCCGAACTACGTGGTGGATACCTCCGCCGGGCGCATCACCCTGCGCAATTTCGAGGGCGAAATTTTCGAGTATCCGGATCCCACGCCGATTTCCGAGATCGAACTGGAGCACCTCCATCAAGAAGCCCTGAGCCGCTCAATTTGATTCGTTTTTTCCGAGGCGGTCATCTTCGGCCTTGCAACTTGCTGCCTTCGATCCCAGTTGCTAGAAGTGCCGCATGGAGGAATTTCCGCCGGACACCGACCTTTCTACGCATCCAAACGACGCGTTTTTCAAAGCGATCTTCTCGGAGCCGGGGCACGCTATCGCGTTTTTCAAAAGCCACCTCCCGCAAGCCATCGCCGCCCGTATCGACTGGACCTCGCTGGCCGTCATTCCAGCGTCCTTCGTTAAATCCAGTCTCCAACAAGTCCACTCGGATTTGCTGTTTTCAGTCCGTCTGGGTGGGCGCGAAACCCTGCTTTATTTGCTTTTCGAGCACCAGAGCACGGTCGATCCCACCATGCCCCTGCGCCTGCTCGGATACATCGGAGAAATCCTCACACAGCAGCATAAAGCCAACGGCCTGCCGCTGCCGCCGGTACTGCCATTTGTCCTCCATCAGGGGCCGGATCACTGGAATTTTTCGACCGCGTTCGAGGATCTATTCGATCTACCGAATGAAATCGCCGCCGATCTGTTGCCGTTTCTCCCGAAGTTCCATCATGCCCTGCTCGACCTCAGCCGCTGTGATCCGGCAGCGGAAGAAAGCGACATACAACTCAGGATCGTGCTGAACTTGATGAAACTCGCCCGCGAGCGCCAATTGCTCGAATACTTCCGCTGGCTGGCGGAAAGCCTGGTCGAACAAGTGCCCGATACCCTGCTCGGGCGCTTGTTGCTCTACGCGCTGCATGCCGACAGCGAGCTTGACGCCCGGCAAATCTACAGTAGCCTGACCGCGAATCCTGAACTCGAAAAACGTGCCATGTCCGTCGCAGAAAAACTAAAAGCAGAAGGCCGGATGGAGGGTATTTCCCAAGGTATTTCCCAAGGTATTTCCCAAGGTATTTCCCAAGGCCGTGAGGAAGGTCTCTGGATCGGGAAAATCCAAACTCTGGAAGAATTTCTCGAAAAACTCCAAAGCCCCCGCGGGGTTTTGGAAGCGCTCTCCCTGCCGGAGCTTGAAGCACGTTACTTCGCACTTCATCAGGAATACGAAGCCCGCTTCAAGCGACGCTAAAGTCACAAAGGCTGGCTCCGGCGGAATGGCCCGTAGCGATCCGTCTTCGCCACCGCATTGAGGGACTCGGAGTATCAACGACGAGCCACTCAAGGGCAGCCGATGGGCGATCCGTCGAAAAGTTTCCACACCCCGAAAATACGGGTGCCCGTTGGCATCAGCAGTGATCCGCCCATTCCGCTTGCGCTCGCAGTCCGGCGTCCTAGGATCCAGCGCTTTCCAAAGCTCTGTCGCTCACCGTTCCCATGAATCGCATTTTCGTCGAAAAAAAGGCCGACCACAACGCCGAAGCCCGCCACCTGTTGCACGACCTCCACGAGTCGCTCGAACTCCCCGGCCTCAGCGGCGTCCGCATCGTCCAACGCTACGACATCGACGGCCTTTCCACGGAGCAATTCACCAGCGCTTCCCGGCTGATTCTTTCTGAGCCACAGGTGGATACGATTTCGGAAACCCTCACCCTCGCGAGAAACGAAACCGCTTTCGCCGTTGAATTTCTTCCCGGCCAGTTTGACCAGCGCGCGGATTCCGCGGCGCAGTGCGTGCAGATCCTCACCGGCAAGGAGCGCCCGCTCGTTGCCTCCGCCAAAGTCATCATCCTTGAAGGCGACCTAACGGAGCAAGAAATCAGCCGCGTGAAATCCTACGTAATCAACGCCGTGGATTCGCACGAGGTCCCCGTGGCGGCGGTTTCCAACCGCCAGCCCCCCAACTCCCCACCGGACGTCGCCATTCTAACTGGATTCACCGACGAAAACCCCACAGAAATCCGCACCCGCTTCGACCTTGCGATGACCGCCGAAGACGTCGCCTTCTGCCAGACTTACTTCCGTGACGAGGAAAAACGCGATCCGAGCATCACCGAGATCAAGATGCTGGACACCTATTGGTCCGATCACTGCCGCCACACCACTTTCCTCACCGCCATCACCGAAGCCACCTTCGACGAGGGTGCCGAAGTGGTCGAACGCGCCTGGAAAACCTATCTCGCCACCCGCGAGAATCTCGGCCGCAGCGACAAGCCGGTCACCCTGATGGACATCGCCCTCATCGGCATGCGCGAACTCCGCGCCTCTGGCGAACTCGACAACCTCGAAGTTTCCGAAGAAGTCAACGCCGCCTCCATCGTCGTCCCCGTCGAAATTTCAAATCTCAAATCTGAAATTTCAAGTTCCCGCAGCGAAGAGTGGTTGGTCATGTTCAAGAACGAGACGCACAACCACCCGACTGAGATCGAACCTTTCGGCGGCGCGGCCACTTGCCTCGGCGGCTGCATCCGCGATCCGCTTTCCGGCCGCTCCTATGTCTATCAGGCGATGCGCGTCACCGGCGCGGCCAATCCCCTCACCCCTTTCGCGGAAACCCTGCCCGGCAAGCTGCCTCAGAAAAAAATCTGCCAGGTCGCCGCGCACGGTTATTCATCTTACGGCAACCAAATCGGCCTCGCCACCGGCCAGGTCGCCGAAGTCTATCACCCCGGCTACGTCGCCAAGCGCCTTGAAATCGGCGCGGTCGTCGCCGCCGCCCCCCGTTCACAGGTTTTCCGCAGCAGCCCGGCCCCCGGCGATGTGATCCTGCTCATCGGCGGGCGCACCGGCCGCGACGGTGTGGGCGGTGCCACCGGATCCTCCAAGGAACACACCGAAACCGCCCTCGAAAACTCCGCCGAAGTCCAAAAAGGCAACGCCCCCACCGAGCGCAAGATCCAGCGCCTGTTCCGCAACCCGGAACTCACCCGAAAAATTAAAATCTGCAACGACTTCGGCGCCGGCGGCGTCTCCGTCGCCATCGGTGAAATCGCCCCCTCACTCGTCATCAACCTCGATGCCGTTCCGAAAAAATACGACGGACTCGACGGCACCGAACTTTCGATTTCCGAATCCCAAGAGCGCATGGCCGTCTGCGTTGAGCCATCGGAAATCGCCTACTTCATCGCCGAGGCCGACAAGGAAAACCTCGAATGCGTCCACGTCGCCGACGTCACCGACAGCGGCCGCCTCATCATGACCTGGCGCGGTAAAACCATCGTCAATCTCAGCCGCGCCTTCCTCGATACCAACGGCGTCCAACAGACCGCCAAAGTCCACGTCACTTCCCGCTCCTTGACAGACGGTTTATCTTCTCACCATGAACAACGAACAAATCTACTTGAACGAAGCCCACAAATCAGCTTGCGAGAAAGCCTTGGCGCTGCAGGCGAATCAATCGCCAAGGTCCTTGAGCGAGTCCATCAAGCAAGCCAGAAATCTGGCATCGCGATCCCAAAGAGCAAAGCCGAGCGATACGAACTCCACAGAGCCCTACGCACCGTTGAAGAGCAGCAAATACGACGCAGCCTGAACGATCTCTTCATCGACCCCAGTGAATTCGAAACCAAATGGCGGGCAACCGGTGAGCTGGGTGGGGCCGAACAAAGGGTCTATCCCGACGGGACCGGCCAATACATCAAGGCCAACAACGGCAATTATCATGGACACTGGTCTCAGTATCTTGAACGCCTGCGGTTGCACCGGATTATTTTCCCGGACACCGCCTACACCATCATAGGCCTGGTCGATCATGACGGCCGGATTGATTTCGTGGTCTCCCAACCTGAGGCCTATGCAGTGCTGGATGCCGATGGCATCCATTTCGGAGCCTCCCGCGCCCAGGTCGAGGCCCACATGAATGCTCTTGGAGCCTTCCGCTTCCGCAATGACGACTATTACCTCCCTTCCGAAGACCTGTTCATCGAGGACCTCCACGACGAAAATGTCCTCGTCGGCGAAGATGGCAAAACCCTACGTTTCATCGACCCGGTGATCTATCAACGTCCGCCGGACCTTCCCATCCCCACGGATCACCGCTCAAGAATCACGGATCAGCTCGCCTCTCTCAACATCTGCTCTCAAAAAGGCCTCGGTGAAATGTTCGACGGCTCTGTCGGCGCGGGCACCGTGCTCTGGCCGTTTGGAGGAAAAAACCAAATCACCCCGCCGGACGCGATGGTGGCGAAGCTTCCATTGTTAGAGGGCGACACCGACGTTGCCACCTTCATGGCCTGGGGCTTCGATCCCTATCTATCCGAAAAATCGCCCTTCCACGGCGCCGTTTACGCCGTCACCGAATCCGTCTGCAAGGTCGTCGCCGCCGGGGCACGCTTGTCCGACGTGCGCCTCACGCTCCAAGAATATTTCCCACGCCTCGGCAACGACCCGAAGCGCTGGGGGCTGCCATTCGCCGCTCTGTTAGGTGCCTTCCACGCGCAACACTCGCTGCGCCTCGCCGCCATCGGCGGCAAGGATTCCATGTCCGGCTCCTTCAACGATCTCGACGTCCCGCCGACCCTCGTTTCCTTCGCACTGGCTCCCGGCAAAGCCAGCCTTGCCCTTTCCCCGGAGTTCAAACAACCGGGCTCCACGATTTCCTTTGTGGAAGTTTCCCGTGATTCGGATCAACTCCCGGATTTCGCCGGGCTCCAGCAGACGGCCGCCGCGCTGCACCAACTGAACGTGGCTGGGAAAATCCTCTCCCTCCATCACATCGGCCAAGCCGGCATCGCCGCCGCACTGGCGAAAATGGCCTTCGGCAACCACATCGGCGCGGAAATCAACGCCGACCTCGACCTCAGTCGCGAACGCTATTTCGGTTTCCTTATCGAGCATGGAAATCCACTGCCCGTGGAATTCGGCGCGACCACTCTGGGCACCACCACCGAGACCGCCGTCCTGGCACTCAACGGCGAAACCCACACGCTCGACGAACTCCAAGACGTTTGGACCGCGACGCTGGAGCCGATCTATCCGACCCAAGCCGAAAGCAGCGAAGAGAAAGTGGAAATCATGGAATCCCGATTGTTCCAAGTCCGCAATCGGAACACCTCGCTCGCAAAACCCAAGGTTCTCATCCCATCCTTCCCGGGAACAAATAGCGAATATGACTCCGCCAAAGCCTTCCGCGAAGCTGGTGCCGACGCAGAAATCCTGGTCTTCCGAAATCTAACCCCCAGACACATCGACGAATCGATCAAGGCCATCGCCGAGCAAATTTCCCAAAGCCAAATCCTGATGTTCCCCGGCGGATTCAGCGCGGGTGACGAACCGGACGGCTCCGCAAAATTCATCGCCACCATCATCCGCAATCCCCGGGTGGCGGACGCGATCATGGACCTCCTGAAAAACCGCGACGGTCTTATTCTCGGCATTTGCAACGGCTTCCAAGCGCTCATCAAAACCGGCCTTGTACCCTACGGCGAAATTCGCGACCCTGAAGCCGCCGCGCCCACGCTGGTCCATAACAGCATCGGCCGCCACATCTCCTGCTACGCCAACACCCGCATCGTCAGCGTGCTCTCGCCATGGCTTTCCAAAACCCAGTTGGGAGAGATCCACAGCGTGCCGGTCTCCCACGGTGAGGGGAAATTTCACGCATCCCCCGAAGTCATTGCCGCACTCGCGGCGAACGGCCAGATCGCCACACAGTATGTGGATCAGAACGGCGCACCCTCAATGGGCATCGCATTAAACCCGAACGGTTCGCGATCCGCGATCGAAGGCATCACCTCACCCTGTGGCCGGGTCTTCGGCAAAATGGCGCACACCGAACGCGCCGGTAAGTTCGTCGCCAAAAACCTCCCCGGAAACAAGCACCAGCCGATTTTCGAAGCTGGTGTTGCCTGGTTTTCCTAAAGAGGAACCGCCGAGCACCCCAAAATACCGCGACGAGCACCCATTCTCCGTGTCTGACCGCTCGATCCGGGATTACTGTGAGCACATCTGGAACCTCACCCCTAGCAGATGATCAAGAGAGTGGCAGTTCCTTGAACAGGGGTGACTGACCGTTTTAAGCAACCTCAATGACTGTCAGTGCGAACGCCTTCACCACCCATTTGCTATTTTATTTCGTAAATCCGTATTAAAATTCTCACAAAAGCCGCCTCAATCAGACCAGAATCAAGCAGCCCTGATCAAATCCGAATATTTCCACAAATCACTGTTTTTTTGATACTTAAGTGAAAATTGACTCCCAAAAACCGAATCTGGATCGCATCATTCGATTCATCTCACCTCACTATCAAATACTTGAAAATTGCTCTTGATCGCGAATTCTATTAAGAACTTTGCCGAACTTCAGATACTTCAGGTAATTTAAGTATCAAGGCAACCGAAGGTAACGAATGTTTGAAATTGACTCCCAAATTCATTGTGACCCGCTATCAATTATTCCCGTCCCAACTCGCTGCGTTGGCCGTGGCCGGACTTCCAAGTGCCCTCATCGCATGGCAACCTAGAATATACACTTCTCCGATGCCCAGCCGCGGCTTCTCGGTAAACGCAGAGAACCGCAATGACGTGGTCGCTTTCTGGCAGGCCATTTACATGGCCTCGGAAGGTTACGAAAAGCGCATCAAATGGACCGGCAATTACTCCACCAGCGCGGGAAGCGTCTCGAAGGAATTTGTAGCCGACGTCGAGCGCCGGCTGAATTACTTCCGCGCGATGTGCGGAAGTCCGGCAGGCGCACAAGTCAACACCGGTTCCACGGCGGTGATCAAAGAGGAGGATCCTCACAAACCGCCAAGCTCGACCCTCAAATCCACAGCCGCCCAGCTCGGGGCGATGATGCTGGTTAAAAATTTCAACGCCGCAACCGGAGAGAATCCGGCAATGAATCACAATCCGGCTTCCTCACTGAAAGGGTGGTCAACTTCCGCTTGGAACGCCGATGCCAATGGCAACATCGCCTTCGGACTTTACGGACCAGGGGCGATCACGGAATACATGATCGAAGCGCAACCAGCGGATGCTGCATTATCCATTTGGAATTCCTCGGTGGGACACCGCCGCTGGTGCCTTTATCCAATCGGCACCGACTATGCCACCGGCGATCAACCCGGCGCATCGGCATTGGTTCCACCCACCAACGTTTTCTACGTTTCGCAGAATGCCAGCGAGCTCGCCAGCCCGGACAAAAATTCCTTTATCAGCTACCCGCCGTCCGGGTTTTTCCCAGCCCAACTCAACACCCCGTTCTGGTCGCTGAGTTACTCCGGTGCCGATTTTTCAGCGGCCATCGTTAAGATGACCAACTCGGCAGGCACTACGGTCCCGCTGAAGTCCGTCAGAAATACCGTTGGATTTGGTGATCCGGCCATTGTTTGGCAGGTCGGCGCCGATATCGCCTCACAGAATGTTTACAATGACACAAGTTACCGGATCCAAGTCAGCGGCATCGAAGGCCCCGGCGTTCCAAAAAATCATTCGTATTCGGTGACGCTCATCAACCCGAACCGCATCACATCCAACCAATCCGTCAACGGCTCCGCCTCTCCGAAGGTCGCCGAAACAACTACCTACAACTTCACGCCACCTCCTGGATGCGAAGCGCTTCAAGTCGAAGCACTCATCCGCCAGCCCGCCACTTGGGTGGAAAATGCGGAAAATGCCAAAACCGCCAAAATCATCGACGGCACGGGCAGTAACTACAGCTTGATGGCATTGGGAAGCACGCTCCCGGGTTTTGGGGCGGTTTCCAAGAAGGCATCTTTCCGTCTCACCTTCCCAGTTTCCTACGATCTCATCGCCCGTGGAGTGCCCGATCAGTTCTTCGAGATCGACCGCGAAATCCTGCCGAATAAAGGAGCCAAGCTCAGCTTCCTTTTCCGCAGGGGTTTTATGACGACCACCAGCATTCTGGTGGTGGAAACGTCCAACAACCAAGGCATCACATGGAAGCCGGTCGGCAAACCCATCAAGGGCGTCTCCAACACCCAATATGACACCGGCAAGTCAACCATGAGCATCGGCCTGCCCGTATCCAGCACGCCACTGCGCGTTCGTTTCCGCTACTACACCACCGGCGGCGCGCTCTATACCCACGAATCTGCTCCGAAGTTGCCGACGGGAATCTTCATCGACGATATCAAGACCAGCCGATGCGACTGGCTGGAGCCTAAAAAGCTCAACGTATTGGCCAAATCAACCACCAAGTTTGCCTTCAACTCCACCACCGCCGGCATCAAGCTTGTGAAGGGCCAAAAGTGGTATCTGCGTCTGAAGACCCGCCTCGGAGGAAAGTATTTCACCGGCCCGCCGAAGCCGGTGACCATCCGCTGATTGGGAAGCCGGATCGAGAGCCCTGAAATTGACTTGGCGGTCTCATTTGAGCCGCACGCGAATGCGGTAGAACATTTGCCTGCGGGTGCGGGGGGATGGAGGCGCGGAGTTCATCCGCTCCCAGCGCAGCGATCGGCGTTTCGGAAACTTCGATGAAACTTCAATATGTTCGAGGCCGGGAATGCCTATTCATCATTTCAATATCAGTTGGGAATCAAGACCCAAAAAATGAAAATTTGCCCGTTGCCATGATGGCCCGAGATCGTAAGCATCCTCGTGTTGATGGGTGAAACAATTCCTGCTGTTGAAATTAGGAACCTGGTGAAGGACTTTAAAACGTCCTTCCGCCGGGAGATGCTGCGCGCTGTGGATGATGTCTCGATTCGGATCATGCCGGGCGAGGTTTACGGCCTGATCGGGCCGAATGGCTCGGGAAAATCGACGACGATGAAGGCGTTGCTGGGTCTAGTGGCACCGACGGCCGGGACCTGCGCGATTTTCGGCAAGGATTCGCTGAAAGTGGATTCGCGCAATGACGTCGGGTTTCTGCCGGAAAATCCATATTTCTACAAACACTTGAGCGGCGCGGAGACGCTGCGGTTTTACGGGAAACTTTGCGGGTTGAAAGGACGCCCGTTGGAAGAGCGGGTGAGCGAGTTGTTAGCATTGGTGGATTTGGAGGAGGCGCGGGACCGGCGGATCGGCGGGTATTCGAAGGGCATGCTGCAACGCATCGGGCTGGCGCAGGCGTTGGTGCAGGAGCCGAGGTTGGTGATTCTCGACGAGCCGACGGCGGGCGTGGACCCGATCGGCTCGCGGCAGATCCGGGATCTGATTATGAAGCTGCGCGAGCGTGGCATCACGGTTTTTCTTTGCTCACATTTGTTAGAGCAGGTGCAGGAGGTGTGCGATCACGTCGGGATAATTTTCCGCGGAAAAATGGTGAAGGAAGGCCGCTTGGAGGACTTGATCGCCATCGAGGACCAGACCGAGATCATTCTTAAAGACGCGAGCCCGGAGCTGATTTCACAAATCACCGCGCTGGTGGGCAGTTCGGGTGCCTCGCTGGTGCGCACCGGCAAACCCCGCACGACCTTGGAGCGGTTGTTTCTCCGGGAGACGACGAAAGGAGACAAATCATGAGCACCGCCACCCATTCCCAAGGCTCGCACACGGGCCGCATTCTGGTCATCGCGCTGCATGCGTTCACGCAATTGGTGCGGATGAAGGTTTTCTATTTCCTGGCGGTTTTCGGCGTGATCGCGATCGCCAGCAATTTTTTCGACCTGCCGCAGCATGAAGGGCCGGAATCGGTCGGCATCAACGTGCTGCGCTCGATCAAAAGCTGGTCGCTGGGGACGATGACTTTGTTTTCCGTGGTGCTCTCGATCGTGGCGACGGCGCTGCTGCTGCCGAAGGATGTGGAGGACCGGACGCTTTACACGATTTTGGCGAAGCCGGTGCCGCGGTTTGACTATCTGGCCGGGAAATTGTTAGGGGTGTTGATGTTGGTGTTTGTGTCGTTGGCGCTGATGGATGTGCTGATGACTTCGGTGCTGCACATCCGCACCGGGATGGTGATGGAGCAGCAGGTGGCGATGGCGCAGGCGCAGGAGTGGCCGGAGGAGGCGATCGCGTCGCTGCGTGCGGAAACGCTGATGCACGGGCCTAACTGGTCATTGCAAGGGGCGGTGTTCGCGGTGTTTTTGCGGGCGTCGATCATGGCTTCGCTGGCGCTGCTGATCTCGACTTTTTCGACGAGCACGTTGTTCACCACGATCATCAGTTTCCTGATTTATTTCATCGGCCACTTCCAAGCGGACGCACGGGATGTCTATCTGCAGGCCGGGGCGGCGGGTGAGGGCGTGATCGCAAGGATCGCCTCGCTGTTGATCTCGCTGGTGCTGCCGGATTTCCAGCTGTTCAACGTGATCGACGCGGTGATCGAAGGCCAGGTGTTCCCGCTGGTGATGCTGGCGAAATTGACGCTGATCGGTTTGTTTTACGCGGTGTTTTTCACCCTCGCATCGTGGTATATTTTCGCCGAAAAGGAATTTTAAGATCGTGAAACGCTGGCGAAAAACCGGGATTCTGATCGTGGCGTTGCTCGCCTTCGGGGCGGTGCGCATGCCCTTCGAGGCGGCGCTGAGCAAGGATCTGCGCGGAACCGGCCTGACGCCGCCGCCACTGGAAGTCGGCACCCGGGATAAAATCGGGCAGACGAGTTCCGCCGTGGCATTGGGGGGATTGCGGACGCTGGTGGCGACGTTTTTGAACCTCCGAGCGTTTACGTTTTTCCAGGAACAACGCTGGGATGATGTGGCGGACACCTTCGATACAATCGTCGATCTGGCACCACGCACCCGCTACTACTGGGAAACCGGCTCTTGGCACATGGCCTACAATGCGGCGTCCTATTACATGAACGACTCGACGATGCCCTCGCTGCGCCGGCGCGAATCGTGGCGGGCGGCCATCCTCAAAGGCCGCGCGTTTCTGGAACGTGGCATCCGCAACAACCCGGACGATTGGAGTCTGTATGCCAATTTGGGATTTCTGCTCTCGGACACCAACAAATACCCGGCATTCCGCGATCCGGACGAGACCTTCGCTGCGGCGGCGGAGGCTTATGGGAATTCGGCGGCCACGGGCAAGGCGCTGCCTTATGTGAGTCGCTCGCAATTTTATTCGCTCGCCCGCGTGAAAGGGCGGGAGAAGGAAGCACTCGCCATGGCGCGCTCGCTTTACGCCACCCAACGGAACCGCACCCCCACCCTGCTGGTGCTGCTGTTCGTTTTGGAAGCCCACGAAAATCCGGAGATGGATGCCATGAAACGGGCGATCGAATTGTTTGAAACACCGGCAAAAGCATACGAGGCGTTAAGTGGCCACTGGCAGCGAACCCGCGAGCGATTCCCGATTGATGGCGTGGCGCAGGCTCTGGAAGGATTGGAGAAACTGCTCTCGATCTCCACCACGGAGAGCATTTTCAAACAACCCTTGCAGAGCCCGGCCAGCCTTGACCAATGGTTCAAGGATTGACGCTAGGTTTCGCCTCGACAGACCCGCCGCCAATGGCGAACTTCGCAACCCACTCTTTTCCCCACTCCATGCGGATCGCTCTTTTCGGTGACATTCACGCCAATCTAGAAGCCCTCGAGGCCGTCCTCGAAGATGCTTCGCAGCAAGGTGTTACCGATTATGTCTGCATGGGAGACGTGGTCGGCTACAATGCGGACCCTTCGGCCTGCCTTGAAATCGTCCGGGCGATGAACTGCCCGACCGTGAAGGGGAATCACGACGAGGACGCTTCCGGAAACCATTCGCTCGACAGCATGAATCCAGTCGCCGCCGCCGCCCTCGAATGGACGCGGCTCCAGCTCAGCGACGAGCAGCGCCAATGGCTGACCCGCCTCCGCATGGTCCGCCAAGTCTCCGATTTTACGGTGGTCCACAGCACTCTCGATCAACCGGCGAATTGGAACTACGTGACCAACCGCTTCGATGCGATGTCGAATTTTTCCTACCAATTCACCCAGCTCTGCTTCCACGGCCACACCCACGTGCCGCGGGTTTACATGAAGACCGACAAAGTGGTGGAAGTCCCCGCCGAGGCGGTGGTGATCGAGGACAACGCGAAATATTTCATCAATGTCGGCTCCGTCGGCCAGCCGCGCGATGGTGATTGGCGCGCTTGTTACGCGATTTTCGATCTCGAACACAAAATGGTCGTTTTCCGGCGGATCGAGTATGACATCGCCAAGACCCAAGCAAAAATCATCGCCGCCGGACTTCCGCCGATGCTGGCGGAACGGATTCGCGAAGGGCGCTGAGTGATTCCTCCAACCGCTGCGACAGGAAAATTTCTCAGCGCGGATTTTCCTGTTGCAAATCAGTCTCAATTGACGATCCTCCCTGTCAGATGCCCCACGCACTTGCAGCCGATTTGAAAATCGACAGCGCAATGACCCTGAATCAAGTCAAGGTCGGTTGCGATGTGCAGATCCGTGTTTTGAGCGGCCCCGGGTGTGATCGCCTGCGCGATTTGGGATTCTGCGAGGAATTGCAACTCCGCAAACTGAGCCAAGGCCGCAACATGATTTGTTCGTTCTGCGGCACCCGGATGGCCATCAGCCGTGAGCTCGCGGAACAGGTGTTAGTTTCTCCCGTGGATTGAGAACCGCCATGTCCACCGCCACGGAAAGCCACTCCACCATTGCGCTCATCGGGAATCCCAACTCCGGGAAAACCACCCTTTTCAATGCGCTGACGGGCTCCAACCAACATATCGGCAATTACTCCGGCGTCACCGTGACGGTGAAATCCGGTGAAACCTTCACCCCGCACGGCCGCAAGCTGCGCGTGCTCGACCTGCCCGGTTGCTACTCGCTGCGGGCGAATTCGCCGGACGAAAAAGTCGCTTTGGACGCCCTCACCGGGGCGCTTCCCGGCGACCAAAAACCGGACCTCGTCGTCTGCGTGGTGGACGCGTCCAATCTCGAACGCCACCTGCAACTCACGCTCCAAATCATTGAGCTCGGCCTGCCCGCCATCCTCGCCCTTAACATGGTGGATTTGGCGGAAAAAACCGGCCTGCGCCTCGATCCCGCGAAACTTTCCGAAGAACTCGGCATCCCGGTGGTCCCAATGCAGGCGAATGCGAGAAAAGGCATCGTCGAACTGAAACAAGCGCTGCGTTTTCCACTACCCATCGCCGCTGAAGCCACATGGGTGACGGACCCCACCGACCCAGAATCCGGCAGACGCGCCTTCATCACCCGGCTTTGCGAATTGGCAGCCCGCCGCCCGGACGCCCACCAACAAACGCTATCTGATCGAATCGACGCAATCCTGCTTCATCCGATCTATGGCTGGATCTCGATGCTCGCGATTTTTTTCGCCGTGTTCTGGTCCATCTTCTCCTTCGCCCAGATTCCGATGGGCTGGATCGAAGCCGGTCAGGGCGTGCTCGGCGAATGGATCGGCTCACTGATGGCCGAGGGCGACCTGCGCTCGCTGATCGTCGATGGCATGCTCGGTGGCGTCGGCGGAGTCGTGATGTTCCTGCCGCAGATCATTCTGTTATTTTTATTCATCGGGCTGCTAGAGAGCTCCGGCTACATGGCGCGTGCCGCCTATCTGATGGACGGCGTGATGGCCAAAGCGGGACTGAGCGGCAAATCGTTCCTGCCACTTTTCAGCTCCTACGCCTGCGCCATCCCCGGGGTGATGGCCACGCGCACCATCGATTCATCCAAAGAACGCCTGGTCACCATTTTCGTCGCGCCGTGGATGAGCTGCTCGGCACGCCTGCCGGTTTATTTCCTCGTCGTTCCGCTGCTGCTGCATGAGAGCGAGGGCACTTGGAAACAGGCGCTCGTGCTCTTCGCCATCTACGCGCTGGGCACCATTACCGCATTCGTGGTCGCACGGATCCTGCGCGGCCGCCTCGGCGAAGACATCACTCCGGGGCATTTCCTGCTGGAGCTCCCCCCCTATCGCAAGCCGCAGTGGGACTACATCTTCCGCCATGTGCTCGACCGCGCCTGGGCATTTGTGAAAAAAGCCGGCACCATCATTCTCGGCCTATCCATTTTACTCTGGGCGCTCAGCACCTATCCGAAATCTCCGGCCGACGATGACGCGGAAGCCCTCGCCCACAGCGCCATGGGCCGCATCGGCGCGGTGATCGAGCCCATTGTGAAACCCCTCGGATTCGATGGTCGGATGGGCACCGCGATCCTGACCTCCTTCGCCGCGCGCGAAGTTTTCGTTTCCTCCATGGCCATCCTTTACCGCGTTGACGAGGCCGAAAGCGAAGAACAAACCCGCAGCGTCCTGCGGGATCGGCTCTCTGCCGCCAAGTGGCCGGACGGTCGGCCGATTTTCACCACGCTCTCTCTCATTTCGCTGTTGGTCTTCTTCATCTATGCGCTACAATGCCTTCCAACCAGTGCCGTCGTCGCCCGCGAGTCGGGATCGTGGAAATGGGCCGTCGGGCAGTTCTTCTTCATGACCGGTTTCGCCTACGCCGCTTCACTCATCGTTTTCCAAACCGGTAAACTTCTCGGATTCTAATAAATTTATGGACTGGCAAACCACAACCGCCTCCGCCGTCGTCATCCTCACTCTGACGATTTTCCTCGTCCGCCTCGCCCGGCCCAAAAAAAATACCGGCTGCGACCATGGCTGCGGGTGCGACAAAAAAATCAAACCGTGAGAACCCAATCAGGCGCAACTTTGTAAAACAGCCGGCCCATCGTGCGAAGGGCTTGAAGTCCAGCCGTCCGCTTGTTATCGCAGCCATGTGCTGATTCGCCACCGCCTTGAAGAACTATCGGAACTCGGCGTTCCGCTGCATCTCGCCCTTGGCGTTTTTGACGGAGTCCACATCGGCCACCAAGCGGTCATCGCACGCGCGGTGCAGGCTGCCGCCAAGGACGGCGGCCTCGCTGGAATGCTGACCTTCGATCCTCACCCGATCCGCGTCATCGCCCCGGGAAAAGCCCCCGCCTCGCTGCTCGCCACGCTCCATCACAAGGCGGAAATTGTTCGTGATCTCGGCATCGAGTTGTTTATTCCACTGCATTTCGATGCCGCCTTTGCCGCGATGGAAGCTGCGGATTTCATCGAAAAACTCACCGCGGCGCCCATCCGTACCATCGCCGTGGGCGAAGATTGGCGCTTCGGGCACAACCGCAGTGGGGATGTGCCATTTCTCCGGCAGCAGGCGGAACTTCGCGGGTTTCGTTTGGAAGCCGTGCCCCCGGTGATGCTTGAAGGCGACCGCATCAGCAGCACCCGCATCCGCCAAGCCATTCACGATGGCAACCTAGCCGATGCCGCCAAGATGCTCGGCCGGCCTTATTCCATCAGTGGAACCGTGGTCGAGGGCAGGAAACTGGGGCGCACCATCGGCTTCCCCACCGCCAACTGCGCCACCGGAGATGCCCAACTCCCACCGGACGGCGTCTGGGTCGTGCGAACGATTCTCCCGGATGGCCATGACTTTGGCGGTGTCGCCAACTTGGGGATGCGACCGACCGTGGAAGGAAATTCCCGCACCCTCGAAGTTCATTTGTTCAATTTCTCCGGCGATCTCTATGGTCAAGAACTGGAAATCGAATTCGAACGCCACCTTCGCCCCGAGCAAAAATTCTCGTCACTCGATGCCCTCCGCATTCAAATTCAAAGAGATGCGGAAGAAGCAAAGCACCAAATCGCAAATTCCAAATCGCTGGCTTGACTTCAGATAGGTTCATGGGAACACTTATCCCATGAACACCCTACTGCCGCTCTTGCGCAAGGTCCAGTCGCTGCTCGAACAACGCTTTCCGGCCTGCCAGCGGCCCCGCCCCGCGCAGCGGCGGCGGATCGAGATTCAGCTGGAATTCCCCTGGCCTCCGAAAAGATGATTTTTTCGGATTTTACGCTTACGCTCGCTTCCCAAGCTCTCTATACGTCGCGTCAACCATTCGCATGGAGATCCTCAAACCCATCAACTCTTCCCGTGGCCGTGCCGCCCTTTTGGCCACGGCCTTTCTGATCGTTCCCTTGCACAGTGGCGAACCACAGCGAGGAACCAGCCTTGCCGAGTCGGAACAATCGCGCCGCAGCGTGGCCATCGACGAAGCCCGCGAACTCCTCCGCAAAGGCGACGAGGCTTATCAAAGCGCCCGCTACAGCGAAGCTACGGAAGCCTATGCCGGTGCCCGCGAGTTGATCCCGAACGCGCCGATTTCATCAGAACTCCGCGCCGCCGCCACTCAGCGCTACGCCCAAGCCTCCGTCGAGCACGCCCGCGTCCTCTCCCGCAAAGGTGACGTGGCCGGCGCAAAAGCGGCCGTGGACCAAGTGCTCATCGCCTCCGTCGCCCCCGATAACCCGGGTGCCCTCGCCTTCCGCGCCGAACTGGACGATCCGATCCGTACCAACCCCGCGCTCACCGCCGAACACGCCAAAAACGTCGATTCCGTGCGCCGCCGGCTCTACACCGCCCAAGGAGCCTTCGACCTTGGAAAATACGATCAGGCGAAATCGGAATATGAAAAGGTGCTCCGCATCGACCCCGCCAACAGCGCCGCCCGCCGCGGCCTCGAACAAGTCGCCGGTGCCAAAAGCGGCTATTCCCGATCCGCTTACGATCAGTCGCGCGCGGAAATTCTTGGCCAAGTCGATGCCGCATGGGAGACGCCAGTCCCTCCCTTGGACTTCGATCTCGCACTCGCCGAACTGGGTCCCAGCGGGATCAACGCTCCATTTATCCCCGTCTCCAACAAGCTGGATCGCATTATCATCCCGAACATCGCCCTCGATCAGGCGACCTTGGAAGAGGCACTTGAATTCCTCCGCTTCCGCGCCGCAGAAAACGACACCACCGAACCCGATCCCACGAAAAAGGGTGTCAATATCGCCGTCAATTTGGGTGATCCACAGTCGGAACTGGCGCAGAAAATCCGCAGTCTGCGATTCGACCTTCGGGTTTCTCAAGTTCCTCTTTCCCAAGCACTGAAATACGTCACCGACATGACTCAAACGGCTGTCACGACGGACGACTTCGCCGTGATCATCAAGCCCCTGGGGGCCACCACCGACGAGCTCATTTCCCGCACCTACCGGGTGCCGCCGGATTTCATCAGCAACCTCGGTGGCGGCGAGTCCGGAGCCGGAGCCGCCGCCGACGACCCCTTCGGAACCACTCCAGCGAACACCGGACTGCTCGCCCAGCGACTGGGGGCCCAAGAAGCACTCATCAAACAAGGTGTCAATTTCCCTGAGGGGGCCAGCGCAAGCTACACCCCCTCCAATAATATTCTGCGTGTCATCAACACGCCGCTCAACCAAGATTACATCGCCCAAATCATCGAGACCATCACCCAGACCGAACCGGTCGTTGTCGTGGTCCGCGTCACCATGATCCGGGTCGAACAAACCCGCTTGGAAGAACTCGGTTTTGACTGGCTGCTCAATCCAATCCCCTTGGATGCCGGCGGCAATGTTTTCGCCAGTGGCGGAACCGTGGGTAATACTCCCGGCAGAACCGGAGCTGATTTCATCAGCCCGATCAACGGCACCTCGATCGATGGCGTCCCCGCCGCACCCGGCGGCCAGGTCTCCAGCGGCGTGATCACCAATGGCAACCGCTCCGGTTCCACCGCCATTCAGCAAAACGGCATCGACAACCTGATTGCCAATCCGAACCGCTCCGCCCAAGCCGCCTCTGTCGCGCCTGGAGTCCTCGCAGTCACCGGACTGTTCACCGATGGTCAGGTCCAAGGCCTCATGCGCGGCCTCGACCAGAAAAAAGGCGTCGATCTGATGGCCAAACCATCGATTGTCACCCGCAGCGGACAAGCATCCTCCATCACCATGGTGCGTGAGTTCATCTACGCCACCGAGTATGAGCCCCCGGAACTGCCCAACTCCGTCGGAACCGGCGGCACCACCCCGGTGACGCCCGCAACTCCCACCGCGTTTGACAAAAAGGACGTCGGCATCAACCTTGAAGTGCTACCGGTGGTGGATGCCGACAAACAATACATCGACGTCACCCTCAACCCGACCTTCAGCGACTTCGACGGCTTCGTGAATTACGGCAGCCCGATCAACTCCACCCAGGAGGGCCTCTTCGGACCGGAAACGGTGGTGGTCACCTCCAACACCATCCTCATGCCTGTTTTCAGCAAACAGGCACTGTCTACGAACGTTCAAGTCGCCGACGGCGGCACCATCGTCGTCGGTGGCTTGATGCGGGAATCCATTCAAAATGTGCAGGACAAGACGCCGATCCTCGGCGACATCCCGCTCCTCGGCCGTTTCTTCCAGTCCAGCGCCAAGCAACCGACGTCCACCGCCATTCTTTTCCTTATTAACGTGGAGTTGATGGATCCAACAGGACGCCCTTACCGGGACAAGTGAGTGGCCATCCACTCGCTCCCCCTTATCATTCCAGCCACCATGCCAGCCGCCCCAAGCGAGCCCGAAAAATATTCCATCGACGAAATGATGGACCGCTTGAAGAACACCTCACCCAGCAATCCTGAGGGAAATGGTGAATTGGTCGTGCGTGCCGACGGCACTCAGGCCATGCGCGTGCGCAAACGGAAGCGCCGCAGTGAACAACCGAAAAAGGAGATGCTCAAGCGCACCCGGCGTGCGCGGGTACTGCAGGTTTCCGCAGCCATGTCATTGCTCGTCGTCGCTGGCTTGGGCTTCGGTGCCGCCGTCATCTATGCCAACAGCCCGCCATTCCGCGATGGCCTGGTCACAAAAATTAGTGAAACCACCGGGGCACAAGTCGAGCTCACCACCTTCCGGATGAACCCAACCACCGCCAATGCCGGCGGGCTCTCGCTGCGTTGGCCCGAAGGCAATGTCCTCAGCAGCCTCACCCTCCGCGGTATGATTGCTGAGGTCTTTCCATCGAGTTTTCTTGGCAAGTCGATGACCGGCGAGGAGGTCACCGTATCCGAGGGAACCTTGGTCCTCCAAATCCCCAAGCCCGACCAACGCCTTCGCATCGGAGTCGCGCCAACGGGAGAGATCCCGTTGCTTTTCAACCGCTACCGGATTCCCAAGTTCCACACAGTGATGGGGACCACCACCGCGCCCCCGATCCGGCTCTCCAATTCCGAAGGATCGCTGTTTAAAAATCCGCTCAGCGGCCGCACCCAATTCACCCTCAATGGGGGGGATCTGACCCTTCAGGGCTGGCCCAAACTACGGGTGGACCGCGCATTCCTCGAATTCCGCGGCAAGGAGATCGACGTCGTCAGCCTGCAGGTGATGGATGAATCTGATGACAACGGCGTGCTTGAGTTCTCAGGCACCGTTCAGCCCTACAGCCCGGACGATCCATCCACCCTCGCTGTGGAGGTAAAGGCGTTTCCGCTAACCGGTCTGACCGGCCCGGCACTCGGCCGGCTTTTCTCGGGCAAAGTCGATTCCATTCCCGCCAGCCCATCGAGTTATTTCTCATTCCACCCCAGCGAAAACCCGGCGGCCAAGCTCTCCGTGGATTTCCGCAGCGCGCTCACCTCGAGCATCGAGGTTTCCGGTTTTCCCTTTCTTCTCTCACTCTCCCAACTGTTGGCGGATGATTGGTTTCAAACCCCGGTCTTCAATGGCGAAAACGCCGAGGCGGTCTTCCAACGCAATGCCGGCGTGGTGACCTTGGAAAACCTCAAATTCGAAAGCAAATCGCGCATGGCACTGCGCGGTCGGATTACCATGGCCGCCAACCAAACCTTGTCCGGCGAATTGGAAGTCGGCGTGGCTGAGGCCATGATCACCACGGCATCCGAAGGCTCCCGGCTCAAAGCTCTGTTTGGCCCGCCCAAGGAGGGATTCTGCTGGCTGACATTGGACATCAGCGGTCCGGTGGCCACTCCGGTGGACAATTTCAACGAGCTTTTCCAAGCCGCCGGCGCCCGCCGCAGCGAAGAAGCTGAATCTACGAGATCGACCTTCGAAGACCTCACCAAGCCGAGGTAAAACGGCCGCTGGAACTGTTTGGGCCGCCTTGACCTGCGGAAAATCGGGAGGCCGCGCCAGAGATCAATTCACGCTGAACTTTTTTGAAGAACTGCTTGGCCTTCCCCGTAGTTTTGGTTCATGTTGTAAGACGGATAAGGCAGTTAGACCTGCAATCCATTCACCTAACCACAAACCAAAACAAACCATGCAAACTGCAAACGTCAATCTGCCAATCACGGTCACCGTGAGGCACGAACAGGTGACTGATGCCCTCCGGGATCACGCGCATAAAAAAATCGAAGGTCTCCACCTTGATTACCCGCGGATCATCGAGGCCAAGGCCATTCTCGACGTTCAAAAAAACCGGCACATCGCCGAAATCATTCTGTTCTGCGCGAATCACATCACCATCGAGGCCCACACCGAGGGCAAGGACATGTATGCTGCACTCGACGAGACGATTGAAAAAATCGCCCGCCGCATGCGCAAGCATAAGACCCGCCTGCTCAAGAAGCACCGCCCTCACCGCAACGAGTCGATCCGCCACGTCGAAGAGCGTTTCTTCAGCGAAGACGTCCTCGACCACCCTGAGAACTCCGACATCGAGCCAGAGCCGTTCATCGTTCACCCTGAGAACTACTCGATCCGCACGATGTATAAGGAAGATGCGATCATGCAGTTGGAACTCTCAGACCGCCCGTTCGTGCTCTACAAGAGCGCCCGCCGCGATTGTTTGACCATTGTTTACCGCCGGAAGGATGGCGAATACGCCGCGATGGACATCAAGGACATGAAGGATTGATCTCCTGAGGTTGCAAGAAAACAGGCGATAAGGGGTGTCGGTTTCCGATCGGCACGGGTGGAAAAAACTCCGCCGCCCTTATCGCCTTTTTCGTATCCTAAAACTGATCCGCGAGGGCTTCCGCGACGGCGGAGGTGGCGGAACCGGTCTCGGACAAGTGCATCTTTCGCGAGCGACTGAAATCCATTTAGAAAACCTTCTTTTCCAACTCCCAGATGCTGGTGCCATCCGCAAACGCCAAGTTGAGCTCACGGTTGATCCGCAGACTCAGCGTATCGAGATTCGCCGATCCAACGCTGGCCCAGTCGTCACAGATTCCGAGTTTGACCGTGGTCACCGGTTGACGAAAAGCCGTCACCGCAGTGGCCCGGAAGGCAGTTGCAGCCAATCGCCCACTACCAATTCAGTCTGCTATTGGCCTGTCCCCCACGCTCTGGCCTGTCCCCCACGCTCTGCGGTTTGAGCGCTTATCTCGCGGGCGTCCAGCGTCTCGGCACCTTGTGGGACCAATTGGATGAACACGATGCGGGAGAGGAATGCATCGCCGACGAGCAATCCAAGACTCCAGATGAAACCTGCCACATCGTCCGTCTTGAAAAGCTCACCATCTGCACTCCGGGTAACCAGAAAACACTGGTCAAGGAGCTTTCCTTCGAGCTGAACACCAACGGAAGTCTGATCATCATTGTAGCCAGCGGCACCGGCAAAAGCTCTGTGCTGCGCACCATCGCCGGCATTTGGTATGGCAGCAGCGGCCTGTTGGAGCGGCTGCCATTCGACCACCTGATGTTTCTCCCGCAGCGCCCCTACATGGTGGAGGGCACTCTGCGGGATCAATTGCTCTACCCCTATCCCAACCGCGCCACTATCATTCCCGATCATGACCGCCTGCTCAAACTGGATAGCGACGGATCCTGGGAAATCGGGAACGTCGCGGATTTGGAACCCTCAGCTCCGGAGCAACAGGCCGCCATTTGGTGAATGCGGCGAATTACCCGAAGTGTGGATGGGTCCCACCCGCAGTTGAGCGAACAGCAACGTTAGGACAATCCTGGCAAAGATTTGAACCTCTGATAGGCGGCCGCCCAAGCTTCCTGATCGTTAGGGGAAAATGTTCGAAAACCGAACGACTGTCGGATCAATTCCCGCCCGGCGGGAAAATCTGCGACGTGGCCGGTGCCGATCATTTGAGTGATCACGTTGCCACAGGAGGTTGCCTCCACCGGACCAGCGATGACATCGATACCAAGCGCGTTGGCAGTCGCCTGGCTGAGAAGTTCGTTTTGAGTGCCGCCGCCACCCGCATGCAGGCTCACGAAATCCAGCCCGGTCAATTCGCGGATTCGATCGTAAACGACCCGGTATTTCAGGGCGAGTGATTCGGTGGCCACGCGCAGGACCTCGCCTTTGGACACAGGCACCGGCTGGCCGGATTTCTCACAGAACGCGCGGATCTTGTCCGGCATGCCGCCGGGGCTGGCGAAACTGGCGTCATCCGGATCGATGAACGCGGAAAACGCCTCCGCCTCGCCGGCCAGCGCCGCCATTTCCGCATAACCGAGTTTTTCGCCGTCCAGCTCCCACTGTCGCTTGCATTCCTGGATCAACCACAAGCCGGCGATGTTTTTCAAAAAGCGCACGCTGCCATCCACTCCCAGCTCATTGCAAAACCCATGCGCGAGCGCTTCCTGCGTGGTCACTGGCTCCCCGGTTTCGATTCCCATGATCGACCATGTGCCCGACGACAACCAAAGATTCCCGCTGCCATTCATCGGGATGCCAGCCACCGCGGAGGCCGTGTCATGGCAGGCCGTCGCCACCACCGGGATCCCCGCCCGGCCGATGAAATCCGCCACTTCCGCGCGGATTGGGCCCAGCACCGTCCCCGGCGCCACCACTTCTCCGAAAAGTTTTTTCGGCAGTCCGAGGGCCTCGATCACGCCGAACGCCCAGTCGCCAGTGCGCGGATCCAACAATTGTGAAGTGGATGCCACCGTCCGCTCAACCGCCTGACGCCCGGTGAGCCAGTAGGCGAGCAGGTCCGGGATGAAGAGCAGCCGCTCGGCATTCAACAAGGCCGGGCTGTTTTTCCGCGCCTCCGCCAGCAGGTGCAGCGAGCTGTTGTAGAAATTCGTCTTGATGCCCGTCTGCGCGTAAATTTCCGCCTCGGGCAAAATCCCGTGCATCGCCTCCGCCATCCCTTCAAAGCGCGGGTCGCGGTATTGGTGCGGCATTCCCAGCAGCTCGCCATGACCATCGAGCAACCCGAAATCGCATCCCCATGTATCAATCCCGATCGATACGATCTTGTCCCCATACCGCTCGACCGCACGCCGCAAGCCTTCCAAAATTTCGCGATAAAGCCCGATCGCATTCCAAAACGACCCACCCGGCAGATCCGTCCCCGGATTGTCAAACCGGTGCAACTCCTCAAGCTCCAGCTTCGAAAAATCTGTCTTCGCGGCCATCACCCGGCCACTCCCCGCACCCAAATCCACTGCGATAAATACTTTTTCGGAGCTCATGTTGATCAACATTATGTCCTTAGCGTTTGACAAGCGGGGACGCTTTGCAATCACGGATCTCGTTCCTTGGGCCAAGTTCGCATTCCAAGTGGTTGACGCTCGCCCATCTGCGATTACACCTTTGTCCCATGCACGCCGACACCGACCCCCTCCCACCGACTGATCCCTCGGTAGAATCCGCCGAAGCCGAGGTCACCACCCAAGATCCAGTGGCAGAACTTGACCCGTGGGAACAACTCGAAGCCGAAGCCGCGAAATGGAAGGAAATCTCCCTGCGCACCGCTGCCGAGATGGACAACCTCCGCAAACGCAGCGCCCGCGAGCGCGAGGACTCTATCCGCTACGCCAACCAACGCCTGCTCGAAGACCTCCTCCCGGTGATCGACAATTTTGAAATGGGCATGCAAGCCGCCGCGCAAGACACCAAATCGATGATCTACATCGGCATGGACATGGTCCGCCGCCAACTCAACGAATTCCTCACCTCCCAAGGCGTCGAGGAAATCAAAACCGACGGGACTTTCGATCCCAACCTCCACGACGCCGTCTCCCAGGAAGACTCGGCCGATGGCGAAGAGGGCCGCATCCTGCGCGTCCACCGCCGCGGTTTCCGCCTGCGCGACCGCCTATTGCGCCCCGCCAGCGTCGTCGTTTCGAAAGCCCCAACTCCGGCAGAATAAATTCAAATGGCTGATAAACGCGACTATTACGAAATTCTCGGTGTCTCCCGCGACGCCACTGCGGACGAAATCAAAAAATCCTACCGCAAACTCGCCGTCAAATTCCACCCGGATAAAAACCCCGGCGATCACACCGCCGAGGACAAATTCAAGGAACTCGGCGAAGCCTACGAAGCCCTCAGCGATCCCGACAAACGCGCGGCGTACGACCGCTTCGGCCACGCCGCCTTCAACGGTGGCGGCGGCGGACGCCCGGCCGGCGGTGGCTTCCATGATCCGATGGACCTTTTCTCCCAAGTCTTTGGCGGTGCCTTCGGTGGCGGCTTCGAAGAATTCTTCGGCGGTGGTGGCGGCTCGCGCAAAGGCTCCGGCAAACAACGCGGCAGCGATCTCCGCTACGATCTGGAAATCTCGCTCGAAGAAGCCGCACGCGGCGTCGAAAAAGAACTCGAAATCGAGCGTTTTGTCCCCTGCGAGCCATGCGGCGCAAAGGGCAGCAAAGGCACCGGCGGTGTCAAAGCCTGCCCGACCTGCGGTGGCCGCGGCGTCGTCGCCCGCCAAGCCGGCATTTTTATCCAACAATCCACCTGCCCGGAATGCCGTGGCGCCGGGGAAATCATTTCCGACCCGTGCTCCGCGTGCAAAGGCGACGGCCGCGTCCAACGTGACAGCCGCATCAAATTGCGCATCCCCGCCGGCGTCGATACCGGCACCCGCCTCCGCTCATCCGGCAACGGCGATGCGGGCGTCCGTGGCGGTGCCGCAGGTGATCTCTACGTCTTCCTCCACGTCCGCGATCATGACATCTTCGAGCGCGACGACTCCGACCTCTTCTGCGAAGTCCCGCTGCCCTTCACTGTGGCGGCCCTCGGCGGCGAGCTCAAAGTTCCTTCGCTCGATGGCCAGTCCTCGATCAAAATCCCCGTCGGCACCCAGGGCGGCACCGTCTTCCGCCTCCGCGAAAAAGGCTTGCCCTCGCTCTCGAACGGCCGCCGTGGCGACCTCAACGTCCGCGTCCAAGTCGAAGTCCCCACCAAGCTCAACAGCGATCAACAGGAAAAACTCCGCGCCTTCTCCGAATCCATCGGCGATCACAATTCCCCGATGCAAGAAGGTTTCTTCCAAAAGGCAAAGCGGTTCTTTGACCTGTGAACGGAAAATCGTGGAATAAATGACTTTATTGAAGGCGTTGACCGGGGGGGTAACCCGGTCAACAACGTCATTAAAGTCCCTACCCCCCACAGTGCCATGAACGAAGCTGGCACCCGTGCCGAGCACATTCCCCCATCAATCTAGCTCAGGTCAGGCCGCGCGGATTCAGAAGTAAGATTTCCCATAGCCCGCTCTCAGCGGCATGCCCCTTCTTCATTCTTTTCTTGCGTCTTGCAGCCTTGCATCTTGAGACTTCCCCCGTGTCCCGCTTCCTCCTTCCTCCCACATGCTGGCTGACGGATCCCGCCCTCACCGGCGATGAAGCCCGGCACCTCTCGCAAGTTCTGCGCATCAAGCCGGGCGAGACCATCACGGTCTTTGATGGCAGCGGCTGCCACGCCGCAGCGGAAGTCCTCGGTATTTCCCGCGACCGGGTTCCCCTGCGTCTCGGAGAAATCCTGGACTCCCAACCCACCCTGCCCGCCATCACCTTGGCCCAGGCGATTCCAAAGGGGAAAAACATGGATCTCATCGTCCAGAAATCCGTCGAGCTCGGCATCGCCGTCATCCAGCCGCTGGTCACCCGCCACACGGTCGTGCAACCCGGCGATGGGAAATCTGAAAAGTGGCGGCGCAACGCGCTGGAGGCCTGCAAACAATGCGGCCAGGACACCCTGCCGGAAATTGCCGAACCTCTAACATTCGACCGCTGGCTCCCCTCTCAAACCTCACAGCCCGGCCTGAAACTCATTGCCTCGCTCGCCCCCGGCGCCCTGCCGCTGCGCGAAACCCTCCGCCAACATCCGGGCACCACCGCCGCAACTCTGTTAGTCGGGCCTGAGGGGGATTTTTCACCCGAGGAAACCACCGCCGCGCTGGCCGCCGGTTTCATCCCCGTCTCGCTGGGTTCCATCGTGCTGCGCGTGGAAACCGCCACGCTGTTCTGCCTCTCCGCCCTGCGCTACGAGTTTTCCTAAACCCGCAGGCGATTCCCTTGCGCATCGGCCCTGCGAGGCTTACGCATACGCCATGGACCTTGCTGATTTCCGTAAAGAATACTCCGATCGCGGCCTGAGCCGGGACGAACTGAATGCCAATCCCGTGGCGCAGTTTTCCGAGTGGTTTTCCCAAGCCAGCGATTTGAAATTGCACGAGCCGAATGCGATGACCCTGGCGACGGTAGATGAAACCGGCATGCCCTATCAGCGGACGGTGTTGTTGAAATACTTCGATGCCGACGGCTTCGTTTTCTTCACCAATTACGGCAGTCGCAAAGCCAAACAAATCGCCCACAATCCGCGGGTGAGCCTGCTGTTTCCATGGATCACGCTGGAGCGCCAGGTGATCATTCAAGGAGTTGCGGAAAAAATCAGCACGGCGGAGTCCCTGAAATACTTCGCCTCACGCCCGCGCGAATCCCAGATCGGCGCATGGGTTTCCAACCAAAGTGAAGTGATCACCTCGCGCAAGTTCCTGATGCAGAAACTCGCGGAAATCGGCGATAAGTTCAGCAAGGGCGAAATCCCGCTGCCCTCATTCTGGGGCGGCTACCGGGTGGAGCCCGAGATGATCGAATTCTGGCAAGGCGGCCCGGCGCGTTTGCACGATCGGTTCCTCTACCACCGCGACGAGGCTGCGTGGAAAATCGAGCGGCTCTCGCCGTAATCTGGTTAGACGCAGCGGGGATCTTCAGCCCGCTTGACAGGATGGGGCACTGCCGGCGGGTTTAATGAAGATTTTGGAACCACGAATCGGACGAATCTTACGAATGTTTGGTTTCTGGCAGACTTTTAGAGGCTGTCTGAAAAATGCAGACCCCCAAAACGGGAAGAGTGTTTTAACCACAGATAAACAGGATACACGCAGATGGAAGAGTGATGAAATGCTGAAAAATGCCACATTTCCGGTCTTCATCTGTGTTCTTCATCTGCGTTTTTATGCCCTTTAGGGTGCATTTACGTTCATCTGCGGTTGAATTCCTCTTTTCTTGATTCTTCAAACAGCCTCTTAGAGGCAGATCCGGCGGAAAAGCACGTCGAGCGGGAGCTGCATGCCGATGTAGAAATCGCCGAACTCGCCGTAGCGCGCGGTGACTTCGTCGAAACGCATTTCATAGACGATGGATTTGATATCGATGGTGTCCTTGGCCAACAGGGTGACGCCCCACTCGAATTCATCCAAGCCGGTTGAGCCGGTGATGAGCTGGAGGATGCGACCGGAATAGGTGCGACCGACTTTGGCGTGTCCGGCCATCAGCTTCCTCCGGCTTTCGTAATCGAGCGAATACCAGTTGTCGGCGCCGTTGCGGCGCTTGGACATCGGATAGAAACAAATCACCGCCCAATCGGGCAGGACCGGATAAAGCCGGTGCTTCAGATAGTGCGCCATCCGGTCGTCGAATTCCTTGAGCGCGGTTTCGTATTCCGCCGTGCCTTCGGCCAGGCCTTTTTCGCCCACCAAGGTCTCGGCGGCGTATTGCTCGCGACTGGTGGTGTATTCGGAACTTTCGGTCTGCGAGAGATAGGAATAAACCGGGCTGAGAATCTCCGGTCCTAACGAAAGGCTGAGTTGTTTTTCATACATGTTCGCCACCTGGAGGTCCGGAGTGAGCAACATAAAGCCGAGATCTGCCTTCGGGGTGGCGACGGAAAATATCAACAAGTGCGTGTCTGGAGTGGCGCGGATTTCCTGCACCAATTCCGTGAGGCGGGTCTTGGCTTGGCGCTTTTCATCGTCGCCGTAAAGCGCCCATTGCGCGTGATCGACATGATAGAACAAATGCATGACGTGCCAGCCTTCCCGAGGCACGAGTGGAGTGATTTCTTGGTTGGACATGGAGATGGGATTAGCGGCGGTCGGTGGAAACATTCATTTCGAAAAGTCTCTTGAAGGCGTTGTTCGGCGAGTCCGCCGATGGTGCTTCGAGCACTTCGGCAGTCCACGGTTTGCTCTCACCAGTGCGATAGGCGGCATGCATTCCGACGTCGTCGAAACCGGCGGTGGCAGGAACTTCCAGTTTGCGCCCGCCTTGGACCGAGAGTGTGACAATATCACCGATGGAGTCGCCATCCTGGTTTCTGAAAATCACCCGCAGTCCGGCGGTGCCGTCCGCGATGTCCAGAGTGAGGACGGGTATCAGAATCGTGCCGCGCCGGAACGTATCGGGATTCGCGCCTTCGAGAACAGGCTGCCGCCAGTAGCTGGCTGCGGATTGGACCGTTAGATGACCCCCCTTAAGCGGGAAATCATTGGCGGCCGCGCGCGCTGATTCGGTCGGCAGACGATTCATTGAAAAAATCACCAGCGCCGCCGCGCCGACTAGCAGAATGGCCAGCAAAACGATCAGGCCAACGCGCTCCGCATTGGACAGCCGCAAATGCGAACTCAGGGAAACCGGCGTGGCTCCCTCGCGAACAACCGGAGAGAGTTCATCCATATTCTCTTCCTGCGGCGCGGGAGCCTGCGGTGGGGGCGAGGAAAACTTTGCGGGAGGCACTTCGATTTTTGCGATCGGTTCCAACGACTCCTCCCGCTCAGATGACTGAGCCGAGCGCATTTCAAAGGGCTCCGGAGCGAGAGGCGCACTATCTTCCCAATGAGCAAGATCATCAAACTCGCTGTCAGGCTTCGCCGCACTGCTGAATGACACGTCTGCCGACTTGGTAGGGGGTTTCGGCTTGTTGACATTTACTTGGATACGCTCATGGGCGGCGGGAGCCTTGGCCGTTTCAGAATCGGCGGTCGACGGCACGGCTTCGGCCTTCGATGGCTTGAGTTTGCCGAACCTTCTTGGCGCGGGCAGTAACGGCTCGACCGGCGCTGCCGATTCAGCCGCAGGCTCATCCGCCAGATTCAGATCATCATACGCCCACAAGTCCGTTTCGGTCGTGTCTCTGGCGAGGGTTCTATTGTTGGGCCGATACCTCGGCGGAAGGGATGACCCATCGGAGTTGGAAGGAGGATTGGGTGTCATGGTGAGCAACGGTGCCTATCTTAAGCTTCTGACTCCATCTTGACCAGTGCGAAAGCCAATTGCCAAGTTCCGGAAAAATCCAGTTGCATCGCGGGCCCTGCGGAGGCATCCAAGGGCTTGCAAATCCTTTGACCCGCTATGGCTGACCGAGAAGACAAAAATACCGAAAACGTGCCAGGCAAGTTCTACGTCGATAGCCAGTGCATCGACTGTGACCTCTGCCGCGAGACGGCACCCAACAATTTCACCCGCGCTGAGGACGAGGGCTACTCCTACGTTTTCAAGCAACCGGAAACCGACGAGGAACTCGCCCAATCCCGCGAAGCGATGGAGGGATGCCCGGTGGAGGCCATCGGTGAGGACGGCGCGGCCTAAGCGCCACCGGAACTATGAGCAAGAAACCGCGCCCCGGTAGAATCCGCGAGGAAATCCTGCGCGAGTGGCGCGGTGCCGACGAACCGGCAAACCTCAACGCCGGCATTCACAGCGCGGGACAATTCATCACCGCTATTCTCCGCGCCGCCGGTGCCGAAGACGGGCTGAATGAAGATGAAGTCCGCGCGATGTGGAAGGAACTCGCCGGCGAGTTCATCGCCCGCCACACCGAGCCGATCTCCGTCAAGGGCGGCAACCTGGTTCTCCGCGTCACCCAACCCGCGCTGCGCTTCCAACTCGAGCAAATGAAACCGATGCTGCTCGCCCGCATCCGCAGCACACTCGGCGAAAATCGCATCAAGTCCGTGAAATTCACCCTCGGCTAAGCCCGCGGTTTCCCCCTTCAAGCACCCCATGTTTCGCAACCTCATTTTCGATTGGTCCGGCACCTTGGTGGACGATCTCGGCCCGGTCATCGAGGCGACCAATGCCGTTTTGGCGAAATACCAGATGGCCCCGCTCGACCGCGAGGCCTTCCGCCGCAGCTTCCGGCTGCCTTACCGCGAATTCTACGCCGAGCTGCTCCCGGATATCCCACTCGACGAGCTTGAATCCCACTTCCGCCCGGCCTTCGACAACGCCATCACCCCCGTCACCGTGCTGCCACACGCCCGGCAAAAACTTGAATGGTGTGCGGCCTTCGGCATCCGGTGTTTCGTGCTGACCTCGATGGACACGCTCGCTTTCGAGCGGCAGATGGATGAATTCGGCCTGCGCGGTTACTTCGAAGCCACCTACTCCGGTGTTCAGGACAAGCGGGAAATCATCCATGAAATCCTCGAAACCCACCGCCTCATCCCCGCCGAAACCGCCTTTGTCGGCGACATGACCCACGATGTCGAAACCGCCCGCCACGGCGGCGTTTCCTCCATCGCCGTGCTCACCGGCTACAACCACGCCGAAATCCTCGCCGCCGTCCGCCCCGATCTCACCGTGCCCGATCTCGGGGTGCTGCGCACGCTGTTCGACCGCCGCCGCAGTTCCACCCGCCCCATCGCCACCGTCGGCGCCCTGCTGCACGACGGCCATGGCAAAATCCTCGTCGTCCGCACCCACAAATGGGGCCACCGCTGGGGCATCCCCGGCGGAAAAATCGAGCGCGGTGAATCCTCCATCGCAGCCCTTCGCCGCGAAATCCGCGAGGAGACCGCGATCGAGCTCGACGAGATCGAATTCGTGCTCGTCCAGGATTGCATCGATTCGCCAGAGTTCATGCGTTCCGAGCACTTCCTGCTGATCAACTACGTCGCTCGCGCCCGCACCACCGCCGTCCAACTCAACGACGAGGCGGAAGACTTCCTCTGGCTCCCGCCGGCCGACGCGCTCGCTCTTGATCTCAATCAGCCAACCCGCTTCCTCATCATCGACGCCATCGAGAAAAATCTCCTCGCCTCAGTGAAATAGGAGGTCAGAGGTCAGAAATTCCCTATTCCCTATCCTCCACTCCCCCAATGCCCGACACCATCGAAATCCGCCGCCTCAAGGTCAGCACCCACATCGGCGTGCCGGAGGACGAACGGGCTGAGCCGCAAACCTTGCTGGTGACCGTAAAGATGACCCCGGGCCAAAACTTCGACGGCCTCGCCGATGAAATTTCGCGCACCATCGACTACTACGCCGTCTCTCTCGAAATCGAAGCTCTCGCCGCCAGCCACCCGCGCCGCCTCATCGAGACGCTTGCCACCGAAATCGCTGCACTCCTGTTAGCCAACCATCCGCTGGCCAAAGTCGCCATCACCATCGAGAAACACATCCTACCCAACACCGAGTGCGTCGCGGTCCACATCGAACGTGCCCGGAGCTAACAGCTACTGCCAAACTCTCATTTCAATTCCTTGAGCTGCCCCCCCTGGCGGCGGGTGATTTTGCTCCAGAAATCCTTATCGGCGGGCTTCATCTGGAAGCCAATGAAGTGGACGGGAATCTTCTGCGGAAGCTCTGCGGTCAGCTCTTTGAACAGATCTTCAAACTCATCCTCCGGCACCTTCTCGCTGGTGGCCACGCCGCGTTCGAAGCTGCCGTCGGAGATGAGAAAAATCACATCCGGATTGAGCCCGTAGCCCGCCCGCAAAATCGGCGGCAGGCCGTTAGGCTCGGGCGCAACGACGCCCTTGCCACTGCGGGCCATGGTACCGGATTCACGCCACTCGGTTTCGATCCATTGTTTTGCAAGATCCCGGTTAGGCTGAGTGGCCGCAATGAGCTCCGGTTGGAACATCTTGTAATTTCTAACAAACTGGACGATGCCGAAGCGCGAATCGACCGGCAGCTTGTTGATCATATCAAGCGTCTCCTGCTTGATCTTGGCCAACGGCATGGCGGATTGGCTCGCCTTGTTGACGACGGATGCGGAGACGTCGAAAAGCAGTAAAATCCGCTGTCCGTTCGTCTTAACGCCCATGAAATCGATGGCCGTACCGAGCCCCTTACCACCAGCTCCACCAAGGCCGAAGCCGCTTCCGGCACCACTACCAGCCGCCCCGGAAAGTCCGGTGACGAGGCTGCTGGCAATCACCGAGGGATCGGGAGTCAGCATGTTTTCCATCGAGACCTTGGGCGCTTCCGGCAAGGCAAAAGCCGTGGGGCGCAGGCTGACAAGACGCGCCTTGAAAGTGGGCTTGGCGGCGAGCGCGGCGTGGGCCGCCAGGTTCATCCGATGCTGGCGGGTTTGCGGCGGCACCTTGATCTTCGGCTGCGGCGGCGCGACGAATTTCGGTGGCTCGTCTTTGATGTAACTGGCCACAATCCACACCCCGGCGATGATCGCGAGCGCACCATGCACCACGATGCTGCCGACAACAGCACCGGTGACGCCTTTGCGGGCGGCTTTGCGCTTGTCGGCGACTTGATCGATGAGGTGTTTGGCCATGGGGATCCGAGGTCGGTTAGCTTATATTAGAATTCCTCGGCGGTGTCGTCGGAGAGCGTCACTCCGGTGATCCCCGCGAGACCGCAGGCGTTGAGCACATCGACGATGCGCTGGTGGGTGGAGTCATTGGCGGCATCCACGGTGACCAGCGCCTGACTTTGATTGAGCGTTGCGGCTTCCTTGAATTTCGAAAGCAGCCCGACAAGCGGTTTCAATTCCTGATCACCGGTGGCCCCGACGATCTGCTCGTTCACCTCCACGGCGCCATCTGCTAGAATACCGATGCGGATTTCCTCGGGAATTTCCACCGAGACCTCGTCGGAAATCGAGCCTGGAAGTGTCATGCTGAGGTCCGCCTCGTAACGCGGCGGGCGCGAGGAGATCAGGAAAAAACAAATCAAAAGGAAACCAATGTCCGCCATCGGCGCGAGTTGGACTTCGATGGATTGTTCTTCCCGGCGGCGGAGTATCATGGCTTCAGCGGGTGGTGTTGAAGGTTCCAAGCACGATTTCCACGGCACCGGCCTCGGCACAGGCGCGGTAGAATTCCTTGGTCTTGAGCGCGGCAGTGGCCGCATCGGCGCGGAGGTAAACCTTGAGCGGCGGGAACTCAATCATGCGCCGCTTGAGATGGCCCGTGAGTGCTGCTAGATCATGCGCCTCGCTGCCGAGATAATAGATCCCCGCCTTGTCCACGTTGACGATCACCCGCCCCGCCATGTCGGAGGGGACCACCGCCGCGGTGGCGATCGGCAGGTCGATGGGCACGTCATATTCGTTTTCCGCGATCTCGTTGGTGACCATGAAGAAGATGATCATGATCCACGTGATGTCCACCATCGGCGCGATTTGCATACCGACGTCGTCCACGATCCTGCGTCTAATTTTCATGATGAAATAGGTTGGCGCGTGGGATTCAGACTTCTTCTGCGGGCGCTCCACCGATGAATCCGTTGATCAGATTGGACGCGGAGTGCGCGAGTTGGCTGACGTGGGACTGGAGCATGTTTTTGAAGACGAAATAGGCGAGCATCGAGGGAATGGCGACGATGAGAGCGGCCGCGGTGGTGATCATCGCCTCGCCGATGCCACCCGCGAAATCGGACGGCTTGGTGGCTCCGGCGGCCAGTTGGTTGAAGCTGCCGATCATCCCGGACACCGTGCCTAACAAACCAATCATCGGCGCGACGGCGGCGAAGGCATTGAGCATGTTCACCCACAACATGTATTTGGTTTCCTCATGGAAAATCGTCTCGGCGGCGACCGCCTCCAGATCGGCCTTGGAATAAACGGCGACGCCGGTAGCCGCCTTGGTGAAGGTTTCCCGGATGACGTGGGAAAGCGAACTCGGATCGGCGTCGCACAATTTCAAAGCCGAGGGCACATCCTGCTGCGAGAGCGCGGATTGAAGCGATGCCTGAAGCGCAGGCGGCAGCATGGTGGAGCGCTTGATGCGGACGGCACAAAATGAAATCACCGTGATCGTGCCAATGGAAGCGAGCGCGATGGCATGCATGACCCAGCCGCCCTTGGTATAGAGATCCAGCAGGCTCTCATTCTGGACCGTCGCGGGCAGCGCGGCAGGACTCTGGGCGGATGCGGTTCGAGTGGCAACGGACATGCTCACCATAAACAAGGCAAGGGCGATGAAAGCGGGGCGGATGATTTGAAAGAAGGGTCTCACGATGGTGTTGGTTGGATGATGATACCGGCTCAATCGCCGAAGATATTGTAACGCTTGGGAGGGGGTGGCGGCCCGGTGGGAGTGATATCACCGGGCTCATCGATGGCTTCTTCGTCCGCGCTGACGGGATCCGGCGAAAGCTTGCCTGCTGCGTCCAGCGCTTGGAGGCGGGCGAGCAGCGGCGCGATTTCCTTGGCGGCTTCGGAATTTGGATAGAGAGCGGCAAGGTCTTCGAGTGTGTTTTTCGCCAGCAGGTTCGCGCCGGTGAATTGATGCACTGCCGCAGCCATTTTCAATCCGGCGGACGCCTCTGCCACCCGCGTCCCGAGGAACAAACTCGGATAAAGCGAGAAATCCAGCGAGAGATGATAGAGCCGCTCGCGGAGCGGACGGACTTCGTCATCATCCACCCAGCGCGGGTGAGCCTCCTCGGTCGCCCTGAGTTCGACAAAATGTCTTTCTGCTAGAAAAGCGGTAGCCAGCAGCATGGCATCCGCATGGTCTGGTTCTTCGGTGATGGCCCACGCCAGCGCGTCGGTTTCCGCAGGCTTACCGCGATGCATGGAGCGGATGAAATCGAGAGTGGTCTGCTCCGCTCTGGCACGATCGACGCGGTCTTTCCCAGGGTCCTGGCTGCGGATTTGATCAAGGATTTTCCCTGCCTCATCAAGGGCTGCGGGATTGCCCGCGAGACGCAGCGACCTCGCCAGCGCAAGCCCCGTTTCGCCGGCATTCGAGCCCGGCAGGCGCAACGTGGCATGGCGGGTTTCCCAATAGACCCTCAACGGCGCGACGGCTGCAGCAGAGGGTTGGCGATGCAACTCCAACTCCCCGGACGTGAAGGTGAATGAAAGGCCCCCGAGATCCCCGAGCGGAATCACCCTCGCCACCAGGCCGGCAGGCAGGGTTTTCTCGACCGTGATGGCCTGAGCGTTCGATTGAATGATGCGGACCTTGAGCGGTGCGCCACGTGCCGGGTCTTTCCAACGGATTTCATCGAGTTCCGGCCGATTCCTAACAAGCACCTGCATTTGCTCCGGAGTCGGGGCCGCCGTCCCGATGAAAGCGGTCGCGGTGAGGGTCATGGAAATGCGGGTGATCATCGGATGGCAGGTGCCGGGGGGATGAGTCCGCCTTCGGGGTTGGACGGTTCGATCACGCCGCCGAGAGCGCGGGCGCGGATAGCACCAAGCTTGGCACGCTCGAAAGAAGCGAGATCGCCGCGGGTGACCAATTCGGAATACACCTCACGCGCCTTTTCCGGCATCCCGAGCTTTTCCAGTGCCTCGCCACGCTCGAAATACGCATCGGCGACCATCGCGGGAAAACGGTTGAATAGCAGGTAGACCTGTTCGAAATACGGCAGTGCTTCCCGGTGCCGCCCGCCCTTGGCATGCAGCCGTGCGGCATCCATGAAAGCCTCGGCGCGAATTGCGGCTGGCATCGACTTCGCCTTCTGCAAAGCTAACAGAATATCGACCCCCTTGGCGGCATCACGCTTGCTGAGCAGCGCCGCCTTGGCCAAGGCGACCTTGCCACCGAGTTCGCCCTCGACCAACGAGATGCCGCGCGCGTCCGGCGCGGTCTTGGGCATCAACGCGGATTTTTCGTAGCGCTCAAAACTCGCAAGCGCCTCGAGTTCCCGGTCGGCACGCGCCGCGATGAAACCGAGACCGGCGAAGGCGCGGTCGCGCTCGGGAGCACGTGGCCACCACTTGCGCAATCCTTCGTAAATGACGGCGGCATTTTCAAAATCGGATTTTTCCACAAGCGCATCGCCGACGTCGGCAAGGATGCGGGGGGCGGTGTCCTTCGGGTAGATTTCCGGAACCAAGGCCGCAAGAGCCTCGCGGGAGTCTCGGATGCGGAGTTCGGGCGAGATGTTTTTGTTCGTTAGATGAAGTTGCGCGAGCGCCCAGCCGAGACGGGTGGCAAAGCGAGGTTGTTTGTCGGATTTCGCCTTGGCCAGCGCATCGCCGAGCAGGGTTTCCAATTCGAGCTTTTCGGCACCCGGATAGAAACCTTGAAGCCCGATGAAAATATCCTCCAGCCCCGGGCGCACCGGGTCGTTGCCGAAACGCCCGACGGCATCCCAGTAGATCTTTTTGGCCTCCGCGACGTCGCCTTCCTGCTTTGCCACCCACCCGAGCCAGTGGAGCCCCTCGGCGATGCGCGGGCTGTCAGGCCGCTGCTCCACAAATGCGGTGAAGAGCTTCTTCATGCCCACGAGATCCTTCTTCAACTTGAAAAGATTTCCACGCTTCATCCAACCCTCGTCATGAAATCCCGCAGCCTCCACGCCGATCCGTGCGTAGGCCTCGTCTGCGCCCTCAAGATCACCCTCCGCCGCCATTGAATCGCCCAACGTGAGCAACGCCTCACCCAGCCACTCGCTCTGCGGGTGCGCGCGGGAAAACTCGCTCAACAACTGGATGGCTTCCGGATAGCGAGCCTCGGAGAAATGACTGTAACCGATCCGGAATTCGGAATCATCCACGTACTCCAAACCGACCCCCTCATCCTTGGTGGCGGCCAGATACTTCCCTAACAAACCACGCGCCTCGTCCCAGCGTTGGTCAAAGTAATACGCCATCGCCCGCCAGAAAATGACGTGTTGCCACATTTCATCCGTTTTCTTCAGGCGCTTGAGCTGTTGGTCGAAAAGCGAGCCAGCGCGTTTGTAGTCCTCCAATTGCAGGATGTTGTAAGCCGCCATGAATTCCGCCTGCGCCGCGATCGGCTTGTCGGGAAAGCGGGTTGCAACATCCCGATAGCCATCGGCAGCGGCCTCGTGTTGGAATTGGCCCTCCAAAGCCTGCGCTTTTAAAAACAAAACATCCGCCAAGTTCGGTTTCTCCGCCAGCCCCGCGAATCTTTCCTCATACAAATCCGCCGTGCGCGCAGCGCGCGCGTATCGCTCCAGCGACATCCACCCGCGGATCAATGAAGCCGTCGCCGCCTCCACAATCGCATCGGGCTCCATCTGCCGGACCATTTGGTCGAGGATCAGGCACCCCTCGCGCGTCCGCTCCAGTTGGAAATAAGCACCCGCCAATCGCAACCGGGCCGCACTGTCGAATTGCGGGATCTTCTCAAACGCCTCCAACTCGCGGCGCATCTCGCCGATCGCCGTCTGAATCTGGGAGGTGCGCACCAGGTTTTTTCCCGCCATCGCCGACTCAAGATCTTGCTCGGCCTCGGCCAGTCGGGTCGTTTGGAGACGCTCGATTTCCGCCGCCGTCGGTATCAACCGTAACAATGAAATCGCTTGGTGACACGCGCCGTCCTCCAAAAACCTCCCGCCCAGCTCAATCAAAAGTGATGAGAAGGTCACCACCTGCCGCGTCCGATCCAGATTTGCATGAATCGCGCGGGCCAGCGTCGCCGCCTCGTCCCATTGCTGCTCCTGCATCAAGGCATGCAGCAGAAGGATCTTCGAGCGTGCCCCTGCCTCCGGGCTGTAGGCCGCGATCTCATCACCGTATCTCCTGAAAAACGCAATCCCCTCAGCCCAGTTTTTCTCCATCACATAGCTCATGCCGCCGAGGATCAGGGTTTCCATTCGACGGCCACGTTCCACCGCCGGATTGGTGAAAATTTCGCCCAACTGCTTGCGGGCCGCCTCGGCATTGCCCTGCCGCAGATTGGAAAGTCCGGCAAAAAACACCAGGTCCACCCGTTGTTTCGCATTCAAATCCGGTTGCTTGAGAGCCCCCTCCAACAACGGCAACGCCTCCGCAAACCGCCCCAGCCGGACTTGGCAAATTCCCAGTAGAGGCTTCACCTTGGCCACCGCATCCGCCGTCCCCTCCAGCCCTCCATAATTCCGGATGAACTCCAAAAAATCGTCCGCCGCCTTCTGCCAATCCCCGCCATTGAACGCCGCCTCACCCGCAGCAAGAAGTTCTCCAGCACTGCGCCCGCCCCCTACCGACGCCGTCCCCGGGGCCGGCGCAGGAACCGGTGCAGGAACCTGCGCCTCCGCAACTGCCGGAGGCAACACGGCTAACAAGATCAGGAATGGACAGGTTCGGAACAATTCAGCCAGCTTTTAACGAGTTTTGAGAAGCACGACAAGCATTCATGTGTGCAGATTTCGAGCCAACCCGCAAACCCATGAAATCTTCCCAGCCACCGCACGCCCGATTTCCACTTCCTACCTCCCGCGCCCAAGTTATTTAATATCTAAGATCACGGGCGCCCGATTATAACACAAACAACTTCAATTGACTGCATTCCAGGTTATCCGAAGTTCTGGGGTCCGATTCCGTAAGTAGTTCATTTAGAGTAAGTTTCTCGAACGAATGAACGCTCAAAAGCTGCAAAGTTCTGTCGAGGGTGCCGGGCAGCTTCATCTGCTTGTGAATGATCGCGATCATCAGATAGGTGGTCACCGCGATCCATCAGATAGAAGGCTCCGGCTTCGATAATCAGGCTGTCGAGCCAGCCCACGTCGTGCTGTTCGTTGGCATCCGCGAGAGTGGACTTCGCCACGGGTTGGCTCAATCCCAGATGATGCAGGTTCGAAGGTCTGGCATTCAAACAAGTGGCGATGTCCCGCAGGCCTTCGCGCCATGTCAACTGGGCGAAGACCATGCATATGAGCTGCTGGCGGCAGCCGAAATGGCGGACGCGGGATTCGGCGTCGTAGCGTTGAACCAAGCGGGAAAGCGTCTTGCGATCCACGAGGTCGAGGATTTGGGAAAGGATGTGGTGTCCGGAGTTCATCGGGCGTCACCATGGCGGAATCCCCTGAAAAATTCAAAAGCGTGACATCATTTTTCATTCGTAAACCTCTCATTTTTAACAGCAAATGAATCCCCACTCATTCGTTAACCGGACACCCGTGATTCCAACCACTCAATGCACCAGCTCTCCAAATCCAAGATTATCGCCTTCCGTCAGTGCACGAAGCGGTTGTGGCTGGAACTTCACAAACCCGAGTTCCGCGACGACTCCGGCAACAAAATGGTTTTCGCCATCGGTAATCAGGTGGGTGACGTGGCCCGCCGGATCTACGACACGACCGGTGATGGGAGATTGATCGACGTCAATGAAAGCGGCTGGGACGCTGCTTATGCGGAAACCAGCACATGGCTGAATGGCACGCCAGCCCCACTCTTCGAAGCCGCCATCCGGATCGAGGGGGCGCTGGCTCTCGCCGACGTCATGTTGCCCGAAGTTAGCGACGACGGTCTCCGCTGGCACATGATCGAGGTGAAATCATCCACCGGCGTGAAGGACTACCATCGCGAAGACCTGGCCGTGCAGGCCTACATCGCCACCGCCGGAGGGATCAATCTGGTCAGCGCCTCAGTCGATCACGTTGATAACTCGTTCGTTTACCCCGGCGGAGGCGACTACCAAGGGCTTCTCAAAAGGGTGGATCTCACCGAGGAAGCCCGCGCCTTGGCTGGCGAGGTCGCCACGTGGATCGCCGAAGCCCAGAAGGTCGCGGCCCTTTCCAACGAACCCGAAATCGAAACAGGCCCGCAATGTTCCGACCCGTTCGATTGCCCGTTCCGCCATCACTGTGATCGCGCCTTGGCCAAAGTCGATTTCCCCCTGGACTCGCTCCACCGACTCGGCAGCAGGCAGCGCGACGAACTTGAAGCGCTTGGATACCGCGACCTCCGCGATGTTCCCGATGAAAAGCTCTCTAGCGTCAATCGCATGATCAAGCAGCAGTCGCTCGTCGGCGAAGCCTGGTTCGACGCCGAAGGAGCTTCGACGGATCTCCCGCCACATACCGGCACCGCCTATTTCCTCGACTTCGAAACCATCGGCTTCGGCGTTCCCATTTGGAAAGGCACCCGACCCTATCAGCAGCTCCCCTTCCAGTTCAGCCTCCATATTGTTCTGCCGGACGGGGAAATGGAGCACCGGGAATTTCTCGCCCTCTCCAGTGAAGACCCTAGCGAATCCTTCGCCCGCACCTTGATTGACCACTGCGGCACTGAAGGCCCGGTCTTCGTTTACAACGCCGGTTTCGAGAACGGGGTCATGCGCGGACTTGCCGATCGCTTCCCTCAACTTGCACAGGCTCTTCTGGCCATCATCGACCGGGTCGTCGATCTACTGCCCATCGCAAGAAACCGCTACTATCACCCCAGCCAACATGGAACCTGGAGCATCAAGGCTGTCCTCCCGGCGGTCTGCCCGGAACTGACCTACGAAGCACTTGATGGAGTGAAGGACGGCCAGGCAGCCCAAGGCGCATTCCTTGAGGCGATGGCTCCGGAAACGACGCCGGAGCGCAAACGGGAAATCGAATTCCAGCTCCTCGAATACTGCAAACTCGACACCTTCGCCATGGTGCGGCTGTGGGAATTTTTCCGAGGACGAAACTTGTAGGGTTACAAGTTTATACGGGAAGTGAGTTGGATGGTGCCAGCGCTTCGAGTCGCCCCAAAAGTTCAGATTCGATCTCCGGCCATGACTGCTGAAGGTCAATTGTTGAAACTCGGATTCGGTGGCGGCTGTGGAGAGTAAACGTGTGGTCGAAGCTGTATCCGTTCGTGGGATAGAGTAACATGCCTTCCACATTCTCCCATCCGGGTTCGAATGCTTTGTTCGTTAGGTAGGCATTGACTTGATAGAGGTTTCCGGAACGGAACCGAAGGGCATCATAGCGGGACACCAACGCCTCCTCATAGTATTTGCAGTCGAGGATCAGTTTTCGCCCAGGCCAGGAAACGGTGACGTCGGTGATCATGCGGGGCAGCATCGCCGACGTTCCTTCACCGTGATCGTAGGCCTGCCAGTTGATATGCATGGCCGAGACATTCGCCTCGGGAAATTTCCGGATGGCGAAGTTGCGGACGAAATCCTCGAACACCTTGGCCATGATCTTTTCGTCGCGGGTGAAGTCCCGGAAACGGCGGCAACCATCGGATGACTTGTCCGGTAGCAACGAGGCGTGAATCAACTCGCAGAGGTGCAGGATGAAACGGTAGGCACGGTTGTTGCGGTGGAGTTGCACCCGGTGAAAATGGTGGGGTGTCACTCGCAGATCGCCGACTTGCCCAAAGCCTTCGAAGACCTTGCGCAGCGACTTCTTTGTCTCGGTGTGCAC
This sequence comes from Akkermansiaceae bacterium, assembly GCA_040881795.1. Classification (GTDB taxonomy): domain Bacteria; phylum Verrucomicrobiota; class Verrucomicrobiia; order Verrucomicrobiales; family Akkermansiaceae; genus Luteolibacter. The sequence continues at coordinate 52,873 of JBBECN010000237.1, forward strand.
CCGGCTATCATTTAGCAGGAGGCGGACGGTCGCTTTGACGATCTGGTTGTGCAGCACATCCGGGCTGAGCTCGTCGTAGATGCAGACGAGCTTGCCCCGTGTGCGGGTTTGCTTTTTTTCGCTGGCTGAAAAGTCGATGCGGCCCCGGATGCGCGGAGTTTCCTCCTCGAAGGCCACATAGCTCTGGTCGAGTCCGCGCCGAATCAGTTGGTGGGTGGCTGCGGCGAGAATCCTCGCAAAGAGGTTGTTCAGGTCCGGGCAAGAATCCGCATTGACGGAAACCAACTCCGCCTCGCTCAGCCTGTGGTTCCAGGCATAGCTGAGGAGGTAGTAAAGATTCGTAATGGGAATCGTGGTGGCCATCAAGGGATGTTCTCCATGAGTTCCAACCGGAAGCGTTCCACCATCTTGGGATCATCGATCCAGTATTCCTCAATGAGTGGCAGAATCTCGTATCGCACAATCGAGCTGAACCACTTCCGGAAATCGGCGACCGGCGAAACAGGCGTGAAAAAGCTATGCCCAATGCGGTAGCCCTTGCCGAGATTCGTGTCATCCTTTTCGATTTCGGCATTGAGCGCTTCCATCATCGAGCGGATGTGGGAGATATGAGCAGGCGTGAGTCCGTGGCCTGACAAGTGGGCGGCGAATGTCTTCTCACCGAATCCGGGATCCAGAGTTAGGAAAGCGAATCGCCGCCTAAGCGCGTAGTCCACCAGTGACAGCGAACGGTCCGCGCTGTTCATCGTCCCAATCAGGTAGAGATTCGGCGGCACGGTGAAAGGCTCCGGGCTGTAGGCCAGAGTCAGCGACTCACCGCGCTTATCAGTCTCAATGAGCATCATCAACTCGCCGAGGATCTTACTGAGGTTGCCGCGGTTGATCTCGTCGATGACCAGGAAGAAGTCTTGCTTCGGGTTGGCAAGCGCCTTGCGACAGAGGCGATAGAAGACACCATCCTTGACGGAGAAGTGACCCTCCTCGGTTGGGCGGAGACCCTGGACGAAATCCTCATAGGTGTAGGATTGGTGAAACTGCACCATCTCAACCGCCGATTCATCCTTCGCTCCGAGTTGTAACCAAGCGAGGCGTTTGGCGATGAAGGTTTTGCCGACGCCGGGAGCGCCTTGAAGGATGATGTTCTTCTTGCGCTTGAGTTGCTCCAAAATGTGCTCCAACGAATCCTTGGACATGAACAATTCTGAAAGCGCATCAGCCATCAAGTAGGACTTGATGTCAGGAACGGGTGTCACGATGACTCCACCGCCTGGCGACTTGAGACCTGGGACGTCAGTGTATTCCGCACCCAGAATTTCGAGAAGTTCGGAATCCTCCGAAATCTCGGTGAGGCTCTTTTGTGGAAGCAGTCGTCCTTCCGGGAGCTTGACCGCCTTCTTTTCCTCCCAATCGACGGGAATCATGTTCGGGAGTTCTCCGTGTGCCGCATCGTAGGAGAAGCCTTCTCTAACAACTCCCCAGCCGATCATTTCGGATATACCGAGCTTTGCAAAAACCACATCCCCCTCCTTCATCTCGTGACAGAAATTCCAGAGCATCTGGGCGGCTTGGGCCTGGTTCCTTTCCGGAAACTGTAATTGCAGGGCTTCTTGGATGTCCTCCTTTGTGGCATACTGGCTGATGTCTCCTATCTGACCCCACCCGATGGCAGCGATGTTTTGCTCGGTCCAACCGTCCCAAGACTTCGCGGATTCACCTGGCGCGGTGAGCCAATAACGCCGCTTCCCTTTCACCGGTACGATTGCGTTTCGAACTTTAACGCCCTCGCGCAAAATTTTCGCTCGTTCTGCCAAATCGCTTGCCAAGGCTACCAAGTCCGGTCGGTGAAACCTCAAAAAAGGAGTCCCCTTCCTTTTGGCGAAAAGCCGACATGGGGCACGCAACGCATCGGCGATGTCGGGCCAAAGTTCGTCATAACGCTCGAAAAATTCCTCCTCCGGCAGTTTTGCGTGAGAATAACCCAAACCTTCCACCACGTCTGCGAACTGCCCGGTTGACCCTTGCTTTACCAATTCGGGATGATTTACAGGAAGCAAAAAGGCGAACCAGCCCCGCCCGGATCGGTCCCCATACCATAGCGCGGCCCACATGCCGATGTTGATTACCAACTGTGGAACCGCCCGGCTTGTAGTGCCGAAGGTGAAAGCAAGCATGTTTCCGGAATCCGGGGCCTCCTCTTGGATCACCTCCAACGCGGCTGCAAACACGTCCAGAATAGCATCCGCTTCGCCTGGTGGAAACATACGGTCAAAGGGTGGAGCGTAGCCGCCCTTGTTCGGCTTATCGCCAGTCGCCCATAGATGCGCTTGGCGGGAAAAATCAACAGCGTCTCCGCCAATGACTTTGCGGATCTTCGGCAGCCATTCGTGATACTCCGCCGCGTTTCCGGGTTTGCCGGTGATTCCTTTGGTTCCAGCATATCCGATGTTTTTGCCATCCGTGGAGATCCACTTCTTCGGACACGCCCAAAACATGCCCATGGTGAGCATTGTTAGGCCGACCTTTGGAAGATCGAGGCATTGCTGCATCAGATCGATATCAAGAAGCTCCGGTTCAACGCTCATGATATGATCGTAAAACTTCCACAAGAGTTGCACATGCTCCGACGACCGATTCTTCGCATAAGGCATCAGCCATGAATTCTGAGCATTCGCGAGCGGCAATCCGTCAAAGTCCTTTGGAACTTCGCTCTGAAGCTGCCACTCATCCTTGAGAAGCTGCCACATCGCTTGTCGGTTGGTGTCCTTTGTTCCCCGGTTGAAGTTGGCCAAAAACGAGAACGGATCGATCTCCTTGAGCTGGAATACGCTTTCGTTAGGTCCCTGATCGTTGATCAAAGTGGCTTTAAGTCCGGCCGCGTGCATTCGGGCGATGATTTCCACGAGTTCATGGTTGCGATCTTTGAACTCAAGCAAGCACTTGGCGGTTTCTTCGTGTATTGGAATCCAGGTGAACATGAGTTGATTGGTTAAATTGGAGAAAACTAGAACTTCGAGGAAGATCCAAAGGTGACGAGACGGTGGGACGGGATGATCGCATCCAGATTGTAGAAATCCACCGTTCTGCCGACTTCCCAGCTACCCTCCATCCGAACTATTTCCATTTTGGAAATAGCTGCCGCCTCCTCCAGTTCCCCGGATTCGAAGATGTTCTTGAGATGCTTGTTGATCACCGGCACTCCGACCCCGAACAACTCCCCCATCAACCGCTGCGTCAGCCACAAGGTTTCGTCGTGGAGACGGCATTCCACCTTCACCTGGCCGTCGCGAACGGTGTAGAGCAGGAATTCGCCTTTCGGTTCTGGGCTGTCGTCAGTCATATTTTTTATTCAGCCGCTCCAGCTTCTGAAGGGCATCGGCAAGGTGGTTATCCACTTCACTGGGTTGTTGGTCGATCATGCGGCGATAGGTCGCGTATTCCGTCTCGGCTTTTTCCTTCGCCTGTTCTGCACTGATCTTCCCTGCATGGGTCAGCAACTCGTGATCTCCCAGCTTCAGGAAATCATCGAGCTTGGAAATCCAATCCACCATCCGCATCGGGCGGCGGCGCAGCGCCTGGATTTCCGCAAATTCCAGATACGCGGTAACGATCCGGTTCAACAATCCAAGTTCCTGCTCGTTCAGGTAATTCTTGGCCACCGACACGTCGGATTTCCTGGGAGTGCCCGCTGGGAAAACGGTCAAACCCATGTGGGGCTCCGTGGCATCGGCACGGTGGAAGATGACCTCGGCGGCGGTTTGCCCGTGGGTGGCCCAGTGCATCTTATTCTGGATGGTGGCGAAAAACAACTCAGCCACCTCATGCTTCGGATCATAGTCGATGCTAGTCGCGTAAATATCGCAGACCTTGCGCCAGAAAACTTTCTCTGAGGAGCGGATGTCGCGGATGCGCCCCAAGACTCGCTCGAAATAGACGCTCTGATCCGGATTCTTCATCCGTTCATCGTCCATGAGGAAGCCTTGGGTGAGAAATTCCCGAAGCTGTGCCGTGGCCCACTGGCGGAACTGCGTGCCACGCGGCGAGCGGACACGGAAACCCACTGCCAAAACCGCCTCCAAGCGGTAATACTCCACCTGGTAGGTCTTTCCGTCTGCGGCAGTTGTTGCATTCCGTGCAACAACTGATTCCCGGGCGATCTCCCCCTCCTCGAAAATGTTCTTCAAGTGTTTGGAAATCACTGATTTATCACGCTCAAAAAGCGTGGTGATCTGGTTGAGCGACAACCACAGCGTTTCATCCGCCATCCGGCATTCAATGCGCTGCTTGCCGTCCTCGGTTTGGTAAAGGAGGAAATCACCGGAAGGTTCTGGAAGGTCATTAGACATGGCGTTTCAAAGACTTTGCACACGCATCGTGTGGAATGGGTTGGGGCATAAGGACTGCGGCCAAATCCTGTCAGCAAGGCAGGTTTCCGCAATCAGGAATACGGCGTCATTTGTATCCTCCAGCCCTTCCGTTTTCACCTTTTCGGCGTTTATTTCCCCATGGACGTCTTCACCCCGCAAAAGCGCTCGGAGGTCATGAGCCACATCCGCAGTCGCGACACAAAACCGGAACTCGCCCTGCGCTCCATGATCCATCGCCTCGGCTATCCGTGACGATCGCATGCTGGCGTGCCAAGCGCCGGGATTCGCGGCGGCGGGATAGGCGCTGGGCTTCGCGGTGCATGGAGATCTGGACATGGGCCATGATGGATCGCTCCAACTCGTCGAGCGAATAGACGCGGTGGCAGCGCCCCTTGCTCCTCGTGATGCTCTCCAAAACCGCAGTGTTCTCAATTTCCTCGAAGGGAATGTATTCGTGGGGCGGAACTTCCCGATTGCGGAGGCGGACGCTGAGCCTCACGGGGGCCTCAAACCGCCGGCCGCAGGAGCAGCAGGAGGCTCGGTTGTGGATGCCGACGAATAAGCTTACGAGTTCCTCCATTGAATCGATGGAAGTAACGACGTCGATGGGGTTGCTAGTGCTGCACTGCGGACAGGGAAAAAGGCGGGTTGAAACGTTGGAGGGCGCGAGCAGTGAGTTCATGAATCAGGGGGCGGGGAGATTGGAGATTGGAGATTGGAGACGGGGTTGATGGGGAGGGGTTTAGCGCCAGTCTTCGGGTGTCAGCCCGGGGATGCGGCGGAAGTCTTTGGTGTTGTTCGTCACCACGGTCATCTTGTGGCGCAGTCCGGTGGCCGCGACGGAGAATCCGGGCTGTAACGCGGCGGTCCTGAAATCCTGAAGCCAGGCCCCGGCCCGGCGTTCGAGGGTGGGGCGGTCGCTGCGGAAACGCGGGCTTCTGGGCGGTCGGGAGGCGATGTCGGTCATGGTGTTGGCTGAGCAGATCTCGCCCATGTCCGCCGCGACCAGGGCCGTCTTGTGTTGTGCGGCACCCGCACGTCCCGCATCACGCCCTTGTGGGTCAGGGTGACAAGGACCGGTGCTTCTTCAATGGGGAAAAACCAGTCGGCTCGGGGTGAATTTCGTTTCATGTCAGCGCCGTTGTAGCAGACGGGGTGGGACAAATGCGGGGGGTGGTTGTGAAAATTTTCAATTTTTAGTCACGAATTTTTGATTGAGGAGTGCTCGAGTTCCTCAGTTCTTCTGAAGGAGTCAGGCGGTGGCGTTGAAGGTTTTTTCGAATTCCGCAGCAGCAGCGATCATTTCTTCGAACCTGGGAGTCTCGCCGAAGAACATGGGGCCTAGCATGGCGGCGTAGTCGGATTTCCAGTCGTTCAGATGTTCCGGGGGCGGTGTGAGACGGAAGCTGCCGGGTTTGTGAGTGGTGTAGTCCACCCAGGAGAAGCGGAAGAAAAGCTCACGGTGTTCCGCAACGCGTTGGAAGAGGGCGGTTTGAGCGAGGGCCTTTTTACCGACCCCGGCGCGGAGCAGGCACCAGAGGTCGTAGTAATGGCGGGCCATGCGGAATTTCCGGGGTTTACCGGGCGGACGGAAGGTTTCCTCGTGAAGCAGGCAGGCTTTTTCCCAGAATGTGCGTTCTGCGGAGAGGACGCGGACTGGAAAGCCCGGTGCCGGGTCGAACGCGGGGAAGTGCTCGGTGACGTAGGGGAGAATGGTTTTTTCCTCGTGTGGCCACTCGTCGGAGCGGGCACCGAGTTCGATTTTTACCACAGGCCGGACGTAGCCGGCCGCGCCAGGCGGAAAGACTGACGGGTAATGGAAGAGAAGGCACTGGCCGTCCGGCATGTCGGGATCCACTTCGAGCTGCCAACCGGATGCGCCGAGTGCCGCGCGGATGCGAGATTCGAGAGCGGGCTGCAGCGTGCCTTGCACCCAGTCGCGGCAGGCGTTCATGAGTCCTTCAAGCCGGGTCTTCCGTTGCTTGTTACTGGGAGCTCTGTCGGGCGAGGCGTTGCCACCGAAGCCAAGGACTTCCTTGTCCACGATGATGTCGATGTCTTCCGAGAAGCGCTCGATGAGTTTCCACGCCTTTGACAGCGATGTGCCGCCCTTGAAGGTAAGGTGTTCGCCGACGCCGGGCATGTCGAAAAGTTCGCGCAGAGTCCAGCATACCCAAAGATCCTTTTCGACGCTGACGGCCTGCAGGCCCATTACTTCATCCACTTGTTGAAATGCAAATTGCCGGCGGGTGGCTGGGAGTTGAAGGAATGTATTCATGGCTCAATCGTTGGATGCGGAAAGCGGCCGCAACAAATCCGCGATCCATGCGGGGGCGTGGAGTAGGTCCTTGCGGATCACTGGACGATCCGCATCGTTGATCTGTCGGCGGAGGATGGTCAGGACCCGTTCATCGATTTGGTCCTGTCCCAGATGACGAAGCGCTTGGATGAGAGTGCCGCTCAAGCGCCCCGCCGTAGCCATATTCCGCGGGGTGGTATGCTGGAGGATGATTTCCCTCCTGCCGATCCTGACCTTGCGGGCCGGGCCGTCGGTGAGGAAAACGATGCGGGAGGGAACCTGCTCGGAGAGGCCCAGGATATTTGCCGAGTATGCGCCGGAGGGTTGAATGCGGATGGCATTCCGCACCACCAATGCCCGGGCGATCGCGTCGGCGGAAGGTGCCACGGTGCCAAGAACCGGATCTTGAACCGGGTAGTCGTAAAGCCCCCGGGTGAGCTGGCGGATGGTGCTGCCAGCCTTGAGGCGCTTGAGCGCTGAGGCCACCGCATTTCGACTCCCCAGATCTGCCAGATGCCCCGGCGTGAATACCCAGCCCCGCCCGTGACTGCGGATGCGGCCAAGGATCTGATTATCGGCGGACTGAGGGTGTTTTGGCATCGCTTAGTTGACACAAAAAATACCAATAATTTGTGTCAAATCAAGTGTGAACTTCCGAATCGCCGTAAGGGCTGACGGCCATTGGTCTGACTGGCGGTGTCCCCAGCAAGCTCCTCAATTCTTCTGCATTTCCCGCAGCTCATGGCGGACCATTTTCACTAGCGCGCCATATCACGCGCGAACTGCTGATCAACCACACTTCCCACTCACTTCCCACTCACTTCCCACTCACTTCCTACTCACTTCCTACTCACTTCACTTCCCCGAGATGGAGCGGTCGCACGCGTCGCTGTTCGGCGGAGCCGTTTCCTACCAGAACCATGGAGGATGGCAGGCATATTCCTTTCTGAAAAAATGCATTATCCTGGACTGCATGCTGGTTAGAATGGGGATTGCTCATGCGCGCTCAAAATCCGCCAGCGTGCCCAGCACGATCCGGATCGACGCGCGGGTCTGAGGGGTGAGTGCGCGGTCCACCAGTTCGTCGGCCTGGAGCTGCCAGATCAGCTCGTAGTCCAGTTGGTCGAAACGGATCTCGACCTGGCCGATGCCGTTGTAACGCAGTTCACTGGCAAGCTGCTCGTATTGTTCCTTTAGCCGCTTCTTCTCGGCTTCGCTGCCGTCCTTCGGTTTCTCGTTCTTGAGGAAATCGACGAGTAGTAACTTGGCCGCGTCGGCCACGATCAAGGACGGGAAATCCTTGAGAATTTCCTTCGGGGAACTGCCGATTCCGGTTTGTTCGCCCAGCAACGACAGGACCAGGTAGCCCTTGCGACTGGGGTACTTTTCGCGGAGGAGCGCGAACCGGCGTTTTGCCGCCGCGAGGGCGGCCTGAAACTGCTCGGGGGTGAGGGATGGGGCGGAGGAATTCATGGATCGGGACTGGACTTGCGGGATAACGGCGGGGAATTGGCAGGCGTGTTCGCAGCTCAATTTCCGGATCCTAGCATGGGGGGTGCCCCAAATGCGGGGGCAGCCTCTGAAATTTTTCAGAAATTTTTCCTGTTGCCGAACGGATTTGCAGTTTTGACGGATTGGCCCGAATGTTTTCTGCAATCCGCCCGTCCCATTTCCCATGAAAGCGTTCCTCTCACTGCTGGCCATTTCGTTGACCATGGCCACCATTTCCCCAGCCCAGACCTGCCGCGAGGTGGTGCGCGATGCATCCGGGCGTGTGGTCCAGACCGTGGAACGCCAGAAAAGCAGTGGTGGTGGGGAGCGCACAGTCACCCGCGACGCTTCCGGGCGGATCACCGGAACGGCTACCAGCCAGACCAGCTCAGGTGGCACCACCTGCACCACGTATCGCGATGCCTCGGGCCGCATGGCTGGATCGGCCACAAGCACAGCAAACGGTTCCTCCGGAAACTCGTCCAAAACAACCTACCGCGACGCCAGCGGCCGCATGGCTGGCAGCGCAACCACCCGGACCAACGGCACAACTGGCAGCCGCACCGATTTCCGTGACGCCTCAGGCCGGTCCACTGGCAGCCAGAAGACGAGCGGTTCCACGGGGTCCGTCACCGCCACGAGCCGCGATGCTTCGGGCCGCCTTACAGGAAGTAGCACGGGAAGCGGGAAATGTCCCAGCGTGGTCCGGGTGCCGGTGCCGCCGTGTGGCGTGAAGAAGTAGGGCAGGCAGTCACACCATCGAAGACCAGGTCCAAATCAGACACTGGTGGCCGATTTGAGGGTGCGGCTCATTTCCGCTGTGTTTTGCCCGGCCACTCGCTGATCCGGTTCCAATATCTCCTGTATCTCCTGTATCTCCTGTATCTCCTGTATCTCCTGTATCTCCTGT
>JBBECN010000237.1:62036-66210 GCA_040881795.1 Akkermansiaceae bacterium
TGTATCTCCTGTATCTCCTGTATCTCCTGTATCTCCTGTATCTCCTGTATCTCCTTGAGGGTCTAGTCGTATCCTGTCCTGCCGCCGGGCCTCCTCGATAGAAATTTATGTCCCGTGCTGTTTGACTTCACTCCGGTCTCCTGCCCAAGCTAAACATCAACGCGAAAAAATTAAACCCAATATATCCGAAATCACCAAAATCCAATGGTGCGACACCACCGTGAACCCGGTCATGGGTTGCGGCGGTTGCGAGCTGTTTCCATCGCCCGGCAAGGTGCTTGCCGCCATCGACAATGCGATAACGAGTGTCGGCGTGCGCATCAACAGCCGCACCCTCTACAAGGAATTGATCAACGAGGCTTACCGTAAAATAAAAAATCCAAAGCCGGGGCACAAGAACGCCGTCAACACGACCAACATCTGGCACCTTCGGGACATTTTCCTAGAACGGGTGAAACACGATCACGGCGAGGATGCGGCGGATGCTGCGGAGAAGGCCATTCGCCAGTCAATTACCTGCTATGCGGGCACCTTACACATGAACAAGGGTCTGAACCTTCTGAATCCGGATTATGAGGGCCATGTTGGCTACGCGCCGATATTCGAGGCGGTTAAACGTTTTGAGGGCAGAGCCATGGATGCCGCCAAGCTCCCGGATCTCCCTGGCTGCGCCAACCCAAAAAGCGCGTGGAAGGCGCGTTTGCCACGCCTGATTTTCGTTTCAGATATGGGAGACGCCCTCACCACCAAGGCAGATTTCCCGTTCCTGAATTCCGACCTGATGCCAGCCATCCAATCGCCGGAAGGCAAGCACCACCTCTGGTTGTGGTTGACCAAACGGCCTGAGCGCATGGCGGAGTTCGCTGAGGAGATCGGAGGGCTTCCCAAAAACGTCTGCGCCATGACCACCCTCACCGGGCCGGACGAGGACAACCTCAAGCGCCTGGCCGACCTGAAAAAGGTCAAGGCCCACATTCGTGGCCTATCGATCGAGCCGCTGTGGGAACGCATCCCGCCGTCCAAGCTCAACCTCAAGGGCATCGACTGGGTGATTGTTGGCGGCGAATCCGGCTCGGGCTTCAAATTCACTCGTCCCTTCGCCTTGGAGTGGGTGGAGGAACTCCGGGAACATTGCCGCAAGCACGGCGTCGCGTTTTTCCTTAAACAACTTGGCCGCAATCCGACCATCAATGGCCGGGTCATGCGCCTCAAGAACGGACACGGAGGAGAGTGGGAGGAATGGGACGAAGCGCTGCGGATCCGGGAATTCCCCAAAGCTTTCCATAACTACCGAAAGGCTGAGATGATCGTTTCCGACAAACTCAGGCCCATCAAGGAGCCGAAGAAAAAAAAGGCAGATGTTGACCCGACGATCACCCCGGAGGAGAAGTCCGAGTTTAGGCGCTTGGACAAAATTGTCCGTAATGGTGTTTTGGCGTTCATGGAATGTGGCAAGGCACTCATTGAGATTCAGGAAAAGAAGCTCTGGCGTGTTGGGGGCTGGCCGACGTGGGAGGACTATTGTCGCCAAGTCGTTGGGCTTTCTAAGCCTTACGCCAACCGAATCATTAATGCCACAAGGGTCGCGTCGGACCTGTTTGAAAGGTTGCCAATTGGCAACTCAGTCACGCCCGTTTCTGAGTCGCAAGTCCGCCCGCTCCTCAAACTGGAGTCCGAGCAACGGGTGCGGGCATGGGATGCGGCAGTTGAAAAAGCGAAGGGTGGGCAACCAACAGCCGTCGTCGTTGAGGAGATCGTTTTTGAAATTCTCAACCCAGATGGCCCGTCCGAAAGATCGCCTTCGCGTTCGCAGCGCCGATCAGAGTTGGTAGGCCGCCTCAAAGAGGTTGTGGCCAAGCGGAAGTCTTGGGAGCAGGTCGAGGAGCTGATGGCGGAGCTGGAGGAATTGCTGTGAAGGAGCGCATGATGGGACTGTCCTCTCGATGGGAAGGCGCACGCAATTTTCAGTCCAGTGAGGTCATAATGATTTGACGGAAACCGCCTAACAGCGACCACCGCCAACTCTCTCGCAAAAGCCCGGCCACGCGCCGGGCTTTTGCGTTTTCAGAACCAATACCAAACACACCACAACCCCATGATTCCCATCGTCACCTCTCAACTCACAGCCAATCGCTGTTCCACTCAACGCCGTGTCTCCAAGTCTCTGATGACCCTATCGGTCATCGGATGCGTGCTGGCCTGTGCCTCATGCCAAGAGCAAGGACCCCCTCTGGTAGATACGACCCCCCTCGGCGATGGCCTCAAAGTCATCGCCTACGCCGTTCTCGGCGTGGGCGTGCTCGGAGTTTTAGGCAAAATCGTAACAAGGTAACCACCATGAACGCCTTCTTCTACATCAAGGTTTTCGCGTGGATTGCGATCGTTGCCCTCGCCTGCTCGGTTTTCAGTGACTTCTGGATCCCGATGGTCTGCGGCGCAATCGCCATCACCCTGCTCGGTAGCCTCGCCGCCAGCTCACGTCGTTGAAGCCGAACTCGGAAAGGAAATCCATGCCACGCAACCTCTATACGCCAAAACTATCCGACGACGTGGTCCGCGCGCTTTACCGCGAAGGACTGCGCCGCCGGCAACCGATGACCGTTGTTGTCGATTGTCTGCTTCGGCAGTCGCTCGGCCGCATCGCCAATGATCCGCCGCTGCTCCAGGTCTGCGAAGACCCGACGCCCTATGGTGTGAAACACAACTCCGACGCCGCATAGGAGGTGTCGGACCACCAGAACATGAACCACGCGAAAAGCCCGGCAATCACGCCGGGCTTTCTCGTTTTCAACCATCAACCCCAAACCAACAACCAGCCCCCAACAATCTAAAATTATGGCCATCAAACTCATCGCCAATTATTCGAAACGCCTCGGCCTCCCCGGCTACTCGTCGCACCAGTTCTCCGTCTCCGTCGAAACCGAACTCGTGACCACTGACAACGTCGCCTTGGAGGCAGAGCGCCTCTATGAACGTCTCCAATCCACCGTGGACGAGCAAATGCTCCACACGGGATTTGTCCCACCGGCCGACTACGGCATGGATCCGCCAGCGGAAAACCACAGCCCGCAAATCAACGGTACCGAACCCACCAACGTCACCACGGTGGCCAACTGGCAGCACGGCCCCGCTTGGAAATGCTCCGACAAGCAGAAGGATTTGATCCTGAAACTCGTCGAAGAACACCAACTCGACAAAGCCGATATCGAGGCCCTCGCCGTCGACCGATTCGGCAAGGGCGTGCGCGTGCTCAACAAGGTGGAAGCGTCCGGTCTCATCGACGAGATGCTCGACACCTACGGCGGCTCCAACCGCCAGGACAACAGCAAGCGCCGCAATGGCTCCGCTTACAACGGGGCGCGTGGCAACAACGGAAGGAGCGCCGCATGATCGCAACCCTCGATCCACCCGGCGCATCGCCCTCAGCAATCGACGCGCCGTTCACCACCGGGCTGACACCCTGGGCGCAAACGCTCCCCCAGCACAGCAGCCCGACAGCGGCGAAGTCCTACCTGAGCTGCTCATTGCGGTTCTGGTTTGAGCGCGTCGCCTGCATCCGCAAGCCGACCACCCCGGCGCTCCACCTCGGTAAGGCGGTGCATGCCGCCCTGCAAGCGTTCCACCTCGCCCGCTGGCGGGGTGGCGACGATTCACCGGAGGCCATTGCCAACGCCTACGACCTCTCCTTCCTGCGCCTCGAACGCGACGAAGGACCGGTCAAATTTGACGATGAAGCCGAGCGCGAGAAATGCCGTCTCGACGGCCTGCGCGTGGTGGCCGCCTACCTCGACTCCCCGGAGGCGATGAAGGAAAAGCCACGCGCGGTCGAAGTTTTGCTCAAGGAAGACATCCCAGGTCTCTCCGTTCCGCTGACAGGTGCCATGGACTTGGTGGAAGGCAACTTCACCCCGGTCGATTTCAAGTCCGCCGCCGCCAAGCCCGATCCGGGCAACGCGGCCTTCGACCATGAGATTCAGCTCGTCAGCTACCAGCTCCTGCTGGAAGCCATCGGCGAAACCCCACCGTCGCTCGACCTCGTGTTTCTGGTGAAAACCAAGACGCCGCAAATCATCCGGGTTCCATCCCCGCCGGCCGATGCACATCGCAAACGCCGGGTCACCGCCCTGCTCGAAACCGCCGTCGAAGGCATCGCCGCAGGCCGCCACCATCCGCA
>JBBECN010000238.1:0-2053 GCA_040881795.1 Akkermansiaceae bacterium
CTCGTGTTTCAAGGGAGGCAGAAACCGTCCCACTCACGGAGCGCTGCAGCGGCCTCCGGCCCACGCAGGCCCGTGCGCTGCAGATCGACATAAATTTGGGCGTCCGTCACAAGGCACAGCCCGTTCTCCGCCCGCACTTCCTTCAGGAGGCCTTCATCGTCGGCAGTGAGCAGCCACAGTTTGCCTCCCTCCTCAACCGGGCGCAGGCCCAACTCCCCAAGGGCAGCCGCCCCGGGGAGGCGGGAGACGTAGGCGGAGCAAACCACCGGCTCCGTGTAGGGATGACGGATCCATGCGGCGAGGAATTGCGTGAAGGCCACCGGGACTCTTTCATTCTCAGCCCATCGTCGGAGCCGTTGCGCGAGTTCCTGCGGCGATCCGGGGAATCCGGCGTAGCGCGCGATGTTCGTGCGTTGGGCGAGTCGGTCGGAGGCCGCCCACTCGTCGAGCAATCCCTGCCAATCGCGCAGCCGGAATTCCCGGGCACTGATCTTTTCTACGAAACCCTGGCGGATGAGATGCCGGACGATGCGGGATACGAGTCCGGAACTTGCCCCGGCGCGAGAAACGATTTCCGCCTGAGTCCAAACGCGAGCACGATCCGTGAGCAAACAGCGGATAATGCGGACGCTCTTGCCGACAAAAATATTGCGCGGCTCCAACTCGTAACGGAAAGAGCGTCCCGGCAGCGGACGGCGGTCCACTAGCAATCCCGGAGCACGGAGCCAAGTGCGGCCGTTAAGATCAATGGCGCCAACGCCCCGCTCTTTGCAAGCCGCAACCAAGCGCGGGGTCAGCTCGGGTGTCACGACCAACGGGTGCGGGGACGAAGCGGTGGGCTTCAGGCCCTCCAACCAAGGCAGGCTGGGCTTGAGTTCGTAAAGGGGCTGGAACTCAAGCTGACGGCCGTCGAACGCCAAGTGTAGGGCCTCCGACGGCTGGAGGTTCGCAAGGCTCCAGCGGAGATCGGGGTCTTCACGAACAAAGTCGCGAAACTGAGCGACGAGCTCACGCTGGTGGCGAATGACCACATTCTTACTGGATATTGCATTTGGCACGGTGCAGTAAAAAATTGTATTTCCAGTAAGAGTTCAAGTTTATTTTACTGAAAATGTGTTTATTCACTGGACGGTAAACAGTTCCACATGCAGTAAACAAAGTAAGCCACTTCATCTGCTCGGGCATCGGGCGCACATGGCCGCGGAGCGGCACCCGTAATCCGACAGGCGGTCTTGGATCATCCGCACGCTCATTTTCCCAGATCCCCCCGCAGCCCGGCGAGGAACCGGCGCACCCGGCCGCTGTGGTAGACGCCCTCCAACTCCTCGAAGTCCGCGTCGGACAAACTCGCCAGGGCCTCGTCCTCGATCCGCAAGCTGCCGCGCAAAGGACCCGCGGATTGCCAGTCGCAGCGGTGCAGGTAAACATAATCGGCCAACGCCTTCAGCGGACGCGCTATGAAATACGAGACCGGGGAGCCGGGTTCGGCAACTCTTTGCACGCCGGCGAACAGTGCGTTTTGCGGCACCCGTTGGAAGACGAACGTCCCGAGCGGCGTAACAAATTCGCGGGCCCTGCCCAAACTTGTGCTGACGATCGCAGGCACCCCCTCCGGAATCCATCCGTGCCAAGACAGCGCCGTTTCCGCACTCAAATAGCTCGGTCCGCAGACCAGTTGGGCTAAAGCGAGGGCATTCGGTGGTGACGTCAGAAAACGCCGATCCAGGGAAAACAACCCACGCTTGATCCGGTGAATTTCACCAGTCTGGGCGGCACGTTTGAGCAGACCGTCAAGCGCGACAGTGCCCACGCCCAACCAAACACTCGCTTCGGCACGCGTAAAAAACCCCCAAGGAACCCTGCCGAGCGCTTCCTGCGTGATAGTCTGCACGTGCCGCTAACTGTCATTTTTCGCCAGTTACTGGCAAGAATAATATTTTCCACCTGAAAAGTGAGCTGCGGGTCAGAGTTTCTGTGGTCTCGGGGAGCACGTGCGCCTCTCCGATCTGGAGGCTTCACGAGCCGGAGGCCTCGCGGGTGGCGGCGCGCGCCT
>JBBECN010000239.1:0-2053 GCA_040881795.1 Akkermansiaceae bacterium
TCATCCCGGCTGGCATGGCGGTGATTTACCTCCTGCTGATGCTCTACTTCAAGTCCATCGGCGGCTATCGTCCGATTCACATCGGCGAAGAGCGCTGATCCAAGTCCATTCGGAATTCCTCAAGCCGGCATGATGATCCCATCATGCCGTCTTTTTTTGCGCTTGCGGCAACGCCCTCCGGCGAGTGGACTGATGGCAATGACCCGTGTTGGAAAAAAAATTCCCCACCTCCTCTGCACTTGGCTGCTGGCCGTCTGCATCCTGTTCCCCCTCAGCGCCTCCGGCGAAACGGTGAAAATCAACCTGGCGGATGGATTTGATTTCCCCGTCGGCAAGCCGAATGCGGACGGTTACTACAAAGCCCGCGGCCTTCGCCTGCGCTCTCCCCAGCACTTCGGTGAGGACTGGAATGGCCGCGCCGGTGGCGACTCGGACCTCGGAGACCCGGTTTATGCCATCGCCGACGGCGTCGTCACCTTCGCCCATAACGTCCGCAGCGGATGGGGCAACGTGGTGCTCACCCGCCACGCCTACCGCGATCCGGCAAGTGGCGAAGTGAAATTTTGCGACACCCTCAACGGCCATCTCAACCAGATCATGGTCAAAGTCGGCCAAGAGGTCAAACGCGGCCAACAAATCGGCACCATCGGCAGCAATTTCGGCATGTATCCCGCGCATTTGCATTTCGAAATCCGCCACAACCTCACCATCGGCATGGCCCGCCGCGGCGTGCCCTCGGACATGGTCAACTGGGCCGACCCCACCCAATTCATCACCAAATACCGCCGCCTGAACCGCGAGTGGCGTCCTGCCGCCATGCCAACCGGCACCTATCAGGAATACGGCGGCTTCAAGGGACTTTGAAATGGCAGGCAAAGTGAAATCCGGCGGTTCCTGGTTCACCGTCCTGCTCGTGATCGCCGCCGTGGCGATCTGGGCCTACGAGCAGAAGCCCCCGGCGCAGAAATCGGGAAGCCCCCGGGTTTCCCAGGTCGAAAAATCCCCCACCCCGCCGGCTTCCAAATCCACGACAACCGTCCGCAAAACCGGGCGTTACGAAGTTTATGAAAACTGCGTGCTCGCGGAAGCCCGCAACAACGACGGCGACAGTTTCCGGGTGCGGCTGCCGGACGGAAGAACCGAGGAAATCCGACTCTATTTCGTAGACACCCCGGAAAGCGCTTTCAAGCGCTACAGCGGCGGCGAGACCAACCACCCGCGCATCCGCCAGCAAGCCGCCGACCTCGGCGGCATCACCCCGGAACAAGCGGTCGAAATCGGGAAAAAGGCCAAGGCATTCACCCTCGCGCTGCTGGCCACCAAGCCGTTCACGATCTTCACCGAGTGGGACAGCCCTTACAGTGACCAGCGCTACCACGCCCACATCGAGGTCACCCATGACGGAAAGACCCGCTGGCTTCATCAACTCTTGGTCGAGCGGGGCCTCGCCCGCATCAAAACCAAAGCCTCCGATCTGCCGGACGGCACTTCCGCAGCGAAGGAAAAAGCAGTCCTCCAAAATTTGGAACGCAACGCCAAACGCATCCAAACCGGCGTTTGGGGACTCTGAAGCGCAGACCTCGCGAACGGGCCACAAGGAATCGAGCCGCCCAGGGATCAGCTCGACTGAAGAGAAGGAGCGCACGGTCAATCCGTGGTAGGGAGACCACCGAGGCTGGCCAAACTCTAACCTAGATCCTTACGCGCAGATCCCTCATACTCCAAAGCTCTCCCGCTGCCGGCGCACCATTGCCCCGCATCCGCCGCGCCCCGTCCTTCCGCTTCGCCGTGAATCGCTCCCGAGCTCCCACGAACACCTCGTTCACAAAAGCTTTGCTCCCGATCACCGCACCATCCGTAAAATACCTCACCCGGCAGCGAAGCATCGCCTCCATCCCCAAATCCGGCAGCACCGTCCCGTTTTCCTTTGCTTCGAACGCCTCCGCCGTAATCATCCGCGGACGCGTCACTCCCTTCTCCACCTCCGCTCGGCCGCTATTCCGGCCCAGCGCGAGCCCCATCGTCCTCCGGTAAATTCGCGAGACATCCGTCC
>JBBECN010000240.1:0-2037 GCA_040881795.1 Akkermansiaceae bacterium
GGGATGTCGGTGATCTCGACGATGTTGTCGAGGCGCGAGGCGAAATCGCGGAAGTCGCCGATGATCTTGTTGTAAACCTCTTCGGAGTAATCGACGAGGTCCATCTTGTTGACGGCGACGACGAGGTGCTGGATGCGCAGCAGGTTGGCGATGAAGCTGTGGCGCTTGGTTTGCTCGATGACGCCTTTGCGGGCGTCGATGAGGATGATGGCGAGGTTGGCGGTGGAGGCGCCGGTCACCATGTTGCGGGTGTATTGGGTGTGGCCGGGGGTGTCGGCGATGATGAACTTGCGCTTGGGCGTGGCGAAGTAGCGGTAGGCGACGTCGATGGTGATGCCTTGTTCGCGCTCGGCCTTGAGGCCATCGGTTAGGAGGGCGAGGTTGACGTTTTCATCGCCGCGGCGGCGTGAGGATTCCTCCATGGCTTCGAGTTGGTCTTCGAAGATGGATTTGGAATCATAGAGCAGGCGGCCGATGAGAGTGGATTTGCCGTCGTCGACGGAGCCGGCGGTGGTGAAGCGGAGTAGGTCCATTTTTTTTAAAGAGTCTAAAGGTCTGAATGTCTTAAAGTCTAAAGGTCGAAGGTCGAAGGTCGAAGGTCGAAGGTCGAAGGTCGAAGGTCGAAGGTCGGCTTGAATCTGATGACTTTCAGACTTTTGACTTTCGGACCTTTGACAGGCTATTTCTGATCTCTGATCAAAAATAGCCTTCTTTCTTCCGGTCTTCCATGGCGGTTTCGGAGCGTTTGTCGTCGGAGCGGGTGCCGCGTTCGGTTTGGCGGGCGGCGGCGACTTCGGCGATGACTTCGTCGAGGTTGGAGGCGGTGGATTCGACGGCGCCGGTGCAGGTGGCATCCCCGATGGTGCGGAAGCGGATGACTTGGCGGATGACGGGTTCGTGGTCCTGGGGCTTGAGGAACTCGGTGACGCCGAGCAGCGAGCCGTTGCGCTCGAAGACGTCGCGATCGTGGGCGAAGTAGATCGAGGGCAGTGGGATTTTTTCGCGTTTGATATACATCCAGATGTCCATCTCGGTGAAATTCGAGAGGGGGAAAATGCGGAAATGTTCGCCGGGATTTTTGCGGCCGTTGAAGAGGTTCCAAAGTTCCGGGCGCTGGTTTTTCGGGTCCCACTGGCCGAAGTCGTCGCGGTGGGAGAAGAAGCGTTCCTTGGCGCGGGCTTTTTCTTCGTCGCGGCGCCCACCGCCGAGGCAGGCGTCGTATTGGTTGGCCTCGATGGTGTCGAGCAGGGTGACGGTCTGGAGTTTGTTGCGCGAGGCGTTGGGGCCCTTTTCCTCGACGACGCGGCCGGTGTCGATGGATTCCTGAACGGAGCCGACGACCAGGGTGGCGCGGATGAGTTCGACGAATTCATCACGGTAGGTCATGGTTTCTTCGAAATTATGGCCGGTGTCGATGTGGACGAGTGGGAAGGGCATGCGGGCGGGCCAGAAGGCCTTGCGGGCGAGCCAGGCCATGACGATCGAGTCTTTGCCACCGGAAAAGAGCAGGGCCGGGTTTTCAAACTGAGCGGCGGTCTCGCGAAGGATGAAGATGGCTTCGGCTTCGAGTTGGTCGAGGTGGCTGAGATGGTAGTTGGGCATGGTGCGGTGAATGCTGGAAAACTGGATGGTCTCGCGACGAAAGAGCGGGTGACCGTGGCGACGGTGAGGGGGTGGGATAGGGGGGGGCCTGGAAGGCGTCAAGATTTATTACTATCTTGGGTTAAATGGTAATGATTCATGGATTGCTGTGGCATTGGCACGGAGAAAAGCCCGATGAAACCTTGGCTTGTCCCGCTCGCAGCAGGCTGCATGGCGGAAAGCGGCAGCAGGCTGCAGCAGTCCATGGGGCGTGAATGTGTGGAGTGCGGTGGCAGAGTGCAACGGCGACACCGCTTTGGATTCTTCTGCGGTGGATCGGGCGGGAGAACTGGGCTGATGAAGGCCTTGCCGATGAAACATCCAAAGCGGTGTGGCGCTTTGCTTCCCACCGCAGTCCATGGGGCGTGAATGTGTGGAGTGCGGTGGCAGAGTGCA
>JBBECN010000241.1:0-12767 GCA_040881795.1 Akkermansiaceae bacterium
GAACACTACTGGCGTCTCGCTCCAGACCGTTGTCGGAGCATCTTGCTCCGAGTCTAACTCTTCGGAATTGGCCTCCGTCGCAATCAATGGAGCAACAGTAGCAGCAGCGGGCACAAGTGGAGTGGATAACTTCGTCGTATCTGGTATCCCCGAATTCGCCTCCGCCCTCCTAGGCACCATCGGTCTCCTCGGCCTGCTCCACCGCCGCCGGTGATTTACTTTTCCGGCCCGTGCAATCCATTTCGCGGTCATCACGAACTCCCTCCCTCAATAGAAACGCCCGGTTCCTTTGCAGGAACCGGGCGTTTGAATTCAAATCCCGACGGGTTACTTCGAGGAAGATGTGAAGCTCGCTTGACTGGCACCCTTCTTGATCTTGGACTGCTTGAGCCAGCTCATGGTGGAGCGAAGCTTTTCACCGACTTTTTCGATCGGGTGTTGGGCTTCCGCCTTGCGGATGGCGTTGAAGTTTTTGTTACCACCGGCGTATTCGGCGGTCCACTCCTTGGCGAACTTGCCGTTTTCGATGGCTTTGAGCTGGGCGACCATCCGCTTCTTGACGGAAGCGTCGATGATTTTCGGGCCGACCGTGACATCGCCGTATTCGGCGGTTTCGGAGATCGAGAAACGCATGCCGGCGATGCCTTGTTCATTCATCAAATCGACGATGAGCTTGAGCTCGTGAAGGCACTCGAAGTAGGCCATCTCGGGCTGATAGCCCGCATCAACGAGCACTTCGAATCCGGCTTTGACCAGAGCGGTGGCACCGCCGCAAAGCACGACTTGCTCACCGAAGAGGTCGGTCACGGTTTCTTCGCGGAAGTTGGTTTCAAACACCCCGGCACGCGCGCAGCCGACGCCGCCAGCCCATGCGAGAGCGGTTTGTTTTGCCTTGCCCGAGACATCCTGATGGACAGCGATCAGGCCGGGAACGCCTTTACCAGCGACGAATTGCGAGCGCACAGTGTGGCCGGGGCCTTTTGGAGCGACGAGGATCACATCCACATCCTTGGGACAGGTGATCGTCTTGAAGTGGACGGCGAAGCCGTGGGAGAAAAGCAGGGTTTTGCCCTTGGTGAGGTGCGGCGCGATGTCCTTGTTATAAACCGAAGGAATCACGGTGTCCGGGGTGGCGACGAAGATCACATCGGCAGCCTTAACGGCTTCGGCGGTGTCCATCACTTCGAAGCCGAGCTGCTTGGCGACTTCGCGGGATTTCGACTTCGGATAGAGGCCGATGATGACCTTGAGGCCGCTGTCCTTGAGGTTGAGCGCGTGGGCGTGGCCTTGTGAGCCGAAGCCGATCACGGCGAGTGTTTTCTTCTTGAGAGGAGCAATCGGAGCGTCCTTGGTGGTGTAAATCTTCGCGGCCATGGCTGATCGGTAGGTTGGTTCAATTAGGGCACACCGCAGCCATCGGGGCACGCGGCGGGTCGGCACACTGGCGGGATGGCGGTGCGGGGTCAAGCAACAACAAGGGGAAATAGCGTCGCATTCTCCGGCCAAAATTTCGCCTTGCCAAGCAGCAGGATCGGTCGTGCTGATGAATGCTAACGGCCTGAGTCACTGCTTGAGTCGGGATACCGCTTGATGGATGGGTCTGGTTTCGTTCGTATTCAGGAAATCCACCACCCATGAAACGAACACGACACTACCTCGCGCCTGCCATTGCCATCTTGTTTTCCATCACCGCCCGAGGCGAAGACGCCTTGATGGCGCAGTTGCCCGCGGTCTTCGAAAGGGCCGCGACCCAATACACCGGCATGCTGGAAAAGGTGGAGGCAGATCCGAAGCTCCCGCGCACCGCCAAGCCGGATGGCACGGTGGTCACGGTCAGGCCGCAGGATTGGACGAGTGGGTTTTTCCCGGGAAATCTTTGGTTGCTCCATGAATTCGACGGGTCGGCGAAGTGGAAGGAAAAGGCGCTGGCATACACCCAGCGCCTCGAAGTCATCCGCCACCACAAGAGCGATCACGATGGAGGCTTCATGCTGGGTTGCAGTTATGGCAATGCGCTGCGCCTCAGTCCGGATGACAGCCAGCGTGCGGTGCTGCTGGATGCCGCCGCCGCCCTCGCCAGCCGCTTCGTCCCCGAGCTCGGCATGATCCGTTCATGGGATTTTAAGCCATACATCTGCCCGGTCATCATCGATAACATGATGAACCTCGAACTCCTGACATGGGCCACGAAAAACGGCGGCGACCGGAAATTTCGTGAAATCGCCATCAGCCACGCGGATCAAACCCTCGCCCGGCATTTCCGCGCCGACGGGTCCGCCTATCATGTGATCGATTACGATCCGAAAACCGGCTGGGTCCGCGCTTACTATGCGAAACAAGGGGCGGATGCCAGCACCCCGTGGGCGCGTGGCCAAGCATGGGGCATCTACGGATTTGCGATGATGTTTCGTGAGACGGGCAAGCCGGAGTATCTCGCCAAGGCGATCTCCCTCGCGGAGTTTTGCATGGCCCACCCGAACATGCCGGACGACAAAATCCCAAACTGGGATTTCGGCATTCCGGCGGGCGAGGGGATCCCGCGCGATGCCTCGGCGGCGGCGATCATGGCCTCCGCCCTCATCGAAATCAGCGGGCTGGCACCAGATGGGAAAAAATTCCTCGATTACGCCCGCCAGCAACTTTTGTCGCTGGCATCGCCCGCCTACCTCGCCGAGCCCGGCACCAACGGCGGCTTCATCCTCGCCCACTCCACCGGCCATTTCCCCGGCAACAGTGAAATCGACGTCCCTCTCGTGTATGCGGATTATTACTTTCTCGAAGCGCTTCTTCGTTATCGCACCACCGTCACCGGAGCCAAGCGCATCCATTTCGGAGCTGCGAAGTGAAATGAAGTTTGGTGGCTGTTAGGTAATCCACTTGGAAATGTCCGCCAAACTCAAGCTCCCCACTTTCAAGCTGCCGGACGGCTTCGACCCACTCCCGCCGCTCGGGTAAAACAAGGTTGGCACCCTCAGGATTTCCACCCCATAGTCCGCCGCGCATCGGCAGGATCTGAAGGAAACATGAAAAGCAGCGAGATCCGGGAAAACCGCAAAACCGCCATCCTCGGCACCCTCGCGGGCTGGTTGATGAAGCTCTGGTCCTTCACCCTGCGCTACGAAATTGAAGACCGCTGCGGCATCACCCGCCCCGGTACCCACGCCATGCCGGTCATCTTCGTCCTGTGGCACAACCGCATCTTCACCCTCCCGCCGATCTGGTCGATCAGCGGGGGAAATCGGCGGAAATCCGTGGTGCTCACCAGCGCCAGCCACGACGGTGCGATGCTCGCCCGTGCCATGGCCGTCTTCGGCCTCGGCTCCGTGCGCGGCTCGTCGTCGCGCCGGGCGGTGGCCGCATTGATCGGCATGAAGCGCGCCCTCCAGGAAGGCCTCGACGTCTGCATCACCCCGGACGGCCCGCGCGGGCCACGTTACGAATTCCACCCTGGCGTCATCAAGCTCGCGGAATCCTCCCGCTCGCCCATCGTCCCGATCCACGCCACGTATTCTTCCGCATGGCGCTTGAAAAGCTGGGACCGGTTTGTCATTCCCAAGCCGTTCAGCCGGGTTCACGTGATCTTTGATGAAATGCTTTTCATTCCCGCCAAGCTCGACGAAGCGGTGTTCGAATCCACCCGCAAACAAATCCAAAACCTGCTCCTCAAAGGCGCCGACGACCTCTAACTTCTTATCATGAACTCACCGAAAATCCTGGATGGAAAATCTGTCGCCGCCGCCGTGCTTGACGAGTGCCGCGCCGAAGCCGCCGAACTCTTGGCCAAGGGTGTTAGGCCCGGCCTTGCCGTCGTTCTTGTCGGCAGCGATCCCGCGTCACAGGTCTATGTCGGCTCGAAAGCCCGCACCTGTGCCGAGCTCGGCTTCCACTCGCTCAAGATCGAACTCCCCGCGGAAACCACGCAGGAAGAACTGCTGCAAGTCGTCCGCGATCTCAATACCGATCCCACCATCCACGGCATCCTCGTACAATCGCCGCCGCCGAAACACATCGATGAAGAGGCCGTCATCCGCGCGATCGATCCCCGCAAGGACGTCGATGGATTTCACCCGGAAAACGTTGCCAAACTCGTGCTCGAAGACCCGTCCGGCTTCGTCCCCTGCACCCCCGCTGGCTGCATGAAACTGCTCGAAGTTTCCGGCATCAACACCCAAGGCGCGGAAGCCGTCGTCATCGGCCGCAGCATGATCGTCGGCAAGCCGATGGCGCTGCTGTTAGTCTCAAAAATTTCCAACGCCACCGTCACCATCGCCCACTCGCGATCCAAAGATCTTCCCGCCATTTGCCGCCGTGCGGACATTCTCATCGCCGCCGTCGGCCGCCCGGAAATGGTCAAGGCTGATTGGGTCAAACCCGGCGCAGTGGTCATCGACGTCGGCATCAACCGCGTCCCGGACGCCTCAAAAAAATCCGGCCACCGCCTCACCGGCGACGTCGCCTATCCCGAAGTCGCACCGCTTTGCTCCGCCATTACCCCGGTCCCCGGCGGCGTCGGCCCCATGACCATCGCGATGCTCATGAAAAACACCCTGCAAGCCGCGCGGCAGCAATCGTAGTCCAGGATTTCAGTCCGCCTCTTCAAGCTTCTGACAAGGAGTCATGGCGACTCTTGTCGTGTGCCAATGAGATGAGAAATGAAACACGCCAAAGGCACTGGCCTTTCACGATTCATTGGCTTGGCGGACAGGAGTGTCCGCCCTCCTTAAAATCACAGACGAGTCCTGGGTTCGCGGCTCCTAACAAACTTCCAACCACCGCACCGCGGTGGCAGTTGTCGCCGCCGACCATCGCATTGGCAGAAATGCCTGCGGTGAAATCGTCATGATATTTCCAAACCAGATAAAGCGCCGCCGGCATCGCCTCCGCAATGTAGCAGGCCGGGCTGAAGCGTGCGCCGATCACCTGCGTGTCCGGCAGCTCCCGCCACGATTCCGCCTTGTTGCCGGACAACCAATCGCCGGCCTCGCGGCGCATGGCCTCGCGCAGCGGTTCGCCCTCCGCCATCGCCCATAACAGGCGCACCATGGTGTCGGCCGCGCGCAACACATTGGCATGCGCGTGGGTCAGGCCGACGTGTTGTTTGACGATCCTCCTCAGCTCCTCGCGCGGCGTCCCTTCGAGCGCGGCGACGAGGGCCGGCACCGTGGCAAGTCCGCCGATGTGTTCGTCGCTGATGCCGCATTTTGCCGGCGGTTTGCCCTGCGCGTAGCGGGTGAAAAACGCCCGGTGGTATTCCTCGACATAGGTGTCCCGGTGCCAGCCCGGTTCTAACATCCTTTCGATGTAACGATCCAGCCACGCTTCCGGATCATAGCCGCCGCGCGCTTGGACGAAATCAAAGAGCTCCGCCGCGAGTTTGAAATTCAGCGTGTTTTCCCCGGCTTGGAGAAACTGGTGGTAGTGGATTTCCCGCTGTCCCCAATACTGCGCCTGCTCGCGGAGGATGTCGCCGCGCGGATTGAGAGGCTGATAGCTGGAGCGCCACAAAATGCTTCCCGGGTGCGGATTTCGCGGAGCCATGAAATGATCGACGTTGCCATAATCCCGCCGCAGCGCTTCGCGGTCGTAATACCAATGCACCGGCATCGCCAGTGCATCCGCCGCCAGCGCCCCTTGATATCCCGCCATCCATCGGTTCATGGCAGTCCCTTACACCCGGTTTGCGACGGCGCAATATCCGCCGTCGCGCCAACTGCCGCCCGGCGGATTTATTTCACCGCACCCA
The DNA here is from genome assembly GCA_040881795.1 of Akkermansiaceae bacterium. Lineage (GTDB taxonomy): Bacteria > Verrucomicrobiota > Verrucomicrobiia > Verrucomicrobiales > Akkermansiaceae > Luteolibacter. The sequence continues at coordinate 5,744 of JBBECN010000241.1, forward strand.
GTGCGTCGATGGCGGGCTGGTTTTTGTATTCTTTCGCGATGTCGAGAGCGGTGACGCTTTGCTTGGACTTGATCGAGGGATCAATCTTGGTGGCTAACAGAAGCTCGATGATTTCCTTGCCCCCGCTGGCGGCCGCTTCATGGAGCGGCGTGCCGCCGAGGTCGCTGAGAGTGGTGGGATCCGCCCCGCCGTCGAGCAGCGCCTTGGCGGTGGCGAGTTGGTTTTTCGCGGCGGCGTGGTGGAGCGGGGTCCAGCCGTCCTTGTCGCGCAGATCGGGTTTGGCACCTGCCCTGAGCAGCGCGGTGATGAGCACCGGATTGTTGCGGTCGATGGCGAGGTGGAGCGGGGTGCGCTTGGACGCGTCGGCGACATTGGGCTCGGCGCCGGCTTCCAACAACAGGATGGCGGTGTCCTGTTTGTTGCGAAGCACCGCTTGTTCAAGCGGCGAGCGCGAAGTGGGGCGTGTGCCTTTTTGCAGGCTGTCGGGATTTGCCTGGATGAAGGCACGGACGTCTTCGGGAGTGCCGCGGGCGATGGATTGATCGATGGTCTGATAGGCAGGGGCGGCGGCGACGGCAGTGGCGATCACGCCGGTTTCCGGGACTTCGAGGCCGGCGGTCCAGGCGATGCCGTTGAGCACGAGTTTGCGAAAATTTTCATTCGCCCAATTGCGGTGGAAATGGCCGCCGGTGAAGCCGAAGCCGCGCGATTGATTCGGGTTCTCGACGACCCAGGCGAGCGTCTGTGGGACTTGGTCGGCAAGCGCCTTGCGGACGGTGGGATTGCCGGAGCGCGGGCCATCGGAACCGAGCGAAGTTTCCGGCGGCAGGGCTTGGAACAACGGCGTGATCTCCGGGCGGAGGCGGATGTGGTAGTAAAATTCGTCTTCGAGATCGAATGCGGCGACGCCACGGGTGGCGGGGTGTTTGGCGACGATGGGGGCGGTCATTTTCCAGATCGGATTGACCGACCAGGCGGGGTCGAAATGGCCGCCGATGGCATCGTCTAGCAGTTTCGCCAACTCGGGATCGCCGGGTTCAAGGGCGAAGTGGAGGATGGCAAGGCCTTTTCCGGCATCGAGGCGCTGGCGGAGGGCGGGCAGGTGGCCGTTCGCGACGTGGTCGGCGAGGCCGTCGCCGTAGATGACGAGGGTGTCGGCGGCGCTGACTTTGGCGGCATCCTGCGGCCAGCCGAGGCTCACTTCGGCTTTGATGCCCAGGCCGCTGCCTTGCAGATGCTGTGCAAGCGCCTCGCAACCGGCCGGATGTTCGTGTTCGCCGGCACCGTGGCTTTTGGGCCCGGCGATGAGCAGAATCGATTTTTCCGCCGTGGCGAGTGGGGCTAGAAGGAGACTGAGGACGAGGCAGTGTTTGAGAGTTTGCATGGTGTGTCGGGCGGAGGATACGCGGAATTGGGCGGAAATTTGCGGATAAGGGTAAATTTTCCTCTCGGGCATGTAAGTCATACGCGGGAAGATACGTAGTTTTTTGGGTCGCAATCCGGTGAACTTCCCGGAGAATGCCGGCTTCAGTTTCTATCATCGATCCCCAAATCCAACGCACTATGAATCCATCTATCAATCGCCGGTCATTTCTTGGAACCTCCACATTATTGGCCGCAGGCCTCGCCGCTACCCCGGTCTTCGGCGTCAACACTCCGGGGGCACCCAAGAAAATCAAAGTCGGCCTGATTGGCTGCGGCGGACGCGGCAATGGCGCGCTGGCCGATTTCATCGCCGCTTGCAAAATCCTCGGCATCGAGCCGGAAGTCACCGCCGTGGGCGATGCCTTCAAGGACAAGGCCGATGCCGCAGGGAAAAAATTCGGCATCGCGGCGGACCGTTGTTACGATGGTTATGACAACTATCAGAAGGTGATCGCCACCGATTGTGAATACGTGGTGATGGCCACCCCGCCGTCATTCCGCCCGGTGCATTTCGCCGCCGCCGTGGAAGCCGGCAAACATTGTTTCATCGAAAAACCGGTGGCCGTCGATTCGGTCGGCGCGCGCGACGTGATCGCGACGGGAGAAAAAGCCAAGACCAAGGGCCTCGGTGTTGTCGCCGGAACACAGCGCCGCCACCAGGCAAGCTATCTGCGCAACAAGGCGCTCATCGATGCCGGTGCCATCGGCCAAATCAAGGGTGGCGTGGTGCAATGGAATGGTACCGTGCCATGGATCAAGCGCCGCAACGAGGGCGAGTCGGATACATCTTACATCACCCGCAACTGGTTGAACTTTAACGAGCTTTCTGGCGACCACATCGTCGAGCAACACGTCCACAACCTCGACGTGGCGATCTGGTTCCTCGGCCGCCTGCCGGTTTCCGCCGTGGGCTTCGGCGGTCGCGCACGCCGTGAGACGGGCAACATGTTCGACTTTTTCAGCGTCGATTACGACTTTGGTGACGACGTCCACATTCACAGCCAATGCCGCCAGATCACCGGCACTTACGGCCGCGTCGGCGAAACCTTCACCGGCACCGAGGGTGTCTGTTATGGCGGTGGCAAATTGGTGGGCAAGGACATCAAGGTCGCCGAATTCAAGATGGATTCGGACAATGCCATGGTGCAAGAGCACGTGGATCTGATCCGCAGCGTCATTGCTGGCAAGCCGCTCAACGATGCAAAGAGCATCGCCGAGTCCACCATGGTCGCGATCATGGGCCGCATCTCCGCCTACACGGGCGAGTTGATCCGTTGGAACGACCTGATTGCCAAAGCAGAATCTCCGCACTACGGCATGGCCTGCACGCCCGGCCCGCTGGACTTCGAAAAAGGCCCGGTCACCATGCCGGCCGAGGTTCCACCAGTGCCAGGGAAACCCATGAAAGGCTGATTCCTCACATAATCCGATTGGGAGATCGGGCAATTGGGCGCGCCCCGGCATCATTCCACCATGATGCCCGGCGGCGTGCCGTATCCCACCAATTTCGACGGAGACTCCGGCTTGGATACCCGAAAATCGCACACCCCGTAGCCATTCGCCTTCTGCCCGCGATAGCTGCGGCCATCCGTGGAATTGATCATCACCGGCCGGCCGTCTTTTTTTTCGGTGCCCAGATACATCGCCACGTGGTGCACGCGCGAAACCCCGGGGCTTTCGACTTGCGCCCAGAACAACAAGTCACCCGGCCTCAAGGCTGCGAGCGATGGGTGTTTCAGGTCCACCGCATCCGCAGGCACCTCGTGGAGGCGACCGTTTTCCTTGAGCCACGCCATTTGCCCCGGCGAGCTGCGCGGTGGGTCTAGCCCGGCCAGCCGCATCACGAAATACATCGCGCCGGAGCAATCGAAGCCGCCCGCCGCTGGATCCGCGCCGCCCGCCAGATAGGGCAGCCAGATCCCATCCCGCGTCACAGCCAAAGCCCCCTCGATCAAGCCCCGCCGGTCTTCCGGCAGTGACGGGAAATCCGCGAGATCCAACGAGGTAATCTGTGCCGGACGAGTCTTGGTATCCAACATCACCAAAGGCGCGATGGCCTGCCCGAAAGCATCCGGCAAAAGGGTTGTTAATAACGCAAAAATCATCCACCTCATCGAACAATCTACGCGAGGAAACCCCGTCCGACAATCAAAGCCTGCCCTTCAGGCGAAGCCCTCTGGACTGCGTGATATACTCTTCACCGTGAATCGCTTGGTGGCTTGATGGCTGTCAGAATGTGCGTGCTTCTTGAACGGCTGATCTCCGGCGAAAAACGGTTTTTCTAACTGCCATCTGGTTGCTGGCCTGCCGCGCGAGAAACTCTCCACCGAGGTTTCTCGCGCTTCTGAAAGCCTTTTGTCAGGAACTCAAGGTCCTCATCCGCCAGAAATACCGTAATCGTGTTCATGATTGGAAGTTGGCTCCAGGGAACCTGATTTTCAATCCCAAGAAGCGCGGAAACAAATTCAACGCAGAATAAGATTTGCCTCTTTGGCGATCACATTTGCCAAATCCTTCCAGCGCGATTTCTGTTCCTCTGGATCATTGGAGTCCGCTGGCCAACCGATAATGTTTGCGTGCCGTGGCCCATTCGGTGGCGTTTCATCCGCAATGACTTCGAGAGTAACCTTGCGCACAACTCCCACTTTGACGATTCCTGCCCCATAAACACTTCTTTCCGGTGGAATCTCGCTTGAGGCAATCTCCCAAATCCCGGAAGCAGGCTCCGCTCCATGGCGGAAAACTGACGTTTCGAGATTCTTGGGATTCGGCAGGAACACACGTGGTTTTACAATTCCGCGATTTGCCAGAAAATCGCCGGATGAGGTTAGGAAACGGCAGAGATCTTCCGAAACGCCAACGTGCTCGGGAAGGCCTGACGGCAGGGCACTCATGCAATCACCCGGCGAATCCCCATTTGAAGAAACGGGGGGATGGAGTGCCCGTCAAACTGTTCCGCGCCCCTCCATCGATCCGAACCATCGATTCCGGCATACGCCACCCGACTTCGATCACCAAAGCTAATCGAAAAAATCCGATCCTTGGCACCGAACCATTCGAGCGATACCTGACCATCGGGATCTACCGCAACTTCGGGCGGAATCACTGAAGGGGGCAGTGCTCGAATGAATGCAGCAGCAGCCTCAACCGCGCCATCCAGCACGGGTAGCCCTCCGTATCCGTCCCAATCATCAACAGATGCCTCTGCGGCGGCTTCCGCCAGCGAGCTGAGTGCCGTCTGCTGTCCCAGTTGGAATTTGGAATCGGACATGTTCGCGGATTTTAGGAGAGCCGTTTGGGCACAAGCTGCGCCTCTTCATAGGGGGCTGCGAGCGTGTTCCGCAAGCCTTGGATCATTTCATTGGATATTTCAGCAGGTTGAGGAAGCTCGTGGTGGCTTCGTTCCTTGACGATGTTGAAACTGAATCGCGCTTGCCGCGCTACCGTCCCGTGGCAAGAGCGTCAGCGGCCTCCACGTTTGTCTGGAGATCAGGATGACTTGCGCGTGGGGGATTTTGAGACGCGGGTGCGCCCTGATCAAGGAAGGGCGATACTCCGATTCGCCCTGCCCATGAACGGACAATGAAAAGCGCTCCGCCATCAATCATTGGCGACACATGGACATCGGCGGATCGGAGTCCGCCGCTCCTTGCCACCTCCATGATCAGGCGGTGCGGGTGTTAGGATTTGCGCCTGGGGGATTTTGAATCGCGCGTCCGGCCGGTGCCGAGCCAGTCGCTCCAACCTGCCCAGCCCTTCCCAGCGTATATCTGTGATACGGCCGCGGGAATGTCCGCAGGCAACAATCCAAAGTGTGGCATCTCGCCTTTGCAAAAGGCGCTCCATTCAACAGCACTCCTAAGTCCGAGACCTCTAGAGAAATTCCGTGCATCATTAAATCTGCGATATTGCCGGAATTTGGGAGCAAGCGTTCCTGTCCCCAGCCAGTCACCCCAACCAGACCAGCCTTTGTTGATATAGGCTGATTGAGGTGCGGCAGGAATGTCGATGGGCAAAGTTTCGGCACTAGTTAAATTACCTCTACAAAATTCATTCCAATCCTTCCGCGACTTTAGTCCAAGTTTCCTGGCAAATACGCGAGCCTGATCGAATGTCTGATACTTTTTCAGAAATGACGCCACATTTCCAGTTCCGAGCCAGTCTCCATATCCATCCCAGCCCTCGTCAGCGTATCTATTTTCAGGCTTGGATGGAATATCCGAAGGTAATGAACCCTTATCGCGCAAATCTCACTTGCAGAATTTTCGCCATTCCGCAATCCCCTTGAGCTCTAGACTGCGGGCGAATGCTCGCGCTTTCTGAAAGGATCGGTATTTCCTAAGGTGGGTTGCAATTCTTCCCGTCCCCAACCAATCTCCCATTCCAGACCAGCCATCCTCAGCGTATACCCGGTGAGGATTAGCTGGAATATCAGAAGGAAGAGAACTTTTGCAGAATTCGAGCCACTCTGTTTGGCTGCTTAGTTGAAGACTATGGACAAACGCCCTAGCATTTTGAAATAATCGGTATTCTCGATTATAGGTCGCCACGTTATTCGTTCCAAGCCAATCTCCCCATCCATTCCAGCCTTTGCCTGCATAAGTATTGTGAGGAGTTGCAGAAACATTAGAAGAAATCTCACCTTTTTCGGGTAGCTTGCCCTTGCAAAAGTCGAACCATTCTCCTTGGTTTTTCAACTGGATTTTTCGCACATAAGATCTTGCTTTGTTAAACCGCCAATAGACGCGGTTGCGAGTAGCAACAAACCCGGTTCCCAGCCAATCACCGAGTCCAGCCCAACCCTGGTTAGCATAGACTATTCGAGGTGAAACTGGAATATCGACAGGCAAGGTGCCTTTTGTGGGTAGTCTACCTTTGCATAAGGCAAGCCACTCCGATTCGTTTTTGAGCTCTAAACTACGTATGAAGGCCCGCGCTTCTAGGAAGGAACGATAATTTCGCTGGCCGTAAGCAAGCCTGTTTGTTCCAAGCCATTCTCCCCAAGTCGTCCAGCCATTTTCTGCATATATTTTGTTTGGAGCCGTGGGGATATTTTCAGGCAGAATGCCCTTTTCGGTCAGCTTGCTTTTGCAAAAATCTCTCCATTCCGCGACACCTTTGAGCCCTAGATTAACGGCAAAGTTCCGCGCTTCTTCAAAAGGCATAAACACTTTATATCCTGGAGCCAAGTTGCCTGTGCCGAGCCAGTCACCCCATCTGGACCAACCCTCTCCAATATAAACCGTGTTAGGACATGCAGGGATGTCGGGGGGGAACTGACCTCCGTCGGACATCTCGCCTTTGCTAAACGTGTTCCAATCATTCTTGCTTTTCAAATGAAGTGACTTCGCAAACTCCCGCGCTTCTTTAAACGGCCGCCATGAGAGTTTCGCCAAGCGATCCCAGCACTTCAATTCGATCTCACGAACGAACTCGGTGAGGTCGATTTGTTTGGCGAGGCGCTCGTCGATTTCGAATTGAACGCTGGCACCACCTTTGCGCTTCCGGCCTTGGGAAACACTGCGGAAGTATTCGATAATTCGGTCATCGTTGGCGGCGAGGGCGCGGAGGGTGGTGAGGATTTCCTTGAAGGCGGGGG
>JBBECN010000242.1:0-1953 GCA_040881795.1 Akkermansiaceae bacterium
CTTACCCCGCCGACACCGGCTTCCGGAAGTTCGACTTCCTCGAAGTTATCAATCCGCGGCGGGCAAAAAAGTGATCCACCGTGGCGTGCGATGAGCGGTCCGCCCCGCACGCGAACAGCGGTGGCAACCGGCCGGAATTTCGACCGGGCAACAATGTCAAAAGGCAAGATGTGACCCCTTGAGCCTTTTCCTGGACCGAGCCATCACCGACCCCCACAAAGAGCTTGATGCAGCTAAACTGTTCCGCTCTTGTTATCTGTGATGAAGAAAAACCAACTCAACAGCCTGAGAGAGCAGATCCAAGAAGACATTCTTTCGTACCCTGAAGCTAATTTGTTTCGGAGTTATTTTCGCTGCCGTGCGGCCCTGTCGGTCGTATGTGCTATCGCCCTGCTGGGAGCGGCGGAAGCGCCAGCCGCGCTCATCACCTGGAGTGCGGCACAGACTGTCAGCAGTGACAGCGACGTCGATACAACGGGGTCCTTGGTCTATGCGTTCACGTTCGGCGGCACCAATGCGCCGCCGTCGACGATTGTGAACGGGGTAACCTTTTCGCCATTCACAATTCCCGGCGGGATCGTTTCTACCGTCACCGTGGGGAACGTCACCCTCTCGGAGTCTCCAGGTAACCTCTTCGGCTCAAACTCATTCGGCTCCGCATCGACACCGTTCTCCAGCCTCAGCAGCAACTATCAGTCGCTGCTTGGGACCGGAGCCTACGCCGACCTTCCCACGACTATCACGGTTTCGCTGAATGGCCTGACGTCGGGGCAGAATTATTTGGTCCAGTGGTGGACCAGCGACTCAGCCCTGCTAGCGCCGATCTATGGTGGATTTTTCACAAGCACAACGGCAACGTCGGGGACGAACTCCGTGACGCTTGATGCCAATACAAGCAATACGGGTGGCGGACTCGGCCAGTTTGCAACCGGCACCTTTATCGCCTCGGGCACGAACCAGTCGTTCGCCCTCGTGGAAACGTCTGGTGGGTATAATCCGCTGATTAATGCCCTGCAGGTACGGGAGGCGGTCGCGGTACCCGAACCATCGACATGGGTGATGGGACTGGCCCTAATTGCCTGTGGCGTTTGGGGCACGTTGCGGCGGAAGCGGGCCCGATAAGCTACACGAAACCTAATTATAGTTCGATGGGAGCAGGAACAAAAGCCTGCCTCATGGCACCGTTTGGGGTCATGTCTTGACATTTGACGTTGTTCGTTCCAGCGACCGGTAGAAACCGGCCAGCTTGCGGTTCTGTCGCATCTTGGCCCCCAGGCGTTTCACCGCTTGGGTCCGGCGGCGTCATCCTTGCCCCCCATCCAATCGGCCAGGGTCCGGTTGCTGATGCCAGCCAATCGCCGCGCCGCCATCAGCACCATCGGGCGCCCCCAGTCCCCGTGCCGGTCGCCAAAGTTTTTCCAAGCCTCTCCGCGCAAGTGACTAACGGCAGCCACGATTTGGGGAAGGCCGACGCGCCCCTCGATCTCCTTCCAGCCCGGTTGCTCGCCGGGGTTGGCTTTTGTCACCCTGCCCACCTTCTCCAAGAGTTCCTTCCCGCCGAGAACCCACGTTTGGGGGTCAAATCTTGACTTTTGACATTTCCCCGTCGTGAGCGGCGGATGTATCGCCAATTTAGCGAGGCGAGGCGCGGCAGCGGAGTGCCGCGGCTACAGCAACACATGAATCTCTTTAACCGGACAGAGTGAACACAACAAAAGATTGCACTTTATGCAATGTTATGTAGAGTTCATCCGATGCAACCTCTCAAGCAACTCGCCCAGTCCCTACGGACGCTGGCAGGCCGGGAGCATTGTGTCTTTGCCTCCGCAGACTTGGCGGCGGCGGTGCCGGAGTGCCGCGGGCTGGACGTTTTGCTGTCGCGGGCCACGAAGGCGGGTCTGCTCCAGCGCGTTTGCCGGGGCATTTACCTCTACCCGGTGCCGGACTACCCGT
>JBBECN010000243.1:0-1948 GCA_040881795.1 Akkermansiaceae bacterium
GCCTGTGCTCCCTTCGCCGAAGAGGCGCTTGGTGAGGGTGCGGAACTCGAATTCGTTGAAGAGGGTTTTGATCGCATCTTCATTGCGTGGGGAAATGATTAGATCTTCCCAGGTCACTTCGATCGGGACGTCGAGGATGATGGTGGCGAGTTCCTTGGAGAGCAGCGCTTGATCGGCGTGGGTTTCGACGTTTTCGCGTTGTTTGCCTTTCAGTTTGGGGGCGTTGGCGATGAGATTTTCAATCGAATCGAATTCGGCGATGAGTTTTTTGGCGGTCTTTTCGCCGATGCCGGGGATGCCGGGAATATTGTCGGCGGCGTCGCCCCAGAGGCCGAGGATATCGATGACTTGGGCGGGGCGCTCGATTTCCCAATTTTGGAGCATGGTCGGGAGGTCGATGATTTCGTGGTCCGAGCCTTTGCGTCCGGGTTTCCACATGCAGGTGGTTTCCGAGATGAGTTGGGCGAAATCCTTGTCCGGGGTGACCATGAAGGATTCGAATTGATCCGCTTCGGCGCGCTTCACCAAGGTGCCGATGATGTCGTCGGCTTCGAAGCCATCGACCTCGAGCACGGGGATGTGGAACGCCCGGCAAAGCGCCTTGACGTGTGGAATCGAGGCGGCGAGTTCCTCTGGCATTTCATCACGCTGCGCCTTGTAGGCGGGGAAAAGAATGTGGCGCGGCGTGGGCGCGGAGGTGTCGAAGGCGACGCCGATGTGGGTGGGTTGTTCCTTTTCGAGAATCGCCAGCAGGGTGTTGATGAAGCCGTAGAGCGCGGAGGTGTTGGTGCCCTTCGAGTTGCGGATGGGATTCTGGATGAAGGCAAAATGCGCCCGATAAATCAGGGCCATACCGTCGAGCAGGAAGAGGCGTTTCATGGGCGGAGCTTGGAGGGGTGATTCCTGAGAGTCCAGAAGATGAAATCCGATTCTGCGTTTCTCAGGCGATCGGCTTCACATCTAACATGAGTGAAATGTGCATGGCGGTGAGTTCGCCCATCGAGTGGCAATCGCCGAAGCCGCTGGTGGCGTGCATGCGGTCGAGCTCGCGGGCGAGGGTGATGACGTGCTCGCGCGGGGCGATGTCCTCGCGGCGCATGATGCCGAGCAAGGCGCGGAGACGGCCGCTTTCCACCTTGGCGCGGCGGGCCATTTGCGCGTGCTCCTCGGCGACGTATTGGTCGATGCTTTTGCGGTTGAGCACCTCGAAGGCGAGCCGGGTGATCTTGCGGTTGGAGTTGAAGCGGAATGCGAGGTAAACGTTGCCGTTTCCCTCGTAGGATTGTTGATCGAAATCGATGGCTCGCACCCGGTATTGGACTTCCTCGAAGTCCGGGGTGATATCGACGACGTAGTTCACGCTGCGCATGTCCCCGAGCAGGCGGATGAAACTGCGCTCGGTGAATTTGGTGAACTCCTTGGCGATGCGGACTTTGTTAAGGCCCGGTTGGGAAAGGTAATCGCGGAGGAAGGCGTCGCCCGGCACTCCGGCGATGTGTTCTTCGATCAGGGTCTTGCCATTGATCAGATAGTTGATCCGGTTGGGAGACAGGATGTGTTCGAGTTCGAGGCCGTAGATGCGGGACGCATCGGCCTGTTTCACGTAATAGTAGTCCGAATTGTCGTTGAAGAGATTGGTGATCCGGATGCGGAAGGGTTTGGAGTTTCCGAAGTCTCCGAAGTCGATGCGGTCCACGAGGAGATGCTCGTGCTGCTCGGCATTGCGGCCGAGCTTGAGTTCGGTGTAGATGCTGGTGAGGCGTGGCAGAAGCTCCGCGAAGGCCTCCGGGGGATACATCACAGTGAGCCAAAGCGTCTCGTGGCCGGAGGGGTTTTCATAGGGAATCGCCCCGCTGAACCGGCAGAGTTCATCATAGACGTTGGGGATGTCCCGCTGGCGGTCGAAATGATAGAGATATTGCCGCAGCGATGGGGAAACCGGATACTT
>JBBECN010000244.1:0-12122 GCA_040881795.1 Akkermansiaceae bacterium
CCCACGGTGCCTGGTTTGGCCGCGAGTTGTTCAAACTCGGCCTGCGCATCACCCGGCAAACCACCGTGCCCGATGGGGATGCGATCCGCGAAGCGCTCGAAGAGGCCATCCTGCGCGCGGATGCGGTGATCGTCACCGGTGGCCTCGGTCCGACCAGTGACGATCTAACCTGCGCGATCACGGCGGAGGTGTTAGGGCTGAAACTGATCATGGACGAAGCCGCATTGCGTTCGATGGAGGATTTTTTCGCGCTGCGGGGACGCCCGATGGCCGCCTCGAATCGTAAACAGGCGCTCGCACCGGTGGGTGCGGATGTGCTGCCGAATGGCCACGGTACGGCCCCTGGGGTGTATGTGCCGCCGCGGTTGAACGGCAGATCGAATTGCGCGGTCTTCTTGCTACCGGGGCCGCCGCGCGAACTCTATCCGATGTTTCATGATGAAGTGGTGCCTCGGATCAAGGCTCTTGCGGGCTTGGAAACGGTGAGTGATGCGCTTGAGCTGAAATTCACCGGCATTGGTGAAAGCGATTTTCATGAAGGGATCGACCAACAACTCTCACAGGTGCCTGGGTTGGAATACGGCTATTGCGCTCACATTGGTGAGGTTGATCTGCGCTTGATCGGGAGCCCGGCGGCGTTGGCAAAAGGGCGGGAAATCGCGTTAGAGCATTTCGAGGATTTTCTCATCAGTGATGACGGCGCTTCGTTGGAGGAAACCGTGGTGCGCCTGCTGCAAGCGCGTAAAATGAAGTTCGCCACCGCGGAAAGCTGCACCGGCGGTTTGATCTCCGACCGGATCACCGATGTTCCCGGTGCGAGTGAGGTGTTCACCCATGGATTCGTGACCTATGCGAATGAGGCGAAGATCGGTCTGTTAGGCGTCTCCGCCCAATCCATCTCAAGCCACGGCGCGGTTAGCGAAGAGGTTGCCCGGGAAATGGCGGAAGGGGCGCTGCGGGCGAGTGGCGCGGACATCGCCGTCGCCGTCACGGGCATCGCCGGGCCTGGTGGCGGCAGCGATGAGAAGCCGGTGGGCACTGCATGGCTCGCGGTGGCGCCCAAAGACGGGCTCACCGTGGCATCGAAGATTTTCCACCCGCGCAACCGCAAGGACTTCAAACTGGCGGTGAGCCAAGCCGCGCTTGAGGCGGTCAGGCGCAGCCTCCTTCCTCCGCAATCCTGATCCCACAATGATTCTGCGAGTCACTCTCCTGACCCGAAGAATGAAGTCGGCGTCCGGGTTCACAATCCCTTCAGCGCATCCATAACATCATCCGGCGCGAGCAATTCCGGCAGGATGAAGGGCTCCTTATCGGGGGCTAACAGCACATTGACCGGGATCGCGGTGCGGCCGAGTTTTTGCAGCGCGGCTTCGATCTCCGGGTCGGGTTTGGTTTTATCCGCCTTGAGGGCAACGACCCCTTTTTCCTTCATCAGCGCGATGACTTCCTTGGTGTAGGCACGTTTTTTGTTCACCTGGCAGGTGGCGCACCACTGGGCTGTGAAGTCGATGTAAACGGGTGTGTCATCAGCCAGCAGCTCCTCCACCCGTTCCTGGGACCAGGGTTCCCATACGAGAGCCGAGGGTTGCGGCGGTTTCACGAGGATGAATCCTACGGCGGCGAAAAATAGGGTTAGGATGAGGGCGACTGTCCGGGTTTTGCGGTTGCGATGAGGCAAATTCCAACGGCCGTGAATCCAGCCTGCGATGGCGATGGTGCTAAGGCCGAAGATCGGGCCGAGCAGGTTATCGAGATCGATCAGGCCGGCATAGACCCAGAGCAGGTAGCCGGCGGTGGCGAACAGCAGGAAGGACATCGCTTGCTTGAAACTTTCCATCCACGCGCCGGGCCTCGGCAGAAAATCGATGAGCTTCGGGAAAATTGATAGAATCAGATAGGGCAGCGCCAGCCCGATGGCCATTGCGGCGAATGCGAGGAAGAATTGAAAGGCGGGCAATCCAAAAGCCGCGCCGATGGCGACGCCGAGAAACGGGCCGGAACATGGCGTGGCCAGCACTGTGGCAAGCACTCCGGAGAAGAACGAACCCATCATCCCTTGTTTGGCCACCAATGAGCCGCCCACCGAAGTGGCGGAGGTGCCCATTTCGAAAACGCCATACATGTTGAGTGCGAGCACGAACATCAGAAGCATCAGAACGGCGACAACCCAAGGGCTTTGCAGTTGATAGCCCCAGCCGATGGTCTCGCGGGCGGCGAACAGGATCCCGCTAAGCACGGCGAAGGAAGCGAGCACGCCCACGGTGAAAATGACACCGTGCAGTGCGATTTTTTTCCGGTCGGATCCGGCTTGTTGGACGAAGCCCATGATTTTCAAGCCGATCACGGGAAAAACGCAGGGCATCAGATTGAGGATCAAGCCACCTAACAGCATGCCGCCGAGGACCGGCAGAAACTTGGAGAACGACAACGGCTTGGCGGGCGGACTGGCGATGAGCGTGTCAGGAATTTGATACGATTTCGGGCCGACCAGAATGCCTGAAAACGAAGTGCCCTGCGGGATCGGGTTGTCGAATGCGTCGATGGTGGCGCGCTTCAGTTGGATGAGCCAAGCGTCGCCATCGCGGACGATGCTGCCACCGGCGCTGACGGATTGGAGAAAAGGTGGGTCGGGAATGAAATCCGTCGGCTCGACCGCAGAGTTCACCCGCAGTTGGACATCGCCGCCATCGGATAGGGCGCTGATTTTCAATGATGGATCCTTGACCGGCTGGCTCGCGCGGGCCTTGGCAAACAAGTCCACCGTGGCTGGGTTTTTCACACTTATCGCCGCCACGTCGAGCGTCAGCGTGAACGAGCGGTCCTCATTGATACAGCTTTCCTTGCAAATCTGCCACTCCGCGTTGGCGGTAAGCGTCACCGTTTCACCCGGCTTCAACGAGGCGGGGGCGGTAATCTCAATCAGGAAAACCGGGCTGCCTGAAAATACGAAACTTTTGCCGAAATACCCGTCCTTCACCTCCGGGACCGGCCATTGGATCGTCCCGGCGGAGAACCCCTCCGGCATCTTCCACTCGATGCTCGGCGGCAGTTCGACACCGCCGGAATTTAGATAGTAACTGTGCCAATCCTCGGGATGGTCCAATTGCAGCGCGACAGTGAAATCCTTGCCGGGGGCAATCTTGAATTCCTCGGAAACCAAGGCAGCGGCGGATTTGGTTTCACCCGGTTGCTCATCGGGCTGGGCCTGTGTAAGGGGGGCGAAGGCAAGCAGCGGGAGCAGAAAAACGAAGGGCGAATGCATAGTGAAGTGGTGGAATCTTTACCTGAGAGGCGCCAACCGGCAAGTTCATCCCAAAAAAACAGGGCGACCAGAAAACTGGACGCCCTGAATGATTGGACAAGGTGGAATCAATAGCGGTTGTATTGCTCCTGGTCGCGGGCATTGCCATAGGCCCCGCCGACGACCGCACCACCAGCAGCGCCGATGGCCGCACCTTCGAGGGCGCGCCCGGATTGGTGGCCGATCACACCTCCCAGAAGCGCACCACCGAGTGCACCAGTGGCGGCACCGCGCTGGGTATTTGGACCGACAGGGGCGGCACAGTTGGAGAGCGCGAGAGCGACAAAGGCGCTGGTGATTGTTAAATAGATCGTGTTCATTGAATTTTGAGGTTGGGTGGTGACTTAAACCATGAAGTGGGCATTTGAAGTTATTTCAGCTGCCCGCTTCCTACTAGACTCGTCGCAGCGGGGAATTATTCATCCGGAATTTTTGCCGAATCGGGCGCGTTCGTCGGGAGCCCGATTGTCTTTGGATTTCCCGGAAGATAGTTTTCATAACCGGGCAAGGCGCGATACACTTTGCGGCATGACGCTCGAAGTCTCAACGCCCGCCCTCTTGTTCCCGGCGATCAGCCTGTTGTTTCTCTCCTACACCAACCGATTTCTCCACCTCTCCGCATTGATCCGCGATCTTCACGGCGAATGGCTGAAAAATGGCGATGCGACCTTACGGGCGCAGATCGACAATCTCAGGCGTCGGCTGACATTGATTCGCACGATGCAAATGCTTGGCGCGATCAGTTTGTTCCTGTGCGTCCTGGCGATGCTGGGGGTGATTGGTGGGCAACCGGTTGCGGCGGTCAGCACATTTTTGGCGGCGTTGACGCTGATGGCCTTGTCGCTTTCCTGCCTGATTTTCGAAATTTGGATCTCCGGCGGAGCCCTGCGGATTTTGCTGAATGCGGTGGAGGGAAAAAATTCGCCGAATTAGGTGAAAAATTTGGCACGTGTGGTGCTTCAATTGATCTGTCGCGACACAACAGGCGGTCCGACTGAGATGCCTCTAGGTTAATGGGTTTTCCTAGTGGATGGTCAGTCGGGCCGCTTTTTTTTGGGTCTTGGCGATTTACTCCGATTGGGTGAAGGACAATTTGGCATTTGTGGCGCAAGATCATGGGCATGTCGCTGCGATCTTTGGTTCATTTTTCGGTCGTCTTCTGGGCGGCGTTACTTTCGGGGTGGGCGAAGCCGACTTTATTCATCATCGGGGACTCAACCGTGCGCAACAGCACCGGCGGCCAGATGGGGTGGGGAGATCCATTGGGCAATCATTTCGACCCTGCGAAGATCACCGTGATCAACCGCGCGATCGGCGGACGCAGCAGTCGCACTTTCCTAACCGAAGGGCGCTGGGATGCGGTGATGGCGCACTTGAAACCCGGGGACTTTGTGCTGATGCAGTTCGGCCACAACGATGGCGGGAAGCTCAACGACGCACGCTGCCGGGCGACCCTCAAGGGCAACAGCGACGAGACGGAAAATATCACCCGTGTCACCGATCAGCAGCCGGAAACGGTGCGCAGCTATGGCGCGTATCTACGGAAATACATCACCGACACCAAGTCCAAGGGTGCGGTGCCGATTGTGGTTTCGCTGATTCCACGAAACATTTGGAACGAAGGCAAAATCGGTCGATCAACCAAAGATTACGCTCTGTGGGCAAGTCAGGCTGCGGACCAAGAAGGAGCCGCGTTCATTGATTTCAACAACTTGCTCGCCGATGCCTACGAAACGATCGGCTCGGAAAAAACCTCCGCGCTTTTCGCCGGTAACGACCACACCCACACCGCCGCGTCCGGGGCTGCGTTCAACGCTAACATTCTCGCTTCCGCGATCCGCAGTTTGGCGGATGCCAATCTCGGGAAAGCCATGTTTGCCGCGGATCTGTGGCTGCCATCGATTTTCTCCCCGCACATGGTTCTCCAGCGCGACATGCCGATCCCGATTTGGGGCACGGCCACTGCCGGCCGGGAAGTGAAAGTCACGCTCGCCGGGAAGTTCGCCACCGCCACCGCCGATCCCGATGGGAAATGGAAGCTCGATTTCCCGGCGCTTCCCGCAGGTGGGCCGTTCACCTTGGAAGTGTCCGCCGGAGTGACCCGCAATTACCCGGATGTGATGGTGGGCGAGGTGTGGTTGTGCTCGGGGCAGTCAAATATGGATTTCACGCTGGCCCCGACCCCGAAGCGCTCGTTCTCCGGCGTGACGGATTGGGAAAAAGAAGTGGCCGCCGCCAATCATCCACTGCTGCGCATGTTCACCGCCGAGTGGACCATGCATGAATTTCCGCAGCGGGACGTCAGCGGCTCGTGGGCGGTGTGCACGCCGCAGACCGCCATAGATTTTTCCGCCGTCGCTTATCACTTCGGGCGCGATTTGTTAGGTGAACTCGGTGTGGCTGTGGGCTTGGTCAATTGCTCTTTCGGTGCCAGCACCATCGAGGCATGGATCAACGGCGGAAATTTGTCCACCCATCCGCAATTCAAAGGGCTGCTGGATAGTTTCAACAAGAAGCGCCTCGCCTTCCGCGATGATCCACAGCAATTCCAGAAATACGGCGAAGCGATGGCCAAGTGGAAAAGTGGCCGGACACCGAAAAATCCCGATCCCGTCCAGGACCAGCACAATCCCTCCGTGCTTCACAACGGAATGATCGCACCGCTCCTACCCTACGCCATCCGTGGTGCGATCTGGTATCAAGGCGAGTCGAACCTGAACAGCCGCAGCCTCTATCCCGAGCTCCAACAAACCTTGATCGCCGAATGGCGCAGTCTTTGGGGAAATTCAAATCTTCCTTTCTATTTCGTCCAGCTGGCAGCGTACAAGGCACCGTCCACCATACCCTCCAGCGGCCAACTCCCGGAGATGCGCGAAGCACAGGCGCAGTCCCTAACGATTTCTAACACGGGAATGGCGGTCACCATCGACATCGGTGATGAAAAGGACGTGCATCCGCGCAACAAGC
This sequence comes from Akkermansiaceae bacterium, assembly GCA_040881795.1. Taxonomy (GTDB): domain Bacteria; phylum Verrucomicrobiota; class Verrucomicrobiia; order Verrucomicrobiales; family Akkermansiaceae; genus Luteolibacter. Next base: position 6,272 of record JBBECN010000244.1, read on the forward strand.
TGGACGTCGGCAAGCGCCTCGCCCGCCTCGCGCTCACCGGCACTTACCACAAGCCCGGCGTTGCCACCGGTCCGCTCTTCCATGAAGCCTCCATCGAGACCGGCCGCATCCGCGCTCATTTCGATTCCGCCGCTCCGCTGGTTGCCAAGGACGGTGGCCTCAAACACTTCGCTCTCGCCGGAGCGGATCGGAAATTCGTCTGGGCGGATGCCACCATCGAAGGTAATTCCGTGATCGTTTCAAGCCCACAAATCCCACAACCTGCCTACATCCGCTACGCATGGGCGGACAACCCCACAGGCGCGAACCTTTTCAACACTGCCGGCCTTCCCGCCGCACCCTTCCGGACCGACCCATGATCAAGCCCGCCTCACTCATCTTCGCGGCCGGCCTGCCGCCCGCCCGTTCATCGTCACCGGAACGTGGAGCGGTGAGCCGATGGGTAAAATCATCGTTCGCGGAATCGGTGGCAATGGCAGCGCGTTTGAAAAAGGCATCGATCTGGCAGAAGCTGCCGCAGCCCGTTGGGTCGATCATCCGGCGCTGGCTGTCCTGTGGGCGCGCGAGCGGGTCCGCCGTCTCGGAGATCGTGAAAAGTGTGATGAGGAGACAATCTGTGAAATCACTTCGCAGGGCCTAAGTTATTCGTTGCTCACGCCAAACACTTCGTTTCTAGCAGTTGATGAAACTCCGAAAAGTTTTTTCAGTGTGGCCCAGACCGTGAAACAACCCTTGCCGCTGCCGCAGGAAGTTTCCGAAGCCGCGATTGGCGGAACCATCGCGCCGATGATGGTGAAAAACGGCTCGGCCCCGGAACCCGGAAGCATTGGATTGATTTCATTTTTGGTAATTCTGTTAGCTCTCCAACGCAGGCGCGAGTCGTGAACGGTTTGACTCTAACACCACCGGCGATGGCCATGCATGAACCCGCGTTCCGCTTGCATCGGGTCCACCCGGCGATCTTGCAGTTGCTCGCGCTTTCTCAGGTGCTCTGGTGGTTTGGGAAACGCCTGAATGATGGCAGCGACGAGCCGCTTGGATTGCTGACTCTCGGATGGGTGTTCTCGCTGGCGTGGCGTGACAGAAAATCCCTGCATGCGGCACTGCCGGCCGTTGTCGGTGCGGTGCTCGTGCTTCGATCCGTGCTTGGGATCCACGGGTTGCCGCCGATGCTTCGCGCCGGTCTCGCGGTGGCAGGCGTCGCAACCTGGCATGACTGGTATCGGCGCGGCGGGCTGATGGGGCTGCTGCTGTTGTCCCTGCCGGTGATGGCATCAATGCAGTTTTTCATCGGCTACCCACTTCGGTTGGCGGCGGCGGAGGGTGCGGTGCGGCTCTTGGAACTTGGCAGCCTGGTGGTATCGCGCAGTGGCACGCAAATCGAGCTCGTCGGGAAAGTGATCGGTGTGGATCCCGCTTGCAGTGGCGTCCGGATGCTTTGGCACGCACTGGCAGCGGCCATGGCGTTGGCTGCGATTCACCGGCTCTTATGGCGGGCGACGATCATCGTGGGTTTGCTCGCCACCGCGTTGGTGATCCCTGCCAACACGGTTCGGCTGGTGTTGAAACTTTCTATTAACCAACGACCCTGCTTGAGGCGGCGATCAAAAAAATCCCGCCAGCGGACGAACCACTGACGGGATGAGAAAGATTGAGAAAACCGAATGGTTTAATACTTCTGGCTGCGTGTGTGGTCGAAGCCAGTTTCGAAACCGAGCTCAGGCGGGAACTCAGAGAGCCCGTCGTGAGGGTTCATCTCGATCCGGTTGTCCTCGCCGCAACGCTCATAAGGTGGCTTGAAGGTGCCACGATAGGTTGGGCAGGTGAAGGTGAAGAGTTCGTAAAATCCGTATCCGAGGCGCCGCAGCGCGCGGTTGGTTCCGTCGACAGCGCCATAGCTGAATCCAGCTTTGCGACCATACTGTTCGTTCTTACGAACGATTTGCTCCGGGATCTCAACGATTCCGTAAACGATGTTGCTAAGGGCGCGGCCAAGCTTGCGCGAGGACGTGTAAGTGGAACCAGGAGGTGCTTGGATGTCGGCAGCAACAAAGCCACTGAGAGCGGCGAAGGTGATAGCGATGACGAAGAGTTTTTTCATGCTGCAGGGATGTTAAGTAATCTGGATTGGGGTTGGCAATGGATTTTTGCGGATTCGATACTTTTTTAGAGTTCAAAGCTAAGAACGCGGATGATGCCCGGAGTGGACCTCAGTTTTTCAAGGAGTTCTGACGGTGGCTCGGTGTCCACTTCGATGACGGTGACGGCGCGTTTGTGGTCGCTGGTGCGGCTGAGAGCCATGTTGGCGATGTTGACCGACGCGTTGCCGAGCGAACCGCCGAGGGTGCCGACGATGCCGGGGCGGTCGTCGTTTTCGACGAAGAGGAACTTGCCGGTTGGGTTGGTTTCGACATGGTGGCCGGCGATGTGGACGATGCGCGCGGAGGTGCCGAAGAAGGTGCCTGCCACGGTGCAAACTTCACTGCCTTTGATGGCGGAGACTTCGATGAGCTCGGTGCAGTTGGTGGCGAGGGCAACAGTGGATTCGGTGACTTGGATGCCGTGGGCCTTGGCGATGGCCGGTGCGTTGATCAGGTTCACCTGCGCTTCATGATGGGCGGCGGCGAGGTAGCCGGTGAGCACCTTGCGGGTGATGAGCTCGGTATCGAGCTCGGAAACCGGGCCGAGGTAGGAGACGCGGATGCCGTCGCACTGCGAGGGTGCGATCTTCGAGAGCAGCTTGCCGAGGGAGTCGGCCAGATTGAGGTAGGGGCCGACGCTTTCGAGGGTGCGGCTGTCGAGGTTGGGCATGTTCACCGCGTTGACGATTTCCCCGGAGACGAGGAAATTTTTCACTTGGTGGGCGACTTCGATGCCGACGTTTTCCTGGGCTTCCGCGGTGGAGGCTCCGAGGTGCGGGGTGAAGACACATTTTTTCGCAGAGAACAGCGGGAAATCCGCGGGTGGCGGCTCAACTTCGTAAACATCGAGCGCGATGCCGCCGAGATGGCCGGCGTCCATGGATGCCTTGGCGGCGGCTTCATCGACGAGGCCGCCACGAGCGCAGTTGATGATGAGCGCGCCGGGATTCATCAGGGCGATGCGCTCGGCATCGAGGATGTGTTTGGTGTCCGGAGTGAGCGGAATGTGGAGGGTGACGACGTCCGCGCCGGCGAGGGCTTCGGCTGCGCTTTCCGCATGTTCCACTTTGAGCGATTGTGCGCGGGCAGCGGTGAGAAAGGGATCGAAGGCGACGACGGTCATGCCGAACGCTTGGGCGCGTTTGGCGAACTCGGTGCCGATCCGGCCCATGCCGAGGATGGCGAGGCGCTTGCCGAACATTTCGACGCCTTGCAGGGTTTTGCGATCCCAGCGTCCGGCGATCATCGAGCAATGGGCTTGTCCGATATTGCGGGCCAGTGAAAGCATCAGGGCGAAGGCGTGCTCCGCGGTGGAAATCGTGTTGCCGCTGGGCGTATTCATCACCACCACGCCGTGGTCGGTGGCGGCGGAGCGGTCGATGTTGTCCACGCCGACGCCGGCGCGGCCGATGGCTTTGAGATTCTTGGCGGCGGCGAAAACTTCGGGAGTGACCTTGGTTTCAGAACGAATGACGAGGCCGTGGTAGTCACCGATGATTTTGAGAAGCTCGTCCGGCTTGAGGCCGGTGTTCACATCCACCGAGATTCCCGGGGACGACCGAAGGGCTTCTACGCCTTTTTCGGAAATGGGGTCTGAGACCAACACGCGATAGATTGCCATAGGTGAGAGGAGGTAACTTACCGCCCCGGCGCTGGCAAGGGTTTGCGCTAGGAAATTGCAAACCCGGCGTGATTTCCTCGATCCGGCGTTGGATCACTTGATTTCCATGCCGCTCTTGGGCCAGATCCAGCGCTGCACCTTGCCGTCTTTGATGAGGGCTTTGGCTTGGATGGTTTTTACACCGAAAATGGTCTCCGCCTTGTAAGAGGCCAGGCCGGTTTGGTAGGTCTCACCATCCACATCTTCTGCGGATCCTGCTTCCCAGGTGAGAACTTGGTCGAAGGTGAATTCTTTGATTTGGGCCGTGCGCACGCTCTCCTGCATCGCCTTCACCGGATCACCGCCGGCAACGGCGGGCGCGGGTTCCGGCTCAGGGGCTGGAGTCAGCTCCGGCATCGGTGCCGGTTCCAAGGGGCCTTCCGTGACAGCCACGTCAGGTTCAGGTGCTGGAACCGGGGTCACAGGTGGCTCGGGCTCTGCGGTCGCGGGTCCCGGAGGATTCGTGGCCAACTGTTGCCGCAAATCGGTGTCGGAAATCAGGACTCTGCCGAGGAAAGGACCTTCACCCGGGTTGATGACCGCATTTTCTCCGTCGATGCGGACGAGTTTCACCCGGTTGCCCGCGTCGATCGTCATGACCACCCCTGACGTGGAATCCGCCACTTTGACCTCTGCGCTGAGCAAGACCCGCTCGGGGAGTTGGCTTGGCGCAAGGCTCGCGAGATCGATCTGCGGGGCGCTTGCCAGAGTTTCATCGACGGCAATGTCCTCGATGACGGCTTGCTCAACCTCTGGGGCTGGAGCTTCCACTCCGGTAAGCTGCGGGCGGAGTTTCGGCTCGTAGATGTATCCGAAAACGCCGGCCGCGATGATTCCGAGAAAGTTGAGAAACTGTTTCATATGCGGATCGATACGTAGGTCCTGGCCGATTCCTTGAAAAGAATTTTCAATTTCGTGATCCTTCACCGGCACCGGTCTCCAGGTGCGCGAGGGCTTTTTGAAAACTGGAGTTGCCCAAATAGTGCCGCAACTGCGGATCCACCTCGCTGCGATGCGCCGCCGTCCACGCGGTGATTTTTTCGGAAACCTCTTTGAGCGCCTCCAAGTGCCCTTCGCCATCCCGGTCCCTCCATGCGTGATCGGCGATGATGGCGATGCGCTGGCGGAGCAGTTCGATGAGTTCGGCGGTCATAAGGTCGCCGGACTCAAACACATTTCCCCCGCGGCCGCGCGGAAATTTTACGCCCGGATCGCATTTCCGCAGGGCTGCGGGAAATTTCATCATCTCCCTCCATCGCGGAAGCCGGCCTTGAACGCGGGGTTGAGGTTGAAATTAGGTTGGAGCGTTCGAACCAGAGATGCCAGTGGATGTTGCCATGCACGTCCGCTTGCCATCTTAATTCTTGGGCGAACGTTAAAGCAATGACGGTGCCGGTGTGAAGCTCCGGATCCAATCAGACAGCTTCCTCGGCGTCGCCATCTCCGACTTCATGTTCGGCTTGCTTCGTTCATAGCATCACGAAGGCGTTGAGAACCAATGTAATTACCAGAATTGTGTAGCTTGCGACGTGGGCGATGCAGACAGTTCTAAACAATCGTGGAAATTCCATCTTGCGCCCGAAGAATCTCCAGACGGGATACTCTATAAGAATGGAAAGGACAAGAGCCACGAAGAAAGCAACAATAACCAAGGTTTGAGGGGCGCAAGTGCTTATGGTTTCGGCATTTGAAGACGAAAACGAGCGAATCATTGGTTCACCCATTGGGTGAAGGAGAACTGGATTTCAAATTTCTGCCAGCGGGCGGTCAATTCCACCTGCGCGGCATTGACGAGGCACTCACCTCATCAATGATTCGATTGGAGGCTGCGCTGATGCCTGTCATTGAATCGTTAGCAATTTGATCAGTGAGGCGAGAAACTCCGCGTTTTTTCCGCCGTGGCCTTCGTGGGTCAGCGGTCCGCTGCGGCCCTGGCTGGAACGGGTGCCGACGAAGAGGGTGGCGTAACAGGCGGCGGTGAGGCCCACCCACAAGGGTTCTCGCCAGTTGGCAAACGGGCTGCCGCCCTCGGTAATTGAAACTTCCACTG
>JBBECN010000245.1:0-2008 GCA_040881795.1 Akkermansiaceae bacterium
TCAGGATGCCGACCATGAAACCGAAGTCGCCGACGCGGTTGCAGAGGAAGGCTTTTTTCGCGGCATCCGCGGCGGATTCCTTTTGATACCAATGACCGATGAGCAGGTAGGAACTGAGTCCGACCAGCTCCCAAAAGATGAAGGTCATGATGAAATTGTTGGCAAGCACGATGCCCGTCATCGAGAACATGAAGAGCGAGAGGCCGGTGAAATATCGGGCTTTCGCGCTGTCGTCCTTCATGTAGGCCAGCGAGAAGATGTGGACTAACAGACCGACGCCGGTGACGACGATCATCATGCCGGTGGAGAGCTGGTCGAGCTTGATGCCGATCTCGATGGAGAAGTCGCCGATGGTCGCCCATGGGAATGCGGCGGATTTTTCAACGCCCAGCAAGGTGAAGGCGATGATGAAGGTGACGAGGGCGGAGGCCGTCGAAATGATCGGCACAAGCCTGGTCTTTTTCAGGACAAGCTGGTTGAGCGCTGCAACAGCGAGCGGGAGGAAGAGGAGGATCCAGGGAAGGGTCATGGGAGCTATCGAGAATGAATGGAGAAAGATATTTTGACCACGGATTTCACGGATTTACGGATTTTGAAGATAGATGTTGGCAATGCGTTTGAAGGTTAGAGACGCAGTTTTGAAGTTGATTATCAATCCGATTTGGATTCCTGTGACACTTAGATAGCTCAGGACTTGCGCCAAGTGGACATCGTTGATCGAAGAGGCAACTTTGGTTTCGATGATGACTTTTCCATCGACAATCAAGTCTGTGATGAGCCTGCCAACAGGCTTCTTTTTGTAGAATACCGGGAAGTGCTCTTGTTGCGTGAATGGCAGCGAAAGTTCAGCGAACTCAATACAGAGAGAGTTTTCATAGGTCTTCTCATCGAGTCCCGGACCAAGTGCGCGATGCACGGCCATTGCCGCACCAATTATCCTTTTGGTGAGCTCCATGTGTGGGTGGCTGTCTCGCGATTGGTTCATCTTAAAATCCGTGAAATCCGTGGTTTTAAAATCTTCAACCCTTCAAGCTGGTCAGCTCGTCGGTGTGGATGGTCTGGCGGGCGCGGTAGAGGGCGACGATGATCGCAAGGCCGACGGCGACTTCGGCGGCGGCGACGGTGATGACGAAGAACACGAGCATCTGGCCGTTGTAGTCGGGCAGGCCGTTAGGGGTGGGGTTGAAGCGGGAGAAGGCGACCAGGGTGAGGTTGGCCGCGCTGAGCATCAGTTCGAGGCACATAAAGACGATGATGATGTTCCGGCGCAAGACGACACCGGCGAGGCCGATGCCGAAGAGGAGGCCGGAGACGAGGAGGTAGTCGTTGAGGGAGGCCATCTTGGTTAATGGTTATTGGTTAAAAGTTATTGGGAAATACTGGGGAAGTGGCGGGGTGGCGGCAGGTGCTCTTTTAACAAATAACTTCTAACGTTTAACTTTATTCAGTCCGCTTGTTTTTTGGAGAGGACGACGACGCCGACGGTGGCGACGAGCAGGAGCACCCCGAGGATCTGGAGCGGCAGGTTGTATTGGGTGAAAAGCGTGTGGCCGATGAGGTGGACGTCGGGAAGTTTCCCCAGGGTCAGGGACTCGGCAATTTTGCTGTTTGCCGTGATGGCCTGATCTTCAACAAGGCTCTTGGCGGCTGCGGCGAGGACTCCTTGATCGAGCGATGGCGCAAGCTTGTTAGGCGAGCGGGAGAGGATGCCGATCAGCTGAATGACGAAGGCGACGACCAAGGTGAGACCGGCGGCGACGGGGGCGAGCCGCTTGGTGCGGTTTTGCTCATCGGTTAGGTCGAGCAGCATGATGATGAATAGGAACAGCACCATCACCGCGCCGGTATAAACGAGGATTTGAATCACTCCGACGAAGAAGGCGCTCAGGCCGATGAAGAGCCCGGCGAGACCGATGAAGCAGGTGACGACAGAGAGCGCGCTGGAGACCGGATTGCGGAAGGCAATCACAGCGGTTCCGCCGATGAGCATCATCGTTGCGAAAAGCCA
>JBBECN010000245.1:2108-37555 GCA_040881795.1 Akkermansiaceae bacterium
TGCGGAAGGCAATCACAGCGGTTCCGCCGATGAGCATCATCGTTGCGAAAAGCCAAAACAAATATGAAGGCATTGGGTGATTGGAGAAAGAGTTACTTCAATTCATTCCACTTGTTGACGAGGCCCACGCGGGTGCCGCCGATTTCGTAGAGGCGTTTTTTATCGTGGACCATGTCGGCGCGCTTGAGGCCGGTGATGAGGTAGTCCTTGCGCAGATAGATCGCCTGTTCGGGGCAGACTTCCTCGCACATGCCGCAGTAGATGCAGCGGATCATGTCGATTTCAAATTCGAGCGGGCGTTTCTCCACCTTGGCCCATGGGTCGTCGGAAGGGATTTCGCTGGGGACGATCTTAATAGCTTTCGGCGGGCAGATGAACTCGCAGAGTTGGCAGGAAACGCAGCGTTCGCGGCCTTGTTCGTCGGTGACGAGGGCGGGAGCGCCGCGGTAGTATTCCGGCATGTGCTCGTCCCAGCGCTGCTCGGGGAACTGCATGGTCACTCCGAGGCCGGAGGATGCAAGTTCCTCGGCGCCCACGGATTTGCCACGCAGCGTCCGGAGGGCGTGGGACATGGTGAGGAAGAACCCTTTGATGAGGGCTCCGAAGTAGATTTTCTCGCCGAAATTGAGTTTCGGGCGTTGGAGTTTGATGACAGCCATTGGGGATTTGAAATTGGGAATTTGAGATCCGGGGTCAGGCACGGAGAACCTTCGGGGTTTCCTCGGAAACTTTGGCCACCCAGATGACGGCGGCGGTGACTGCGATGAGCAGCACCGCGCCGATGCCGATGATGAGGCCGGTGAGTTCGGGGGCGGCGAGGATCAGGGCGCCGAGGAAGACATTGATGAGCGCGGCTTCGAAAAACACCACCCAGCCGAGTTTCATCAACTGGTCATAACGGAACCGGGGGACCGTCCAGCGGACGAGAATGAAGAACAGGATGAAGCCGATCAGCTTGGTCATGAAGCAACCCATGTGGATGAGTCCGCCGATGCCGATGCCGAAGACTTCCCAGTTCTGGACGTAGGCGTCCAAGCCGAAGCCGATCGACCAACCGCCGAGGAAGAGTGTGATGATCAGTGCGGAGCCGATGACCATGGCGGCATATTCGCCCATGAAGAACATCGCGAACTTCATCGAGGAGTATTCGGTGTGATAGCCGCCGACGAGTTCGGTCTCGCACTCGGGAAGATCGAAGGGCATGCGGTTGGTTTCCGCGAAGATGGAAATGGTAAAAATCAGGAAGGCGATCACGGCTGGGATCCAGAACAGCGCGGTGTTGAGATCGGGTAGGGACAGCGAGCCGTTTTTCCACAACGGCATCAGCAGCCAGCCGTTGTCCGCTTGGTATTGGACGATCCTACTGAGGTTGAGATCGCCGTAAAACATCAGCACCGGGATAATCGAGAGACCGAGGGCGATTTCGTAGGAAATCATCTGTGCCGTGGAACGCACACCGCCGATAAACGGGAACTTCGAGTTGGAGGACCAACCGGCGAGGGTGATTCCGTAAACCGTTAGAGAGGCAACCGAAAAAATGAAGAGCGGCCCGATATCGATATCCGCGATCACGAGTTTCTCAGCGTGGCCGAAAATGCTGATGGGCGAGCCGAATGGAATCACACAAACCGTGATGAGCGCCGGCACCACCGTGAGCGCGGGGGCCAACCAGTAGAAAGCCTTGCGCACGTGCTCGGGCGTGAAGTCTTCCTTGAGGAAAAGTTTCAAACCATCGGCCATCGGCTGGATGAGTCCGAAAAAATGGAAGTCCTTCTTGAAGCCTAACAACGTGAGCGGGATCCCGACCCGGTTTGGGCCGACGCGATCCTGGATGATTGCGGAAAAACGCCGCTCGAAGTAAACCGATACCGGAACCAGCGGCAGCACCACGATGAACGTGAGCGCGATGATTTTGACAATGATGATGGTGAGCTGGATGAGAAGGTCCATGGAAGTTCTGGAAGGGCAATCAACCGTTGATCAAGCCCGCCGCCTTGCGTGCGCGCTCGTTGGCAAGGAGGGGGATTTGGTAGCCGGTATCGGCGATTTGTGTGCCCTGATGGCCGATTTTCGAGAGGTTGAGACCGCCGAATGCCGGGATGTTTGTTGCGATGACCTTGAACACATCCTCGATGTGGTGCGTTTCGTTTTTGCCGCCGGAAATGGCGAGCAGCAGGTCGCGCAGGACTTCCCAATCGTCACGAGACTGGCCGGGGAGTTCGACGGCGCGGTTGAGACGTTGCAGGCGGCCGGAAAGGTTGACCATCGAGCCGCGCTTTTCGGCGAAGGCGGCGGTGGGGAGAACCCACTGGGCCATGTCTGCGGTCGGGTTGGCGAGCACGCTGGTCTGGAGCAGAAAATCGAGTTTTTTCAAATCGTCGGCGGTGAAGCCGGCGTCGGTGATGAGGTCTTCGCCGAACACGAGCAGGACCTTGATCACTCCCGATCGGACGCCTTCGCGGATGGCGTCGAGTTTTGCGCAGGGATCTTCGGTTTCGAGAATCAGTTTAGCGCCGGTGGTGTTCGGGTTGCGGTCCGAGGCGACGAGCAAGCTGTCGGCCTCACCGAAGCGGGGGACGAGGGAAAGCTGGCTGGTGCCAATTTCCGCCGCGAGCGCGCGGGTGAGGAAGAGCTCCTCGTTGGTCATGCGGCCCGAGGCGATGATGGCGATTTCTCCGGCGGGGCGCGCCTTGATTTGCGTCGCGACGTCGGCAAAAGCGGCCGTCCACGTGGCGGGCATGAATTTGGACGGAGCGTCGCTGGCGCTCCAGGCGAGCGGCTCGGTGAGGCGGGAAGCGCCGTCGATGTGGTGGAAATTCAGACGATGGGAGTCGGGCATCCAGGCGGAGTTCACCTCATCATTGAGTCGGGGCGTGATCCGGTGGATTTTGTTGCCTCGCGTCCACACGGTGATGTTGGTGCCGGAGCCGCAATTGACGTCGATGGTCGGCGTCTCCTTGAGGAACCAGACCCGCATTTGGAAGCGGAAGTCATTGGAGGTCAATGCGCCGACGGGGCAGATGTCGGCGGTGTTGAGAGAGTAATTGGAATCCAGCAGACGGCCGGGATGGACCGTCAAGGTGGTGTGGGTGCCGCGCTGGGTGAAGCCGAGCACCGGGTCGCTGGCGACTTCGTCCATGAAGCGGATGCAGCGACTGCACATGATGCAGCGTTCGTCGTCGAGGCGAATGCGCGGGCCGATATCGACGTTTTTCGGCTTTTTCACCTTCATGTCTACGAAGCGGGAAACCCCGCGGCCGTGTTCGACGGAATGTTCTTGGAGGCGGCATTCGCCGGCTTGGTCGCAGATCGGGCAATCGAGCGGGTGATTGATTAGGAGGAACTCCATCACGCCCTCACGGCATTTTTCGACGAGTTCGCCGGAGGTGCGGATGCCCATGTTTTCGCCCACGGTATTGGCGCAGGCGATCACTGGACGCGGCATCCAGCCGATGATTTCGTAGCCGTTTTCATCGCGCTGTGGCTCTTGGCCGGGGGCGGGGCGGGGCGGCATGCCCATTTGCACCAAGCACATGCGGCAATTTCCCGGCGACGAAAGTTTTGGATGGTAACAATAGTGAGGGACGATGATTTCCGCTTGGCGGCACGCTTCGATCATCCGTGTGCCTTTGGGAAATTGGTGCCAAACGCCATCAATCTGGACGTTTACCATCCCTTTTTCCGCCGCTAGATCTTTGGGCAGTGTGATTTCCGCTGTCGCCGAAGGTGAGTCGCTCATGGCTAAATGATGGCGCCGGTCGCTTTGGTGAAAAATCGTCCGGCGGTGTTCGCGCGGGAATATGCCGAGCAAGAGCGAACCGGGCAAGCGTGCTTTGTGAAAAATTTCACAAGCACGCTTGCCGGTTTTTCAGCCGTTTGGAGGAGGTCTTAGAATCCCACCAGCCGTCGTCGGGTCGCCGCGTCCACCGGTTCGCAAAGCCGGTAGCCTTCGCCGTGGCTCGGGATCGTCATCAGCAGGGTGTCGCGCTCGAACGGCGATGGGAAATCCAGGCCGATCAAAGCCCGGCCGATGCGCTCGCCGGATTGGCGGTAGTTGAAATAGCAAAGGCTGGCGTTGCCGCGGATCCGTTGGTTGAGGAAATCATGCAGCGCTCCGGGGCGTTCATAGAAGTCCAACCGCAAAAACGCCGGGTTTTGCAAAAGATCGCCCCGCAGAGGAATCGCCCGGAATGCGATATCCACCGCGCCGGTGAGGTCTTCCCAGGCGAAGTCGTGCGCGTCGAGTTTTGCGGGCAGCGCTTGCAGGGCCGTCGGATTCTCCGCATGGATCGTGAATGCCGGCCATGCCACCTCGGAGTCGGATTTCCCGTATTGGAAATCCCCGATATTGAGTCCTTCGAAACAAGTGTCCAGCAGCTCCAGCATGGTGCCCGCGCGCTCCGGGATGCGGACGCGCAGGGTGCGGCTGTTGGTCGTTCCGGCTCCGACCGATTGGGCGATGAGCCCGAGTTGCATGAAATCGATGTTCGCACCGCAGAGCACCACCAGCACCCGTTTGCCGATCAGGCTTTCCCGGTTTTTCAAAACCGCGGCGAGGCCCATTGCGCCGGAGGGTTCAGAGACGCAGCGCAGGCCTTCCCACAGCTCGCGGATGGCGTGGCTCACTTCCGCATTGGTCACCGTCTCGATGCGGCTCAGCGTGTGTTGGCAGATTTGAAAGGGTAGCTCGCCGGCTTTTCGGACGGCGGTGCCATCGCAGAACAAATCGACGGTTTCCAGCGCCACCGGTTTCCCGGCACCCAGCGCGGCTTTCATCGATGCCTGGCCTTCGCCTTCCACGCCCACGCAGTCGATATCGGGCCAATACGTTTTCAACCAGGCGGAAACCCCGGCCGCGAGGCCGCCGCCGCCGATTTGCAGGTAGGTGGCATCGAACGGGCCACGGCCTGATAGAACGACCTCATCCGCGAGCGTGCCTTGGCCGGCCATCACTTTGAGATCGTCGTAGGCGTGGATGTAAACCGCCCCGGTCGCCGCTTCATCGGCGCGCGCCGCGGCAACCGCGTCGTCATAACTATCGCCTGATAGGTGGATCTCCACAAACTCCGCGCCATGGTGCAGCACGGCGGATTGTTTCACCTTCGGCGTCGAGCGCGGCATGTAAACGCGGGCCTGGATCCCGAGCGTGCGGGCGGCGAGAGCCACGCCCTGCGCGTGATTTCCGGCGGACGCCGTGACCACCCCGCGCTTCGCTTCCGCGACGGAAAGCACCGCCATCCGGTTGCAGGCACCGCGCCATTTGTAGGCCTTGATCGGTGAAAGATCCTCGCGCTTGATCCAGATTTCAGGACCCGGCCCGGGTAGCTCCAGCCGTTCCAGCGGCGTCGCCTTGCCGAAGCGATAAACCCGCTCCCGGGCAAACAGGATTTCCTGTCGTAGTTGGCGGTCCAATGGTATATCCTCGCGTTCCATGGCCCAGCCTTGTCGGAAACCCGGCCGGCTGCAAGGCGGCGATTCCCGATTTCCTTCGCCCTCGACTCGCCCGCTCCACCCTTCTAGCCTCACGGCTCGATGCCATCCTCCTCATCCCACCCGAACGATCCGCTCCATGGCGTGACCCTGGAAACGGTGTTGCGCGCCGTTGTCGATCGCCATGGATGGGAGGAAATGAGCCACCGCATTCCCATCAGATGTTTCATGTTTGATCCCACCATCAAGTCCAGCCTCACCTTCCTCCGGAAAAACCCGTGGGCGCGCAAGAAGCTCGAAGATTGGTATGTTTACGATGTCACCCGCGGTTGGATTGGTTGAAAGCTTCAAGGGTTCCGACGAAGTCCCTGGACTGCTGCAGCCTGCTGCGAGCGGGGCAGGCCAAGGTTTCATCGGGCTTTTCCGGTGCCAATGCTGTCGGGCTCGCAGCAGGCTGCATGGCCCAAAGCTACAGCAGGCTTTAGCAGTCCAAGGTGCTCCCGATCTCGTCGCGGAGTTGGTCGAGGAAGTTTGTTAGAAATATTGTCCGCCGTCCGGCTTCGGATTTTCCCGACGGTGTCTGCATCGTTCCTTCCAGCGTGAGGAGTTTACAAAACAGGTGATCGAGCGTGTAGATCGAATCATCCGCCGGCCGGGATTCGCAAAAGGGATCATCCGCGGCGTAAAATTCACGTTTCATCTCCGCGCCCAGCATCAAGGTCCGGGCCAGTCCCACCGCGCCTAACGCATCGAGCCGGTCTGCGTCCTGCATCACCCGTGCCTCCAGCGTGCGCGGCACGATCCCTGCGGAAAAACTGTGGGCCTCGATGGCATGCGAAATTGCATCCAGTTTCCCAAACGGCCACGCGTGCTCGGTCAACCACGCCACCGCCTGCGCCGCAGCCAAGCGCGACGCCTGCTTGCGATCCGGTGAAGACTTCGGCACCACCACGCAATCATGCAGCCACGCCGCCGGCATCACCACTTCCCAGTCCGCAGCCTCCGCGGCTGTTAGGCGGCGGGCGTTGGTGACCACCCGCCGGATGTGTTCGAGGTCGTGCGCGGCATCGGCCACGGTATGCTGCTCCAGCAACGCGATGAAAAGCGGCGTCCAGTGGGACTCGGAATCGGCGGTGAGAGGCATCGTGTCAGGGCTGGGGCTTCTTCGGCTCTTCGGCAGCCTTCGGCGCTTCGAGGCGTTTTCCCTTCAGAAACTCGGCAACGACTTCCTGGACCAAGGGCTTCATGGCGGTTAGATCCTCGCGGCGCAGACGATCGGTTGGCATGCCACGGTTCATCATCATGCGCTCCCGCGACTCCAGCTCGGCAGTTTGGCGGGCGATCTCGGAGCGTTCGCGGATCTCGCCGGCTTTGGCGAGTAGAGCGCTGACTTTTTCGGGAGACTCTTGTTTGAGGTCGGCGATTTTGCCATAGGCCACCTCGCGCTGCAAATATTGGCCATCCAGCGAAGAGGCTTCGATGTAGGCGTGGGTGGCAGCTTCCAGATCGTTGCGTTTTTGCGCGGTTTCTCCGAGTTCCAAGAGCGAGAGGATTTTCAAATCATTGATCCGCTTGTGGCTGTCCGTGCCGTAGGCGTTGCTGCCGACCGAGTCGAGTGAGTTGATGGCCTTGCGCAGTTTTGTCCAATTCTTGTTAGAAGTGGCATCGGTGGCGATGGATTCCAGCACCTTGCGCGCCGAGGTGGTTTTGGCGGATGGGGTCTCGATGTCGTAACTTCTGGCGATGGCGTTGAGCGCGATTTGATCGATGGCGCGGTTGAACGTGAAACGGTTTTGCGAGGTGTTGTTTTGAAGGCTCCTGATGTTGGCGAAGACTTCGGCTTCCGACATGGCGGGCTCAAGCATCCGCAAATCCTCGACCATTCGCACAGTGCGCACAAACGAGCTGTTGTCCGAATTGCTGAGCGCTTCCTCGGGGATCGCATTGAGCTCGGCGAGGATCGCCGTGCTGTCGCCGGATTCGGTGAGTTTGCTCTGGATGGCATCGAGCGAAACGCGCTCCACCGTGGGCTTTTGCTCCGTGGGTAGCGGCGTATCGGCGTGCGATGGATTGAGCAGGCGAAGGACGATCGACCTCGGCAGAATCGGGGTCGTCGCAAGCTGTGAGGAAATCTGCTGCAAGTGGCTGCGGCGGGTCTGGCTGTTGCCGGTTTCCTCGGCGATGAGGTATTCCTGCCAGTTGCCGACGATTTGCAGGGCACCCTGAAGTTCCCGTGAGGTGGCTTGCAGTTTTGGATTGTTGCCGTATTCCGAGACTTTGCTTTTACTCAGCGCCAGCATCAAGGCGTCCAACTCCTCCGCCTTCTTCGCGTTTTTGAGAACTTCAACCACTCGGGAAATCAGGGTCTCCGCATCGGCGATTTTTGCCGCATCCCGTCGCGCCGCTTCTTCCGCCACGCTCTTGGTGAGTTCCTGGATTTTTTCCGTTAGATCAGGAATCTTGGCCCACATGGTATTCGCGCTCACCGCGCCATATTCGGAAAACCCCATCAACTGTCCCTGGTCGATCAGTCGTTGCCATTGCTCGGGATAGCGCTGCAACGTGCCTTTGAGCTCCTTGGTTTCCGCCGAATCCGCATCCGCCGGCTTGAGCACCTCGCGGATTTGATCCAGTTGGGCTTTCAAATCGATCTCCTGCGCGCGAAGCCCGCTACCGGCGAGCCATGAGGTGACGAAAAAACCGAGAGCCAACGGATGGATTTTCATTTCCGTGATTCGTGACAGACCAGCGGCGGGAGTCGATGCCTGATTTGAAGAACATACAGCGCCTACTCCGCATATGAGCCACATCGTGGACTCCGTCAGCCGCTCCATCTGCCATGTCCAACTCACCCATTCTTTTTATGAGCAGTTTTTGTGAATCTGAGAGCAATGACCCCATTGAATGGCTCGACCCAAGGCTGAAGCCAGCGCTCCGCAGGAAGCGCCATCCTATCAGCTCACGAAATCATAGTCGTAGGGCTTGCGCATTTCGCGGGCGATGTAGCTGTTCGCTTCTGCAGCATGCTCGCCGGTGAAGAGTTCTTTTTCCGGATCCCACTCCAGATCTTTGCCGGTGCGCAGCGAAATGGCGCCGAGGTGGCAGACGGAGGCGGAGCGGTGACCGACTTCCACATCGCAAATCGGATCTTTGCGGGAACGGATGCACTCGAAAAAATTGGCGCGGTGGTCGTTGCTGAGATAGAGGCGCTCGGCGTCGTCCGGCAGAGGCTTGGAGAGGATCTCGCGATCGTTTGCTTTGATTTCCTCGCGGTTCACCCAGATCCAGCCGTCGGTTCCTTCGAAGCGGATGCCGTTGCGCTGGCCGTCCGGATTGATGACGGCACCGAACGGGCTGTCGTCAGCGGTGGTGCGGACGTTGAAAATCACGCCGTTGGGATAGGTGAATTTTACTTCGTATTCGCTGGGCGTGGTGTAGCCGCCGGGGACGAGTGTGGCGAGGGATTTGCTCGACACCTGAGTGGGTGCGGGCAGGCCGATCGCCCAGTAGCCGATGTCCATGTGGTGCGCGCCCCAGTCGGTCATGGTGCCGCCGGAGTAGTCATACCAATTGCGGAACTTGATGTGGCAGCGCTCTGAAGTGTATTCGGCCAACGGTGCCTGGCCCTGCCAGAAATCCCAATTGAGCTCGGCCGGAATCGGCTCGGCGGGAAATGGCCCGCCGCGCAGTCCGGCGGGCAGCCAGACGGAAACTTCCTTGAGCTTGCCAATGCGGCCGTTTCTCACCAATTCGCAGGCCATGCGGAATCGCTCGCTGCTGCGTTGCTGGGTGCCGGTTTGCAGGACCACCTTGTTTTCCCGCACCGCTTTGACGACGTGTTTGCCCTCGTCGATGGTGAGAGTGAGCGGTTTTTCCGAATAGATGTCTTTTTTCGCGCGGGCGGCGGCGATGTTGATCAGGCTGTGCCAGTGGTCCGGAGTGCCGTTGATGATCACGTCCACATCCTTGCGCTCCATCAGTTTGCGGAAATCGGTGAACCTTTCGGGAATTTTGCCATCCTTGGTGAACATCTTTACGGCGCGGTCAATGTGCTTCTGGTCCACATCGCAGACGGCCACGATGTCACCGAAGCGTTGCGAATTCTTAGCGTCGCCGATGCCCATGTTGCCGCATCCGACCAGCGCGATGGATGGGCGATCATTCGGGCTAACCGGTTTGGCGGTTTCCTCGGCACGTGCCAGTTCGCGCTCGACAAACCACAGTGGCAATCCGGTGGCGGCGGCCGTCGCGGAACATCTGCGAATGAACGAGCGGCGGGAAATTTGGATGGGTAAATTCGGGTGCATGGAGCGAATGGGTGGTTGAATCGGTGAATCGGCTGCGGTGAGTATGAAAAGCCACCGGGCCTTGCGGCGCGGTGGCTGTGAAGATTATCAAGAGGTGGAAATCTTGAATTTCATCGGAAAGTCAGTTCGTCACGCGCATCGGCATGAGGACATAGAGGAAGGTGCCTTCAATGCGGAGCACGCCGGGGCTCATTTCGTCGATGAGATCGAGGTAGATGTCATCGGTGTCGAGGGCGCGCAGCGGGGCTTGCAGGAACTCCGGGTTGAAGGCGATCTGCATCGGCGGGCCTTGATAGATCACGTCCATCGATTCCTGGGCCTCACCGACGTCCGGCGAGTTGGCGGTGACTTCGATGTGGTTTTCGCTGAAGACGAGTTTGACGGAGTTCGACTTGTCCGAGGAGAGCAGGGAAACGCGGCGGACGGTTTCGAGCAGGGCCTCGCGGCCGATGACAACGCGCTCGTTGCTATCGCCGGGGATGACCTGGCGGTAGTTCGGGTAGTTGCCTTCAATGAGCTTACTGGCCAGCAGGCTGTCGCCGACGGTGAAGGAGATTTGGCTGTCGCTGAGCTTGACGATGACATCACCGGCATCGCCGAGCAGGCGCTGGAGTTCCTGGACGGCCTTGGTCGGGATGATGACGTCGGTCTCGTGGGAAGCGGGAAATTCAAGATCGGCATCGACCATGGCGAGGCGGCGGCCGTCGGTGGCGACGAGCGTCATTTTCCCGTCGCGGAACGAGGTGAAAATGCCGTTGAGCACGTAGCGGGTCTCGTCGGTGGAGATCGCGTAGGAGGTCTTTTTCAGGCCGTCGCGGAGGGTGGCTTGAGGGATTTTGAAGATTTTGGCGCCTTCGAAATCGGGGAGGGGAGGGAATTCCGCCTCACCGAGACCGATGATTTTGAAAAACGACGGGCCGCTGCGGATGGAAGCATGGTTTTTCGCATCCACCGAGACTTCGACTTCGCTTGCAGGAAGCTCGCGGACGATGCTGACCAGGCGCTTGGCCGGAAGGGTGGTGGAGCCTTCTTTCTCAATCTGGGCCTCGACGGAGCCGGTGATTCCGACGTCGAGGTCCGTGGTGGTGAACTGCAAGCGGCCGTCCTTGGCCACGAGAAGGACGTTGGACAGAATCGGCAGGGTGGTGCGTGAACTGACGACGTGCTGGACCTTTTGCAGGCCATCGAGAAATGCTTCCTTGGAGATGCGAAACTTCATGGTTGGAAAACCTAGGTGGTTGTTGCGGGGCAGTTTCCGCTTTCAATGCGCCTTGGCAAGCCTTCTGTGAAGTTTCCTTAAGGAATGACGGTTAGCGCCGGAGTTGGGACTCGATGCGGGCGATCGATTCCTTCAATCCGGGTTCGTCGGTGAGGCGTTCGGCGATCTTTTTGCAGGCGTGGATGACGGTGCCGTGGTCGCGCCCGCCGAAGGCTTCGCCGATTTCCATCAGTGAGCCCTTGGTGAGCGAGCGGCTGAGGAACATGGCGACCTGCCGGGGGAAGGCGATGCTGGCCGGGCGGCGGCGGCTGGTCATGTCGGCGAGGCGGACGTCGAAGTGCTCGGCGACGGCTTTCTGGATCGCATCAATGCTGACTTGGCGGCTGGCTTCCTCGCGGATGAGGTCGCGGAGCAGGTGTTCGATTTTTTCGACGCTGACGCTTTCCCCTGCGAGGGAGGCGTAGGTGGCCACCCGCATCAGTGCGCCCTCGAGGCGGCGGACGTTGGTGCGGATTTTATCGGCGAGGAAACGCAACACCGATTCGTCCACGCGGACTTTCCAATCGAGGGATTTTTTCTTGAGAATGGCCATCCGGGTTTCCATTTCCGGCGGCTGCATTTCGACGGTCAGGCCGCACTCGAAACGGGAGATTAGGCGCGGCTCGAGGCTTTTGATTTCGCAGGCCGGGCGGTCGCAGGTGAGGACGACTTGGTTGCGTCCGTCGAGCAGGGTGTTGAAGGTGTGGAAGAACTCCTCCTGCGAGCGTTCTTTGCCTGCTAGAAACTGGACGTCGTCGATGAGCAGCACGTCGGAGCTGCGGTAGCGGCGGCGGAATTTTTCGATATCGCCGCGGCGGACGGCGTCGATGAACTCATTGGTGAATTTTTCGCAAGTTAGATACACGACGCGTGAGCCGGGCTGGCGGCGGAGCAGCTCGTGGCCAATCGCCTGCATCAGATGGGTCTTGCCGAGGCCGGGGCCGCCGTAGATGAAAAGCGGGTTGTAGCCGATGCCGGACTTTTTCGCGACCGCCTCGCAGGCGGCGTGGGCGAATTGGCTGTTGGCGCCGACGACAAAACTGGCGAATGTGTGCGCCGGATTGAGGCCGGCGCTTTTGGTGCGCTTGTCGAGGGCCTCGCCTTCAAGCTCGGCGGCTTTTGTCGGGCGCGGCGCGGCGCGGATTCCGTTAGGGAGTTGGGTCTCATCCGAGGACTCGCCGACGAGCACGCGGACTTCCCGCACCTCTTCGAAAATCCCGCTAACAGCCATCGTCAGCTCCGGCAGATAGTTGGTCTCGATCCACACCTGGTGGATCTCGCCTGGGACGGTGATCGATGCCACGGCGTCTTCGACTCCTACCCAGCAGGCGGCACCAAACCACCGTTGAAAAGCATCCGGACTGACCATCACACGCAACGCTTCGCAGACATTCTCCCATCCTCGTCCATCGGCGGAAACGAGTTCCACCCCGCTGACCATCTGTTGCGTTGCCGCTACCTCGAATTCCATGTGTGATCAGTATTTTTTGAAAAATGATTCCCGATTCCGTGACCCCCTTCTAGGAGGTAGGACGCACGGCGAGGTGCAAAAGATGAAGGGCATTTGACTCCACTGGGAATTCTTTTTGTAGCCTTCTAACAGTTGCTCGGTCGGGGCCGTATTCCACAAGGGTTCCACAGATCATTTTTTTAAAAACTTGACCTCTGTTTTGTTACGGATCCCTGAAGTATCGTTGAACGGGTCTAACGATCTTTCTCGTATGTTGCTGAAATCGAATCAACTAGGAAGTGACGATCTTGTGACGCGATGTTTTCCGACCATCCGGCCCAGCGGCAGGAAGGCCCCGAGCAGGGTGACGCCGGCGTTGATCGGGTAAAACCAAGGGTCAGCGATTTTCGGACGGCTTTCCAGCAGGCTTGCGGCGAGGTCGTCGGCCCCCATGGAAGCGAGCAGCTGGCGCAGTTCCGGCCGAACCCAGGCAACGATGAGAACGGAGACGATGACCCCGGCGATCAGGCCGTTGAGCGAGCGGCGGCCGGGCAGGATCGCCGCGAGCAGGATCCCGAGCAGCGGGCCGTAAGTGTAGGCGACCATGCCGAATGCGAGGTCGATGAGATTCTTATTTTCGTTTTGGGAATAGCCGCCCGCAAGCAGGATGGCGAAGCCGGACAGGATCGATGCCCAAACCACGACCATGATGCGCGAGCGCCTGACCATCAGCGGGCCGTCGCCTTCTTTTTCGAGTTTCTCGCGGCCATACCATGCGGAGAGGGAGGTTTGCGAGAGGGCGGCGAGCACCGAATCCAGGCTGGAAATCGCGGCGGCGAAAGCGCCGGCCAGAATCAGCCCGGTGATGCCCGGTGGCAGCACGGTGGTGATCCAGACGGGGAAGACAAAATTGGAGTTTTCCGCGAATTTCGCTGCCTCATCCGGGGTGAGGCCATGGGTGTGATACCAGGCAAACAGACCGGCACCCACCGCCAGCATCAGCAGGGTGGTGACCAGCGAGACGCTGCTCCAGATGACCGCCTTGCGCGCGTCCTTCGCGCTGCCGCAACAGAAAATCCGCTGGGCGTTGAGCTGGTCGGTGCCGAAAGCGGCGAAGTTCTGGAAGGGCATCGCGATCACGCCGATCCAGAAGGTGTAGTTGAGCAGTGGAATGTTAGGGTCGTTCCACGGCGGGGTGAAATTGAAGATCCGCATCTTGTCGATCGAGCCATCCGGGCCGGCACTGCGGTTGATTTCCATGATGCTGTCCCAACCGATGCTGCCGACCAGCCAGCCGAAGGCGAGCAGCCCGCCGAAAATGAAAATGCCGAATTGAATCACGTCGGTCCAGATGACGGTGCGCATGCCGCCCATCAGCGTCCAGATCACGGCGAAGGTGCCGATCGCCAGGATGCAGACTTCCATCGAGAGTCCGGTGACCGTATTTAGAATGATCGCCGTCACCAGCACCCGCACGCTCTGCCCGAGGATGGCCCCGAGCGAAAAGAGCCCGGTCACCAGCCGCCGGACGCCTTCGCCAAGTTTCGAGCCCATGTAATCATATGGGCTGTAGATTTCCTCTTTGAAATACAGTGGGACCAGCCAGTAGCCGACGGCCACCCGCGCGATGATCGAGCCGATGCCCCACTGCAGGTAAGTCCAGTCGCCGTTGAGCGCAAAGACGCCGCCCGGCACGGCGATGAACGTCAGCGCGCTGATTTCCGTGGCCACCATCGAGCCGCTCACCGCCCACCACGGCAACGAGCGTCCGCCGAGGAAAAAGTCACGGATGGTCGCGTTTTTCCCGCTGAGCGCATGCCCGATCCAAGTGGTTAGAAGCATGTAGCCAATCACCACGCCCCAGTCCAAGAGGGTGAAGTGGGTTTCGATCGCGCCGAGGAACATGTGCCGAAGCTAGATTCGCGGGCCGCCGTTCCAAGCACCAAGTTCCGGCTCCCTGAAAAGCAGCCGGGAAGCCCGCGCATCGCGGCAACTGTTGGAGTTTCCATCGTCGGGATCACTTGGTGACTGTGTTCATTCCTGAGAAATTGGCTTTCCGATGGCCGGATGATTCGCCATCTTGTGAGCGCAATGACAGAAGGTCCCAAACTCGTCCGCGATGATCCATGGCTCGAACCTCATCAAGGGGCGATCGAGCGCCGGATGACCCAATTTTCCGAGACTTTGGCAGCGATTGAAAAGGGATCGAAATCCCTGGCCGCTTACGCCACCGGACACAAATACGTCGGCATTCATTTCCACCCCTCCTCCCAGCGATGGACTGTGCGCGAGTGGGCACCGGCCGCGCAGGCGGTCTCCCTCATCGGCGACTTCAACAAGTGGGATCGCGACGCGCATCCGCTCGCTCCATCCCACCACGGCGTGTGGCAGCTCGAGCTTCCGGCCGATGCGCTTGCCCACGGCCAAAAGGTGAAACTCCACATCGTCGGCGCGGACGGCTCGCGGCGCGACCGGATCCCCGCCTGCATTCGGCGAGCGGTTCAGGACCCGACCACCCATGATTACTGCGGGCAAATCTGGAATTCCCCACAGCCGCATGTTTGGAAACACGAGTTTGATCCATCTGCGATCAAAGCGCCGCTGATCTATGAGTCCCACGTCGGCATGGGTGGCGAGGAACCGCGGGTGCACACCTATCGGGAATTCGCCACCAACGTGCTGCCACGCATCGTCAAGGCCGGATACAACACCGTGCAGCTGATGGCCGTGCAGGAACATCCTTACTATGGTTCCTTCGGCTACCACGTTTCCTCGTTCTTCGCGCCCTGCTCGCGCTTCGGCACCCCGGAGGATTTGAAATTTCTCATCGACACCGCACACGGCCTCGGGTTGGCGGTATTGTTAGATGTGGTCCATTCCCACGCCGTGAAAAACATCGCGGAAGGACTCAATGATTTCGACGGCTCCGGTCACCAATACTTCCACGACGGCCCGCTCGGCGATCACCCGGCGTGGGACTCGAAATGTTTCGACTACGGCCGCCCGGAAGTCCGCCAGTTCCTGCTTTCCAACATCCGCTACTGGCTTGAGGAATTCCGCTTCGACGGCTTCCGCTTCGATGGCGTCACCTCGATGCTCTATCACTCCCGCGGCATGAAAGCATTCGGCAGCTACGACGATTATTTCGGCGCGGATGCCGATGACAATGCCGTTCTCTATCTGAAACTCGCCAACCGCCTGATCCAGGAAATCAAACCCGGCGCCCTCTCCATCGGCGAAGACATGTCCGGAATGCCGGGCCTCTGCCGCCCCATCGAAGACGGCGGTGTCGGGTTTTCCTACCGGCTTGCCATGGGCATCCCGGATTACTGGATCAAGCTGCTCAAACACAGCCGCGACGAGGAATGGAACCTCGACGAACTCTGGGGCGTGCTCGCCAACCGCCGCTACGGCGAGGCCACCATCGCATATGCCGAGAGCCACGATCAAGCGCTCGTCGGCGACAAGACGCTCGCCTTCTGGCTGATGGACAAGGAGATGTATTGGCACATGGGCAAGGACGATCCACACCCGGTCATCGAGCGCGGTATCGCCCTGCACAAACTCATCCGCATGGTCACGCTGGTCCTCGGCGGCGAGGGATTCCTCACCTTCATGGGCAACGAATTCGGCCACCCCGAATGGTTGGATTTCCCACGCGAGGGCAACGGCTGGTCCTACCACTACTGCCGCCGCCAATGGTCGCTGGTGGACAACCCGGATTTGAAATACCGCCAACTCGCTGAGTTTGACCGGCAGCTGATGGAATCCGCGGAAAAGTTCGAATTGCTGGCAAAACCATCCGCCCAACTCCTCTTCATCGATCATGAAAAAAAGATCCTCGTCGCCGAGCGCGGCAACCTGATCTTCGTCTTCAATTTCTCAGTCGCTCATTCGGTTTTTAGCTACCCCATCCACGTGCAGGGCCTGGAAACCCGTGAGCTCGTGCTCGATACCGATCTCACGGAAACCGGCGGTCACGCACGCGTCGATCACAGCTTCGACTACCCGGTTTCCCCCGACGGGGTGATGCAGATCTACAGTCCCTCACGCTCAGGTTTGGTGTTTGCGAAAAAATCGTGAAAGCGGAACAGGCAAATAAGCCTGAAAGGAAAATGCCAAAATTGATATCAACGGATTATACCACAATGGGAGCGCAGCACGATCCGCCGGTTTTAGGCCAAATCCGTTTTGGCCGATTCCCTGAAACGAATCGGTTGCCAGCAGGCGCGATCCCGGTATTCTCCGCGCCCCGGCAAAAGATGCCGGTTTTCCCAAAATGAATCATCCCCATGTAGCGATCGTTGGTGCGACGGGTGCCGTCGGTGTCGAAATGCTCCTTTGCCTCGAGCAACGGAATTTTCCCCTCAGCAAACTGAAGCTGCTCGCTTCGGCCCGTTCCGCCGGGAAAAAGATGACTTTCCGCGGCGAGGAAATCGTGGTGGAGGAGCTCACCCATGATTCTTTTGCGGACGTGGACATTGCGTTGTTTAGCGCCGGTGGCGGGATTTCCCTCGAATTCGGCCCATCCGCTGCCGCCGCGAGTGCGGTGGTCATCGACAACTCGTCCGCCTTCCGGATGGACGCCGATGTGCCGCTGGTGGTGCCCGAAATCAATCCGGAGGCGGCGAAAAACCGCCCGCGCGGGATCATTGCGAATCCCAATTGCACCACCATCATCTCGCTGATGGCGCTCGCACCACTGCACGCGGCCTTCGGCCTGCGCTCGATCATTGCCTCGACCTATCAGGCGGTTTCAGGATCAGGCGCGCAAGGCATCGTCGAACTGGAAGAGCAGATGAAATCGATCCATGCCGGCGAGCCGGTGACGCTCAAGGTCTATCCGCGTCAGATTGCTTTCAATGTGATCCCGCAGGTCGATTCCTTCACCGAGAACGGCTACACCAAGGAGGAGATGAAAATGCTCAATGAAGGCCGGAAAATCATGAACCTGCCGGACCTGCGGGTTTCCTGCACTTGCGTGCGTGTGCCGGTTTACCGCTCGCACTCGGTTTCGATCACCGCGCAATTCGAGCGCCCGGTGGATGCTGACGCCGCCCGCGCTGCGTATGCCGGCAAGGCTGGAGTGCAGATCGTCGATGACATCGCCAACCGCGTTTTCCCGGTGCCGCTTGATACCACGGGCAAGGACGATTGCCTCGTCGGCCGCATCCGCAAGAACCTGGTTTTCGACAACGCCCTCGACTTGTGGGTGGTGGGCGATCAGGTCCGCAAGGGCGCTGCACTCAATGCAGTGCAAATCGCGGAGATTCTTTGAAAAGATCGGGGATCGGGGATCGGGGATCGGGGATCAGGGATCAGGGATCAGGGATCAGGGATCAGGGATCAGGGATCAGGGATCGCATATATTTAACCTCGATCTCCTATCTCCTATCTCCTATTCACTTCCCGCCCTATGGACCTCAAAACCTACCTCACCACCCGCTCTGCTGAGGTGGATGCGGCGTTGGATGGCTTTCTGCCGAAGGCGAAAGAGCGCCCAGCGACCATCCACGCGGCGATGCGTTACAGCGTTTTTGCTGGTGGAAAACGGCTGCGCCCGGTGCTTTGTCTGGCGGCGGCGGAGGCGTGTGGTGGGAAAATTTCCAACGCCCTTGCACCGGCGTGTGCGGTGGAATTGATGCACACCTATTCGTTGGTCCACGATGATTTGCCGGCGATGGATGACGACGATCTGCGCCGCGGCCGCCCGACCTGCCACAAGGTTTATGGCGAGGGCATGGCCGTGCTGTGCGGCGACGCCTTGCTCACCGAATCCTTCATCGTGCTGGCGCAAACTCCGGTGACCAAACGTCACGGCACCCGCGACTACATCGCGGAACTCGCCGAAACTGGAGGCAGCCGGAAACTCATCGGTGGACAGGTGATGGACCTCGAAGGCGAAGGGAAAAAACTCACCAAGCGTGATCTCGTCCGCATCCATGAGGCGAAAACCGCCGCGCTGCTCACCACCTCGCTGCGCCTCGGCGCGATGACCGCCAATGCGACCCCCGTAAAGCTCGACGCCCTCACGCGCTTCGGCCGTGCGCTCGGTCTCGCATTTCAAGTGATCGACGACATCCTTGACGTCACCCAAAGCACCGAAGTCCTGGGCAAAACCGCTGGCAAGGACGAGGCCGTGGACAAATCGACTTACCCCGCGATTCTCGGGCTCGACGCCTCGCGCCGGGAAGCCGCGAAACTGACGCGCGAAGCGATGGCCGCGCTGGAATCGTTCAGCACCAAAGGCAGCCGCTTGCGCGAGTTGGCCGATCATTTGTTGAGCAGGAAATACTGAAACCCAAAGTCCGCATCCGGTCGGTTGGCCCCTAAAGTTACTGGGGTCAGTCCTTGGGTTTAAATGTTTTCTCATGTTTTTTTGAGGATTTTCTGGATCTTTGGGTCTTTCCGAGTCCGGCTCACAAGCGGGCTCATGGCGGCCGGATGCCCCATGCAATGCCGTGCCGCCAGCCATTCGTGGGGCATCGATGTGTTGGCAGTCTCCGAAAAGGAGCAAACCACTGACTGGAGAGCCGTGTGCGGGAGATCCGCAAGCATGGTTCGGAGGGGGGAGCGGGGCAAATTACCCCGTTCCTACCTCTATCCTTCGCGGCGGTGCCCGATTCCGTGTTTTCCCTGAGATGTCTGAAGATCCACCCAGGGCGGAATGCTTCGGATGAATTCCTTTCACTCTTTCTCGCAGGTCTGCATGGTTCCTGCTTAATTCCTGCGAGATATGATGAATCGGGAAAAACAACGGCTGGCCGAAGACGCGGAACACCGGGAGTGGCGGCGTTGGGGACCATTTCTCAGTGAGCGTCAATGGGGGACCGTCCGCGAGGATTACTCCGACCACGGCAACAGCTGGGCCAGTTTTCCCCACGATCACGCCCGCCGCCGCGCCTACCGCTGGGGTGAGGACGGACTGTTGGGTTGGACGGACCGTCAGTGCCGGTTGTGCTTCGCACCGGCTTTGTGGAATGGCAAAGACACCATTTTGAAGGAGCGGCTCTTCGGCCTTGGCGGCAATGAGGGCAACCACGGCGAGGACGTGAAAGAGTGCTATTACTACCTCGATTCCGCGCCCACCCACTCCTACACCAAGGCGCTCTACAAATACCCGCAATGCATGTTCCCCTACACGGCCGTGCGCGAGGAAAATCAGCGACTCGGCCGGAGCGGGCCGGAACTGGAGCTGGCGGACATGGGCGTGTTCAATGAGGGTCGCTACTTCGACGTCGTTCAAGAGGTGGCGAAGCGCACGCCGGAAGACATCCTGTGGCGGATCACCGTGACCAATCACGGCCCGCAAGCCGCGCCGATCCACGTTTTACCCACGCTCTGGTTCCGCAACACGTGGAGTTGGGAAAACAGCCGTGAAGCGCCAAGGCACAAACCTGAAATCCTTGCCGATGGTGGCTCTCTCATCGCCCGCCATGAATCGCTGGGAGAATACCGGTTCATGGTGGATTCACCGGGCAGCCGCAAGAAAGCTCCTTGGTTGTTCACAGAAAACGAAACCAATACCAAGTCGGTATTCGGCACGGAAAATGTGAGTCCGCACGTCAAAGACGGCTTCCACCGCCACCTGATCCACGGCGAAAAAAACGCAGTCTCGCCGAAGCCTTCCGGAACCAAAGCCGCAGCCCATTTCCAATTCATCGTGCCTGCGGGGAAATCCATCACCATTCGTTGCCGACTGCATTCGATCAAAGAATCTAACGGTTTTGGGCGATTCGAAAAATACGACGAAACCTTCGCCGAGCGCATCGCCGAGTGTGAGGAATTCTACGAAGAGGTCATCACCAAGGACATTTCCCACGACGAGCGGCTCATTTGTCGGCAGGGATACGCCGGTTTGTTATGGACCAAACAATTCTTCTACTACGTCGTCGACGAGTGGCTGCTAGGTGAGAACGGCGTGCCGTCGATGGAAGCGCGCCTGAGAGGCCGCAATGCGGATTGGCACCACATTCACGCACGCGACATCCTCTCGATGCCGGACAAGTGGGAATACCCGTGGTTCGCCGCATGGGACACCGCGTTTCACATGATTCCCTTCGCGGCGGTCGATCCGGCATTCGCCAAAAGCCAACTGCTGCTGCTGCTGCGCGAGTGGTATATGCACCCGAACGGCCAACTCCCGGCCTACGAATGGAATTTCTCCGACGTCAACCCGCCCGTCCACGCCTGGGCGGTCTGGCGGGTGTATAAAATTTCTGACCACAAGGGCGAGCGTGACCTGCTGTTTCTTGAGCGCGCCTTTCAAAAACTTCTGCTCAATTTCACCTGGTGGGTGAACCGCAAGGACATCGAGGGGCGCCACGTCTTCGGCGGCGGCTTCCTCGGACTCGACAACATCGGGGTCTTCGATCGCTCCCACGCACTTCCCGGCGGTGGCCGACTCAATCAAGCGGACGGCACCGCCTGGATGGCATCCTTCTGCCTCACCATGCTATCAATCTCGCTGGAACTCGCGCTGGAAAAACCCGCCTACGAAGACATCGCTTCCAAGTTTTTCGAACACTTCGTCAACATTTGTGATGCCATCAATTCCCTCGGCGGCACCGGCCTGTGGGACAACGAGGATGGCTTCTACTACGACCAGCTCATCATCAACCACCGCGAGCCCATTCCGCTGCGCATTCGCTCGCTCGTCGGGCTGCTGCCGATGTGCTCGGTGACCGTGCTCAAACAAAAGACCATCGACGCACTGCCCGCCTTCCGCAAACGCATGGACTGGTTTCTAACCAACCGGCCGGACCTGCTGAAATACATCACCGTCCGCCGCGTCCACGGCGACAAGAATCCCGGCCGCTGCCTGCTTGCGATTCCCTCGGAAGCCCGCCTGCGCGCGAGCCTCGCCTACATGCTCGATCCCGACGAATTTCTATCCACCTTCGGCATTCGCTCACTCAGCAAAGCCCACGCGGAAAAACCCTTCGTCTTCGAACACGGCGGCCAACGCCACGAGGTGCCTTACACACCCGGCGAGGCGACCACCGACATGTTCGGCGGCAACTCAAACTGGCGCGGACCCATTTGGTTTCCGATCAACTTCCTCATCATCGAGGCCCTCGAACGTTACTACTATTTCTATGGGGAAACCTTCCTCATCGAATATCCGACCGGCTCCGGCAAATTGGCCACGCTGTTGGATATCGCCATCGATCTTTGCGACCGCCTGATCGCGCTGTTCCTCCCCGACCAAGATGGATACCGCCCGTGCTTTGGCGATGCGGAGCGCTACAGCGATGTTTCGCATTGGAAAGACCTGCTGCTGTTCCACGAATATTTCCATGCGGAAACCGGCGAAGGCCTCGGCGCATCCCATCAAACCGGCTGGACCGCATTGGTTGTTAGGCTGGTGAGGGAACGCCGCGAAAAACTCGTTAGAACAACCTTGGAAGCCCTTTGAGAACGGAGAACCCGATGTATCGATCAGAATCTAAAAACCCCGTGGCGGACGGGCCGGCACGGGGTTGATAGATTTTGTCAGGATTCAGACGCCGGCTTCGCTGACTTCTTCCTGCGATTCCGGGCGGGTGGAGACGAAGTCGAGTTCTTCGGCATCGGGCTTTTTGACGACGTTGACGGAGTCACCCGGTTTGACATCGCCGCGAAGCAGGGACTCGGCGAGCGGGTCTTCGAGGAAGCGTTCGACGGCGCGGCGCATCGGGCGTGCTCCGTAAGCGGGATCGAAGCCCTTGGTGGCAAGCAAATCGCGGGCCTCGCTGGTGAGCGTGAGTGCGACGTCCTTGTCCTTGAGGCGTTTGACCAGCTTGGAAACTTCGAGGTCTACGATCTGATTGAGGTCGGTCTTTTCCAGCATGTGGAAGACCACCAAATCATCGAGACGGTTGAGGAACTCCGGTTTGAAATAGCGTTTCGATTCCTCGAGGATTTTGTCCTTCATGCCCTGGAAATCGGCCTGGTCTTCGGCCATCGCGCCGAAACCCAACGAGGTCTGGCGTTTGATCGAGGACGCTCCGACGTTGGAGGTCATGATGATGATCGTATTGCGGAAGTCGATTTTGCGGCCGAGCGAATCGGTGACAGTGCCTTCTTCGAGGATTTGAAGAAGCAGGTTCATCACATCCGGGTGGGCTTTTTCCACTTCGTCGAACAGCACGACGGAGTAAGGGCGGCGGCGGACGGCTTCGGAAAGTTGGCCACCTTCTTCGTAACCGACGTAACCCGGAGGCGAGCCGATGAGACGGCTGGCGGTGAATTTCTCCATGTATTCGGACATGTCGATTTGGATCAACGAATCCGCATCACCGAACATGAACTCGGCCAGGTTGCGGGCGAGGTAGGTCTTGCCGACACCGGTGGGGCCGAGGAAGAGGAACGAGCCGATCGGGCGGCGGGGGTCCTTGAGGTCGGCGCGCGAGCGGCGGAGAGCTTTGGAAATGGCGATGACAGCCTCATCTTGGCCGATGACTCGGCCTCGGAGTTCGTCTTCCATTTTGAGAAGTTTCTCGGTCTCTTTTTCTTCCATCCGGCGGAGCGGAACTCCGGTCCACTTGGAAACGACCGCCATGATGTCGTCATCGGTGACGGTGACAATGGTTTCCTCGGACGAAGCACGCCAGCTTTTCAGGGTGTCCTCGAGGGTCTTCTTCGCGTGTTTTTCGTCATCGCGGAGTGAAGCGGCTTTTTCAAAGTTCTGCTCGGCGATGGCGGCGACTTTGTCGCGGTTGATATCGACGATGGCGGCTTCGAGTTCCTTGATCGCCGGCGGGCGGGTCATGGTGCCGATGCGGGCGCGGGCACCGGCTTCGTCGAGCACGTCGATGGCCTTGTCCGGCAGGAAGCGGGCAGTTAGATAACGGGCGGTGAGTTTGACGGAAGCCTCGATGGCGTCAGGTGTGAATCTCGCCTTGTGGTGGGATTCATATTTTTCCTGAAGACCTTGGAGGATCTTGATGGCGTCATCGACGGAAGGTTCCTCCACCTTCACCTGTTGGAATCGGCGCT
The DNA here is from genome assembly GCA_040881795.1 of Akkermansiaceae bacterium. Lineage (GTDB taxonomy): Bacteria > Verrucomicrobiota > Verrucomicrobiia > Verrucomicrobiales > Akkermansiaceae > Luteolibacter. The sequence continues at coordinate 25,534 of JBBECN010000245.1, forward strand.
CGAGGGCGGAGTCCTTTTCGATGTATTTGCGATACTCGTTGAGAGTGGTGGCGCCGACGCATTGGAGTTCCGCACGACTGAGTGCGGGCTTGATGATGTTAGAAGCATCCATCGCCCCTTCGGCGGAGCCGGCACCGACGATGGTGTGCAACTCGTCGATGAACAGGATCACATTCTTCACCTTGCGGATCTCATCCATGACCGCCTTGATGCGCTCTTCGAACTGGCCGCGGTATTTGGTGCCGGCGACCATCAGGGCGAGGTCGAGGGTGATGACTTTTTTATCGCGCAGGATTTCAGGCACGTTGCCAGTGGCGATTTCCTGGGCGAGTCCTTCGACGATGGCGGTCTTGCCGACGCCGGCCTCGCCAATCAAGACGGGGTTGTTTTTCGTGCGGCGGCAGAGGATTTGGATGACGCGTTCGATTTCGCTTTCGCGGCCGATCACCGGGTCGAGGCCGCCGTCGCGGGCGACCTTGGTGAGATCGCGGCCGAAAGCCTTGAGAGCGGGTGTTTTGGATTTTCCTTCGGCTTCCGCACTGGGAGCCTGGGATTGGCTTTCATCCTCGAAAGGACCGTCGCCGTCTTCGGCCTCATCGTCGTCGTCATCGTCGTCCTGATCGTCAGGCGAAAAATTGGGGTCGATTTCCGCGAGGATCTCGTTGCGGGTGCGTTGGATATCGACATCGAGGCGCTTGAGTACGCGGGCGGCGACGCCTTCACCCTCGCGGAGCAGGCCGAGCAAAAGGTGTTCGGTGCCGACGTAGGAATGATTGAGGGCTTTGGCTTCCTTGTTGGCGAGGGCAAGCACCTTCTTGACGCGCGGGGTGTAGGGTATATTTCCCGCAGCCTTTTGTGGCGGCCCGGAACCAACTTCCTTCTCAACCTCCATGCGGACGGCTTCGAGTTCCAAGCCCATGCGTTCCAGCACGTTGACGGCCACGCCTTGGCCGAGCTTGATGAGGCCGAGCAGCAAGTGCTCGGTGCCCACGTAGGAATGGTTGAATCGATCCGCTTCCTTTCGGGCCAGAGCGAGGACTTGTTGAGCGCGTGGGGTGAAGTTATTCATGCGTCGCTGGAATTGGGTGTGTCAGAAGGTTTTTTATCATCATTCGTTGCTACACGAATATCAGGGGAATGTAGAGAAAGCAAACGAGAGCGTACGATTTCTGCGCGAATCGAATCTCTTTCTTCCGGAGAAAGTTTGCGTCCGGAATGCAGTTGAAGGTGCGCGGGTTGGATATCCATCAGCAGGGTGTCGCACAGCACGATGGTTTCCTCAGGGAAAAACCCGAGGGTACCGCCGAGGCGCACGAGTGACAGGAGGTTGAGCGCCTCCTTGGAATCGATGATGTGGGCGTGGCGCAACGTTCCGTAGGCGCGGCCGATTTTGTCGCAGACCATTTCCGGATCGTCCTCGAGGAGTTTTTCGCGGGCGTTTTGTTCGTGGCTGGCGACTTGGGAGATGACGCGCTCCAGCCGGCGGATGATGGTTTCCTCGCTCTCGCCGAGGGTGGATTGGTTGGAAATTTGATAGAGATTTCCCAAAGATTCCGTGCCTTCGCCGTAAAGTCCGCGGACGGCGAGGCCGATTTTGTTGACGGCCTGGAGGACCTGGCCGATCTGGTCGCTGAGCACCAGACCGGGGAGGTGCAGCATGGCAGAGGCACGCAGGCCGGTGCCGAGATTGGTCGGGCAGGTGGTGAGATAACCGAGCGCTGGGTCGAAGGCGAATTCGAGCGAGCTTTCGAGTTCGGTGTCGAGTTCGGAGAGTGCGTTGAAGGCGGCGGTGAGTTGCAGCCCGGGGCGGATCGCCTGCATCCGGAGGTGGTCTTCCTCATTGAGCATGAGGCTGAAGGTCTGGCGGCGCTCAATGACTGCGGCGGAACCGTCGCCGCGCGCGGCATGCTCGCGTGAGATGAGATGGCGCTCGACGAGCACCTGCTTTTGCACGGAAGTGAGATCGCCGAGTTCGTGGGAAAAGGCACCTTTCATCGCGGGCAGCGCTTCCACGGCGGGGCGCATCAGGTCGAGTGCGGCGGCGCGTTGGTCGCGCTTGGCCCAACCGGGGAAGGGATGGCGGCGGAGATTGCGGGCGAGACGGATGCGCGAGGTCAGCACGGCGCCATGGTCTCCCTGGCCACCGGCCATCCAATCGGCGGGGTGTTTGATCAGGGTGGTGAAGCGCATCATGGAGGTGGGTGGCGGGTGAGTGGGTTTAAAGGAGGGATTTCTAACTTCGCACTTCGTCGAGGTGGCGGATTTCATCGCGGATGCCGGCGGCCTCTTCGTAACTTTCGGAAGCGATCGCCTGATCGAGGCGTGAGCGGAGTTCTTCGATGCGTTGGCTGCGGAACTGGATGGCCATGAGGCCCTCGGGAACCTTGCCAATGTGCGATGTACCCTTGTGCATGCCGCGGACCATTTGAGCGACTTCCTCGCCGAAGGTGGCGTAACAATCGCTGCAACCGAAGCGGCGCACGCGGCGGAGGTCATCGAGTGTGAAGCCGCAGGTGGCGCACTTTTTACCATTTCCCGGAGCGGCCTGCGAAATCTTGCCGGTGCCGGTGCCAGTCCCGGGGCCACCGGGCAGCCCGCCGAGCAGGAGATCTGCGAGAGAAAAGCCCGTGGGATCGGTGACGCCGCGCTCTTTGGCGCAAGCATCACACAAGCAGACCTTCTTCATCTGGCCCTCGACGAGCTGGGTGAGGAAGACTGTGGACTTTTTTTCGCAGAAATCACATTTCATGGGCGATGCATCGATAACACTTAAGCAAAGGGAGTGCCAGTGCTCATTACAAGTTGGTGGTAGGCCTCGAGGAAGCGGGCGGTGAAAGGTCCGGGCTTGCCGAAGCCGATGACGCGGCAGTCCAGCGAGACAACCGGGATGACCTCGGCGGCCGTCCCTGTCAGGAAACATTCATCCGCCGTGAAAATGTCGTAGCGGGTGAGCGAGCACTCCTTGAAGGGCACGCCGAGTTTTTCCGCGAGTTCGATGATCACCGAGCGGGTGATCCCGTCGAGCGCGCCATCCGAGATCAGAGGGGTTAGAAGGGTGCCGTTTTTCAGGAGGAATAAATTGTCACCGGTGCATTCGGCGACGTATCCCTGTTCGTTGAGCATGACGGCTTCGAGGGCGTTTGCCTGGATGGCCTCCACCTTGGCCATGATGTTGTTGAGATAGTTCAACGATTTCACCTGAGGCATCAACGCCCCGGGTGCGGGACGGCGGGTGGCGCAGGTGATGATGGACAGGCCGTTTTGGTAATGCTCGTCCGGGTAGAGTTTGATGGTCGAGGCGATGATGAACATCGACGGTGTCGGGCAGAGATACGGGTTGAGGCCGAGTTCGCCGGCACCCCGGGTGACCACCAAGCGGATGTAGCCATCGGTCAGACCGTTGGCGGCGACGGTTTCGCAGGTGTATTTGCAAACTTCCTCCTGCGTCCATGGCAGGTTCAGAATGATCGCCCGCGACGAGTCGAACAACCTGCGAATGTGCTCCTCCAGCCGGAAGATCCTTCCGTTGTAAAAACGAATGCCTTCAAAAACGCCGTCTCCGTAGAGAAGTCCGTGGTCAAAGACCGACACCTTCGCTTCAGATTCATCCACCAGTTTGCCATCGAGCCAGATTTTCATGTGAGATTCTTCGGTAAGGGTAAGGGGAAGAGCGCCGCTGGCAAGCGGGAGATTTCAGAACCTTCAATCGGCCGGGATTTCGCGCCATGAGCGGAACGGCTGGCTGGCGAGATTCGAGTTGTAGTAGCGGGCATCGGCGGAAACCTCGGCACCCGCCCATGGCGGGATTTCCGGCAGATCGGATTCATCGGAAAGCTCCACTTCCGCCATCACCAGACCCTCGTTGTCGCCGTGGAAAACGTCGATTTCCCAAATGTGATTTCCATGTCGGACGCGGTATCGGGTTTTATCGATCACGGAGGGCAGGCAAAGCGCGAGCAGCGTCCGGGCCTCATCGGCAGGGATGGCGTATTCGAATTCCGCGCGGGTCAAACCCCGGGTGAGGCCTTTGATGGTGAGCCACGCGTCCGGCCCGGCGAGGCGGACGCGGACGGTGCGCGCGGGATCGAGGGAAAGGTAGCCTTGGGCGATTTTCACACCCACCGCGCCCTCGCGCCAAGTGTCTTGGGTGACAAGAAATTTGCGTTCGATTTCAGAAGCCATGGGTAGTTGGAAACTCAGGGTTCGGTCGCAGCCGGATCGCTGAGAGCGGCCCAATTCAGATTGCCATGGTCGAGGCGGCGGACTTCGCTGAGATAGACCGCATCCTCGTTTTTTGGGTCGAGATTGGCAGCGAGCTGGATGAAATAACGGGCGAGGCGTTGATTTTCATCCCCGTCTTGTTTTTCGAGCAACTGGCCGCGGGCGAGGATCAGCCGGGCAAACGCCTGCGGGCTGTAACTGCTCTCGCTGCTGGCCGGCAGGATGCCCTTGGCGAGTTGGAAATTCACGACCACGGTCTTTTTGTTTCGCGGGGAAAGTTGCAATGCGAGCCCGAGCATCTGGCGGGCCTCGGCCAGTGAGGCGGGCGAGGCCTTGGCGGCGGCGAGGCGGTTGGATGCGAGGGTCGCCAGGTTGGTGGCGTATTCTTCCCGTTCCGAATTCAAGAGGCCCAATTCGTGACTGAACAAACTCACCCGGATCTTCGGCGGGTCCCACGCGAACGACGGCGGCGTCTCCTCAGCAGGGAGAAATACCGCTGTGGCATAAAAAAACGCCGCTGCTTGCCAAGAATGCATCATCGGGAATAAGGATGGGAGAACCCTGATTGTTGGCAAGTGGCAATTCCCGAATCATCCCTCCGCAAGTCCGCGCTCCGCAAATGCATGCGGCAGCTTCTGCCGGACGCGCCGCCGGACCCGCGACCCGTCTGCTCCGCCCTGGACAGCTGGCTAAAAGGTCAGCCGAACATCCGGACCCTCGCGGTTTTCTCCGCACTGCCAGGCGAAGTTTGCTTGCTGGGATTCATCGCCAACCACCCTGAAATCCACCGGGCCTACCCGCGCGTCCTCGGCGATCACCTCATTTTCCACATTGTCAAAAATCCGCAAACCGATCTCCTCCCCGGAAATTTTGGCATCTCCGAACCCTCCTCCAATCTGCCGGAAATTCCCGCCAGCGAAATTGACGCGTTCCTCTGCCCGGGACTTGCCTTCGATGCCACCGGCGGCCGTCTCGGCCGCGGCAAAGGTTTCTACGACCGCATCCTCGCAACCGCCCGGCTCGGGGCTTTGAAAATCGGCGTTTGTTTCCCCTGGCAGCTCGTCCCCGACACCTTTTCCGAACCGCATGACGTGCACATGGACCGGATCATTTGCGGTTGATTAAGCCCAGTTCGGCACATCCAACCGAAACTCCGGGATCCGCGCGAAAATCCATTCGCCATTCGCCGTTTCGCCGAAAAACGCCCCGGCCGCGCGCGCGCCTTTGGCCACGACGTGGTAGCTGTTGTAGGAAAAATGTCCGCCTGGCTCGATGATTGGCGTTTGGCCCACCACCCCGTCACCCTCCACCACGGTGACCTCTCCCTCGTCCTCGTGGACCACCCATTTGCGGCCGCGGATCGTCACCGGCATCTCCGAATCATTGTGGATCGAAATGAAATACACAAACGGGTGCGGCTTCTCGGGCGGCGCGTCCAAGCTGGGCATGTAGATGACATCATCCACTTTCACCCGAAGTCCCTCGAATTCACAAATCTCGCCTGCCATGAAGCCCATCGTCACGCGGGTTCCGGAAACTGCCAAGCACGAAAGAGCATTGCGATGACGCTCCCGCCGACTATCAATGCCCCATGAATTCACCCATTCCCGTCGCTCTCACCATCGCCGGCTCCGATTGCTCCGCCGGCGCGGGCATTCAGGCGGATTTGAAAACCTTCCAACATTTCCACGTCCACGGCCTCACCGCCGTCACCTGCGTCGTCTCGGAAACCGCCAACCTCGTGCGCGCCGTGCACCCGGTGCCCGTGGACATCGTCGCCAATCAAATCTCGCTGTTGTTGGAAAGTTTCCCCGTTGCCGCCGTGAAAACCGGAATGCTCTTTTCCGCCGCCCACGTCCGGGCGGTCGCTGCGGTCCTTGGTGAATACCGCCAAGCCCGCCTCGTCGTCGATCCGGTGATGATCGCCTCCACCGGCGCCTCATTGTTAGAGCCGGAGGCGCTCGAATTCTATAAATCCCTGCTGCTGCCCCTTGCCACCGTCATCACCCCAAATCTCCCGGAGGCCGAAGCCTTGTTAGGCAGGTGCATTCCGGATGAAGCCGCGCTCGAGCCCGCCGCCCGCGCGCTTGCCACAAGGTTCGGCACGGCTGTTCTGCTCAAAGGCGGCCACCTCGACGGCCCGCGCTGCATCGATTTGTTAGTTGAAGATGGAAAGGTCCACCGTTTCACTGCCGATCGCATCGCCGTCCCCGGCTCTCACGGCACCGGCTGCACTCTGTCCGCCGCCATCGCGGCGGCTCTCGCCCTCGGACAACCGCTTCCTCAAGCCGTCGCCAGCGCCAAAAATTACCTAGGTGAAACGCTGCGCCACTCCTACCAATTCATGTCCGCCACCGGAGAAATCGTGCACGCCCTCAATCAGGGAACCTCACTCTCCCCGATCTAACATAAATTTAAACTCATCAAAAACCCACCGCTCTTCAGTCTCGTAATCGTCCTCCTCGGATGCGCGCCATCCGCCCAAGCCGCAACCGCAGACCGCCCTCCCAACCTAATCGACCGGATGGGTAAAGAGGTAGCGCCAGACGTCTTCGTGGAGGTATTTCCCGCCGGCACCCTTCACCGCGGCCCCACCGGGCATCGGGACGTTGTGGGCGCGCTTGGCGTCGCCCTTGACGTCCGCCGCAGTGATCAAACGGCGGCTGTTGCCGTAGGGAAAAGCCGTTTGATCGACATCCACAATCGGCCCGAATTCCTGCAAGCCCATCAACTGCCACGAGCGGCTGTAATGATCGGCCACCCAGCCGTCATCGAGCACATGCGTGAACCCGAAAAACCGGTTCACCGGGGTGGCTGACGGCAGTTTCTGCCAGACTTCATGTTGGTCGCGCGGGCCGGAAAACATCACCACACGATCCACGCGCACGTGCTTGGCCATCCTCGCCGCCGTTGTCGAGCCATGCGAAATTCCTGCTAGAATCACTTTATCCCATAGCAGTTCTCGACCGTCCCGAGTGAGGAATTGTTTCCAATTCCCCTCGGGATTCTTGCGATCCAGCCATTTCACAAACTGATAGGAACGCTCCATGATGGCATCCGGTTTTGGAATATCCACCGCCTTGCTGTGATCCACGCCGGTGGCCACTTCCAGCCGGATTTTTGATAGAAAAAGGTCATCCTGCGGCGGCGGCCCCGCGTAGAGTTTGCCGAACCAACCGTTGGCATAATGCACTTGGATCGAGTGCAAGCCGTAGCCGCAAAGGTGGCAGAACAACTCTTTGTTGTAGCCCATCAGCCAGATGACCAGCTTTCCCTGCGGGGGCACCCGCGTGTCCACGCTCGCCCGTTGCAAATCCTGCGGCTTGCGATCTTTTTCGAGTAGAAACCCGATTTCGGGATGTGACTTCACCCGGCGGTCGATCTCACTGGCGCGGGCGCTGAGCTCGAATTTCCGGCCCTCTGGCGGCGCGGCGGTGAGGGGCGGCGCGATGAGGGAAAATGCCAGCAAGCGCAGGATGGATTTCATGGGGGTCAGGCTCCTCACTCCAGTCCTTTTAAAATCTGGCGGCGCACTTCCACCACATCGATTTCGCCGGTGTGACGCCACAGAATCTTGCCGCCCGGGGCGATGAGCACCGTGTGCGGCAGCGCGCCGCTCCACTCGCCGTCGATCGCCTCGGCCATCGCATCGGGATTGCCGCCGGTCCAATGATAGTTGTTCGAAGTGCGCCCCTCTTCCTTGAGCGACGGTTCAGTGCGGTTGGAAAGTGCGGCATGGCGCGATTCCAGGAATTTCGAAACCGCCGGGCGCATCGCCGGATCATCCAGGCTGATGGTGATCAACTCCACCGGGCGATTCTGGAAGCGGCGATAGGTGTCCACCAGATCCGGGAATTCTTTCACGCACGGGCCACAGGAAGTGGACCAAAAATTGATCAGGCGCACTTTGTTGGTGGCGTTGGCGCGCAGTTTTTTCGATAGCTCCGCGTCGAGATCATCCACCGTCACCGGCTTTTTCTCCCACGCCGCCTGATCGGCCGCCACGTTGTTTTTCTTGAACAACCATTTTGTGGAGCAGCCGAATGAACGAGTGACGGCTTCATTCACTTCGTTGCCGGCGAGCAGCGCATCCAGGGCATCGCGTAGGTGGCTTTTTTCCACCGGTCCCGGCTTGCGGCCGTCGTCCAACCGGCCGGTGTAGCGCAGCTTGCGTTCGGCATCGAAGACAAAAACATGCGGGGTCGATTGCGCGCCGCATGCCGTGGCAAACTCCTGTTTCTCCCCATCGTATAGATACGGGAAAGACCAGCCGAAGTCCTTGGCAAAAGGTGCCATCTCTTCAAATGAATCGCCGAAGGGCGAGTATCCCAATTCATCCGGCGTCAGACTTCCCGGGTTGTTGCTATTCACCGCAATCAAGGCCACGCCCTTGTCCTTGTAATCCTGATAGATCTCCTCGGTGCGTGCCGCCGAGGCCACGGAATCCGGGCAATGATTGCAGGTGAAAATCACACAAAGCACCTTCGCCTGCTTGAAATCCGCGAGCGTGTGGGTCTTGCCGTCCGTTCCGGGCAGCGAAAAATCCGGCGCTGCCGAGCCGATCGCCAACACCTTGGGCACTTCCTGCCCCAGCACAGGGAGCACCGCCGCCGCCACCATTCCGATGAGTGAAATCCATTTCATAGCCCATAGATACCTGGGCACCCCGCCAATTCATTCAAGAAATCTCCACCTCGCTGCAAAACCTTCGGGGGGCAGAAGATTTGCAATGTGCAAGACGCTTGCCACGGCCGCGGAAACCCACTAGCTCAAAACATCATGATTGCAGCCATTGAATTGGGAGGCACCAAGACGGTGGTTGCCACCGGCACCGCAGATGGCCTCGTCCACGAGGAGTGGCGATTCCCCACCACCCAACCCCAGGAAACTTTCGACCATCTGATCCACTGGCTGCGCGAACGAGGCACGCCGACCGCGATCGGAGTCGGGGCCTTCGGTCCGGTTGGGGTGACTCCCGGCTCCGACAACCATGGCAAACTACTCGCCACCCCGAAACCCGGGTGGTCCGGATTTTCCATCATCGATGCCCTCGCCACTGCATTCCCGCAGGCGCGAACTATCATTGAAACCGATGTGAACGCCGCCGCACTGGCCGAAGCTCGACTGGGAGCGGCGAAAGGCCTCGATGACGTCGCCTACATCACGATCGGCACCGGCATCGGCGCGGGCATCTTGTCCGGCGGTCGCCTCATCCATGGCGCGCTGCATCCGGAATTCGGTCATCTCAAAGTGCCGCGGCAGCCCGGCGACAACTTTGCCGGCGTCTGTCCGTTCCACGGCGATTGCCTTGAAGGACTTGCCAGCGGTCCCGCCATCGCGGCGCGTTGGGGCATGCCAGCTGCCGAGCTTTCGGCGGATCATCAGGCGTGGGACACCGAGGCGTGGTATCTCGCGCACGGTGCCCTCTCGTTGTTAGGCATCGTCGCTCCGGCACGGATCATCATCGGTGGGGGTGTTTCACAGGCATCCGGCCTCCACGCGAAAACTGAAGCGTTACTCAACGAAATCGCCGCCGGTTATTTCACTCCGCTCCAACAAAAGCCGTATATCGCCGCCCCGGCACTCGGCCAGCAAGCCGGGATCATCGGCGGTTTGCTTCTCACATCCTCGAAGAAGTCCACCTCCTCAGCTTCTGGCGCAAGGTCATGTTAGAGCTTCGCTGCATCGACCTCTCCGAGTGCCTATGCCCCCCTTCCCACCAATCCGCGGCCACTCATGCAATGAAGCTCAACCGGGACTGACAAAACGGAGACGGGGCGACCGGATGGCTCATGCGAGGATGCCGCTTGGAAACGCCACGGCTTGGCTCAGTGAGTCAAGACACCGGCCGCCCCCGATCCGACCTGGGGAGAATAACCCCTTGTCAGATCATGGAACCAAGATACTCCGCCCCGGCAAAGCTGTCGAGGGCTCGTCACACCAGTCAGCCAGGCAAAGGGGGTGAAGCTCGGATCTAACGATCTAGCACCCGGTGGCTGCCACCATCCGCATTCCGTCTCCACCTTCTGTCCCGGAAGCCAACATCCAGCCAACGGCCCAAATACAGTGAAGCCAAATCGAAATCCTTCGGCCTGGCAAGTTCTCTCACACACAAATCCCTCGAACCGCCACAGAAATCCCCCATCCTCCTGCTATGCTCAAAATATCCGTCGAACGTGCTCATGCTTGATTTTCGGGACTGACCCTATTGAAGCCCGGTGCCAATGCTGTCGGGCTCGCAGCAGGCTGCATGGCCCAAAAGCTACAGCAGGCTGTAGCAGTCCAAGGTGGGCTCCCCACCTGCAGAAATTCCCTCACCTGCTTTCTGGGCTGGCGTGGCTTCGCGGAAGTGGCGATGATCTTCCCCACTCTTCGTGTCCGATCTATTTACCACTCCCGCGGCTCTGCCCGACAAGCCAACCCCCGCCGAGCCGTTGGCGGCGCGGATGCGTCCGCGCTCGCTTGAAGAAGTCGCCGGCCAACAACACATCCTCGCACCGGGGAAGTTGCTGCGCCGCGCCATCGAGTCGGACCGCTTCACCTCGCTGATTTTTTACGGCCCACCCGGTACCGGCAAAACCACGCTTGCCAATGTGATCGCACGCACCACCGGCTCGCGCTTCGAATCACTCAATGGCGTGGAATCAAACGTCGCTGAAATCCGCGCAAAAATCGACCAGGCCCGCACCTGGCGCGAGTTGCGCGGCGAGACGACCATCCTTTTCATCGACGAGATCCATCGTTTCAACAAATCCCAGCAGGACGTGCTGCTGCCGCACATCGAGCGCGGTGTGGTGCGTTTCATCGGTGCGACCACCCACAATCCCTACTTTCACGTCAATTCGCCGCTGGTCTCGCGCTCACAGATCTTCCAGTTGGAGCCGGTGCCGTTGGACGATATCATCACCGTCCTCGAACGCGCGCTCGCCGATCACGAACGCGGCCTCGGGACCTATCAAATCGCCGCCGAACCCGAGGCGCTGCGCCACCTCGCCGAGAAATCCGATGGCGATGTTAGAAAAGCGCTCACCGCCCTCGAACTCGCCGGTCTCACCACCCCCGCCAGCGATGATGAGGTGGTGCGCCTGACGCTCGAAGTGGCGGAGGAATCCATCCAGCGCAAGGCCATCGTCTATGACATGGACGGGGACGCGCACTACGACACCGCCTCCGCCTTCATCAAGTCCATCCGCGGTTCGGACCCGGACGCCGCGCTCTATTGGTTGGCGAAAATGCTGCACGCCGGAGAAGACCCGCGTTTCATCTCGCGGCGCTTGGTGATCGCCGCGTCGGAAGACATCGGCCTCGCGGATTCCAACGCCTTGCGGGTGGCGCTGGACGCCCATGGCGCGCTGGAATTTGTCGGCATGCCCGAGGGCCGGATTCCGTTGGCCCACGCGACGGTCTATCTCGCCACCGCCCCGAAATCCAACACCGCCTACGCCGCGCTCGGCCGCGCGATGGCCGATGTGGAAAACGGCAGCAGCCTCGCCGTGCCGCCGCATTTGCGCACCAAGACCCGCAAGAAACTTGCCGCCGCATCCGGCGAAACCGAAGAGGCGATGAAGTACCTTTATTCCCATGATTTCGAAGGGGCCTACGTCCCGCAAGCCTATCTGCCGGAAGGCCGGACCTACTATCAGCCCGGCGATCAGGGATTGGAAAAACGCATCAAAGAACGCCTCGATTTTTGGCGCAAATCCCGCGAGCAACCCTGAGCTCCGGGAGCGCCGACGTCCCCGTCGGCAAAGCGAATGGAAAGCCAACGAAAAGGCCGCGATCGACCCCACGTTGACATCCC
>JBBECN010000245.1:37655-55838 GCA_040881795.1 Akkermansiaceae bacterium
CAAAGCGAATGGAAAGCCAACGAAAAGGCCGCGATCGACCCCACGTTGACATCCCATTCACATGCCAACGAGGACGTTGGCGTTCCCGGAAATAGTCCGCGGAAAAAGGAATCGACGTTTTCGCAATCAATTTTAGAATCCCGGCATGTCCGGTCGCGAAGATCTCAAGAATTTGTCCCTGCTTGGAAAAGCCGACACCCGCCTGCCTGCCAGCCCGGAAGAGGCGAAATTGGAAATTTTTCCGAATCAACGGCCGGGTCGGCGTTATTGGATCACCTTGAATTGCCCGGAATTCTCCTCGCTGTGCCCGGTCACCGGCCAGCCGGATAGCGCGAAAATCGTCATCCGCTACGTGCCGGGTGAGACATGCGTCGAGACCAAGAGCCTGAAATTCTACCTCGCCTCGTTCCGCAACCAACCCGCCTTCAACGAGGAAATCGTCAACCGCATCCTCGATGATCTCGTCGCGTCGCTGAAGCCGCAGGAACTCATCGTGCGCGGCGAATTCGCCCCGCGCGGTGGAATCCAGCTCACCACGGAAGCCACCTACCCGGAACCGCCGGCCGCATCCGCATGAAAGTCTGCGTGCTGCTCAGCGGGGGGATGGATTCGGTGGCCGCGTTTTACGAGGCGCTGGAAACCCACGAGGTGGCCGCTTGTTTGTCGTTTGATTATGGCGCGAAGCACAACGCCCGCGAAATTCCTTTTGCAAAACTCCACGCGGATCGCCGCGGCGTGCCTCACCAGACGATCCCGCTGGATTTCATCAACCAGCTTTTCAAATCCGATTTGCTGAAATCCGGTGGCGACATCCCGGACGGCCATTACGCCGAGCTGACGATGAAACAAACCGTCGTCCCGTTTCGCAATGGTATCATGCTGGCAATCGCCGCCGGCTACGCGGAAAGCATCGAGGCGGATGGCCTGGTGATCGCCGCGCATTCCGGCGACCATGCGATCTATCCGGACTGCCGCGAGCCGTTCATGCAGGCGATGGCCACCGCGATGGGCGAGGGAACCTATGCGAAAATCCAGTTGCTCCGGCCTTTTATCAATACCGATAAAACCGGTATCGCAAAACGCGGCGTCGAACTCGGCATCGATTTTTCCGAAACCTGGTCCTGCTACAAAGGTGGCGAGGTGCATTGCGGCGTTTGCGGCACCTGCGTCGAGCGCCGCGAAGCATTCATGCTCGCCGGTCTGCCGGATCCTACGCTTTACGAACAAACGCCGGAGCTTCCGACCCTTGAATCAGCAGATCAAATCAACCGCAGATGAACGTAGATGGACGTTGATAAAGAAAAGATGACACACCGCCTTCGACTTGGAGTTCGTGGGCTTTCTATCAATTCCCTCGATTTGTTACCTTCTCTTATTTGCGTTTATCTACGTTCATCTGCGGTTAAAAATTTTCTCCACCATGCCCTATAGAATTTGCAAATCCCTCGAAGTGGAAAACGGCCACATGCTCACCAAGCATCCGGACAAGTGCCGGTTTCCGCATGGCCACACCCGCAAGGTCGAGTTTGTGATCGAGGCGGACGAACTCGATGAAAACCAGATGGTCTGCGATTTTAAGATCATCAAAGAGGCCGTCGGCGAGTGGCTGGATATCTTCGATCACGCGCTCTGCATGAATACGGCGGATCCCGCCTACGCGGATTTCAAAGCACGCTACGGCGAGCGTGTCATCGGGTTTGAAAACCAAGACCCGACCACCGAGTTGATGGCACGCACGATTTTCGATCACGCCGCCGCGGTTCTAACGGAATATTCGCTGCGCACCGACACCCGCTATCTCCTCAACCCGAACGTGCGCCTCATCCGCGTGCGTGTTTGGGAAACCTCCTCCTCCTGGGCGGAATACGAAAAAGGTCCAATCTCCTGAATCATGTCTAACAAACCATCTCCATTGCCCGACATCCAAGCGACCCCGGACACCCGCGGCATCGCGATCGATCAGGTCGGCGTATCGGATCTGCGCTACCCGATCCAAGTGCTCGATCACGAGGGAAATCCATTTCCCACGGTCGCCAAGATTTCGATGTCGGTCTATCTTCCGCATCATTTCAAGGGCACACACATGAGCCGCTTTCTCGAAGTGCTCAGCAAGCACGAGGGCGAGGTAACCATGCGCACGCTGCCCGAGATCCTCCACGATTTGAAGGAAACCCTGGATGCCGAGGAGGCGCACATCGAGGTGGCCTTCACCTATTTTGTGACCAAGAAAGCGCCGGTTTCCGGTTCGCCGGCGAAGGTCGGCTGCGATGTCGTGTTCCAAGGGACCTCCAACGGTACCGTCGATGATTTTGTGCTCTGCGTCACAGTGCCCGTCACCACGCTCTGCCCGTGCAGCAAGGAAATCAGCGATTACGGCGCGCACAACCAGCGCGGCTACGTCACTCTGGAAGTGCGGCCCAAGCCGAAGGCCGGCGGTTGGGAACTCATCCTCATCGAGGACCTGATCGAGGTCGCTGAAAAATCGGGCTCCGCCCCGGTTTACGCCTTGCTCAAGCGCACCGACGAACGCTTCGTCACGATGCAGGCTTATGACAATCCGGTCTTCGTCGAAGATGTTGTTAGGAATGCCGCCGCGCTGCTGCGTGCCGACTCCCGCGTTTCCTCCTTCACCGTGAAAGCGGTGAATCACGAAAGCATCCACGATCACAACGCCTTCGCCACCATCGTCGGCAAGGCGCTTGATTGATTTCATCCCCCGCCCCCGATGTCGAAAATCATTCCATCGGAAATTCTGCTAGAGGCTTATGCCCGCGGTGTTTTTCCGATGGCGCACGAAGGCGGGATCCAGTGGTTCTCTCCCGAACTGCGCGGGTTGATTCCGTTGGATGAACGTTTTCACATCCCCCGCGGGCTCAAACGCAGCCTGCGCAAAAAGCCGTTCGAACTGAGATGGAACACCGCCTTCCGCGAGGTCATGCTCGCCTGCGCCGAGCGCGAGGACACCTGGATCGACGAGGTGATCCTCGAAAGCTACTGCGCTCTCCACGATCTCGGCCATGCCCACTCGGTCGAGTGCTGGGATGCGGACGGCCTTCAAGGCGGACTCTACGGCGTCGCGCTGCCCGGCGTGTTTTTCGGTGAAAGCATGTTTTCGCGCAAAACCGACGCCTCGAAAATCGCGCTCGTCGCCCTCGTCGAGCGCTTGCGGGAAATGCAGTTCACCCTGCTGGATACCCAGTGGCTGACCGACCACCTCGCCCAATTCGGCGGCTACGAACTCCCGCGCAACGCCTATCATGCGGCGTTGAAAAAAGCTCTCACCGGGAAATGATGCGCTGTGAGTTATTTGGAAAGGCGGATTCCATGCCACCTTTCGATGCATTCCGGAGTAGGGCAGTCCGCATCTTCCGCATCATCAACTCGGTTGTAGGGGTTGGGGAACTTTGAAGGCACCACGAATCTGACGAATCAAACGAATCCGAAGAAATCACCCTAGAAAGAAAAATGAACCGCAGATGAACGCAGATGGACATTGATTTTAAGAAACTACTGAAGAATACCAGATTCACCCTGAGGGTGCCATCAATATTCAATGCAACTCTTTGATTATCTGCGTTAATCTGCGTCCATCTGCGGTTCTATTTTCCTCTTCAGGATCACTGGTTGGCTGGGAAGCTTGAGGCAAGTCGAGCTTGGGGGCCGATTTCGCGGTGCTTGAATTTGCCGCTGATGCCCTTCTTCCATTCGTCAGATTCGTGGTGCCTTCATCTTTGATTTCTTTCCCCGAAGCCGTCATCCGGTGGCGCCTGCACGGGGGGCTTTCCAAGCTGATCAAGCACTTGCACGTGCTGCCGCCCGTGTCAGAGCCTTGAATGGAACCGTGTGCCCGATCTTCACGCACTTCAGCATTCGGGAAAAAGTGCCGCTGGCATCGACGGATGCCATTTGACGAAAAATATGGAGCCGAGTGTCGGACTCGAACCGACGACCTACTGATTACAAATCAAGAAAAACGCTATGTTTTTCAGGAATAAATATGGAGATGCTGAAAAATTGCCCTCATGCTGACACCTGAAAAAATGATAGATCCTGTCTGAGGTGGGATTCTTCGGGTGATTTGGAATTGCGGAGACATGGGAAAATGGATAGAAGCGGTCCGATGAAAACGATTCTCTCCATCTTTCTGGCAACTGTCGCCATCGCTTTTGCTGAAAATCCCAGGCAGCTTTTGACGCTCGAAGACATCCGAACGGAATCGATTATGGGTGAGATCGATCCTTTTGGCGACGCTCCGAAGCAGCTTAAAATCTATGAAAGCGGATTGGTCGCGGCAAATGGATTGAATGGCGGTCTTGATAAAGAAACGATCAAGAAAGCACTTGAAACTGCCATTGAGGAGTTGAGATGGAATGTCGAGAGGCGCTCGATCGAACGGTGGAATGATTTCGAAGCGCCATTTTCCGAGGCTATCGAATCCGCTAAAGCTTTACCTGAATTTACTGGAAATCAGGCGAAGGACGTATGGGCCAAAAGCCCATGGAGGCACACAACACCGAGCGCAAAAGATGGAAGATTGATAGAGTGGGCAAAGGTTCGAAAGGTGACTCCATTAGGGGTGAGCCTGATGACTGAGGGAGGATTCAAATGGATTTCATTTAGCGAGCTGAATGATGACTTTGACGATGTGTTCGGATGGAGCGAGGATATGGAGAAAGAATCGCTCGAATCCAGATCCAAGGCGGATGCCGAAGCGTCGATGGAGATCGCCAAGGCTGAGGCCGCCATCAAAACAAGTCCAAGACTCGACCAACCCAAAACATCCACTTCCGTTTCAGCGAGGATTAAGTCAGCGGCTCAAGCGAAATGGAAAGACAATTTCCAGATGGTGAAATATGAAATCGAAAACCAGGAAGAGGCTTACCAAGAATACCTGAGGCACGCGAAATCCAATTCCCCCACCATGAAAACCATCGTCAGGAACGCGCTGGAAAAATGGCAGGAAAATTGGAGGATGGTGGTTTACGAGATCGAGAATCAGTCCGAAGCAAAGCGGGAAATCGACGGGCGCTGATTACCGATTCAGCCAGCCCTTCCACGCGATAGGAACGCCTGAGAAGCCCGTGGGAGTAATTATCGCCAAGCCGCCACCCGGAGCATCCAGAATGGCCCGCTGCAAAACTTGCGGCCCGGCCGTCAAGAGCGGCACCGGAGACTGAGGGATGTTTACCGGAAAAACTTTTCCCCCGCCACCTCGGTCACGGCTTGCCGGTAATGCCGGAACAATGTCGAGCTGCCCGCCGTGGGGCCCATCGCGCTTTTCGCCGGCATCTCGCCGAATGCTGCCAGGTAATGGCTCGCGAACGTGTGACGCGTGATATCCTGCTTTCCAGCGATCTCATCCACGGCCGCCCAAAGCTGCTTGTAAACCCTGCGCCAGTTCGCCAAGATCACCGGACCGCTGGCCGGGTGGTCGCGCAACAACCGCCGCAGCCGCCGGGTGATCGGAATGTGCCGGTCGCCAACTTTCGACATCGCTCGGGAAACGTAAATCTCAGTTTCTCCCACCGCGTCCCACTGGAGAGGGAAATTTTCCCATCCTCTGCGGAAGATCGGATCCCGGCAAAAAGTAACAGCGCCACCGCCCGACGTTCCTCGGGTGATTCGCACGCGCGCAGCATCTGCCCGCACTGGCGCGGCGTCATAATCTCGATCTCGGATTTCTTCCGGTGCCTCGTCTTGTGATTCATCACCGCCGAAAAATATCGGGCGCGACTGTCGAGCGTGCTTTGCGCGGAAGCTCCGTGAGTCCGTAGAGCTGCCTCGATCACCGCCGGCGTGATATCGCAGAACCGCTTACCCATGAATCCTTTTCCCACCCACCTCGGGAGCCTGTCCATGTCGAGCTTGTAGCGGTCGCTCCAATGCTCTTCGTTTTCGAGCAAGGTCCGGTCGTAGCGATCCGCAAAGGTCTCAGATGATCCCACAGTTGCCACTCGCGACACAAACTCTCGGGCCACCTCCAGAATGGTCACTCCATGCGGCTCCAGCAGCTCCGTCGCGATTCCTGCCATCAGTGCCAGCTCGTGAGGGATCACCCCGCCTCGCCGACCTTCACGATACTTTTTGCGGAGAGATGCGGCGTATTTTTCGGCGTCCGTGGGAGTCGCGAAAAACTTCCGCACCCGTTTTCCCGAGCTCGACATGTTTCCGGGAACCGAAACCATCCATCCTGAAGGAGTGGGAACCACCGTGAATTTTGGGCTGACTGCCTTGAAAAATCACTGCCATCAAATGCCACTTCGCGCAAGACGTTCGTCGTTTTCGCCGGTTTTCGTCGGCTTAAACCCTTGAAAACTGGAGCCGAGTGTCGGACTCGAACCGACGACCTACTGATTAAAAATCAAGAAAATCGCTATATTTTGCAGTAATAATTATGGAGATTCTGAAAAATTGCCCCCTGATTTGGAATTGCGGAGACATGGGGAAATCGATAGAAGCGCGGTGATGAAATTGATTCTATCCCTTTTTTTTTGCGAGTGTCGCCGTTCTGTTTGGTCAGGATCCGATTATGGAATTTGAGCGGCTTGAAACGACAAATGGCAAGATTTACGAGCATGTTAAGGTGAGAAAAATTGAGCCGGACGGGATCGCAATCATGCATGAGGCCGGAATGGCAAAGGTGCTCTTCGAAAATTTGTCACAGGAGTTGCAGACCGCTTTCGGGTATGATCCAGCGAAGGCGAGAGAGCATCGTCAGGCAGAAGCACGGGCGGCCGCAATTGCACAGGCTGCTGAGAATGAGATGGCCAAAAATAAAGTTTTGCAGGCTGCTGATGCGAAGTTGGATAAAGCCGACGAGGCGCTGCGAAACCGTGTGCGGGGGATGGGAAGAATGGTTCAGGTGGAAGGTTCGCAAATCAGCGATATCGGAGTCATTGCGGACATCAGGGTGATGAAGCCAGTTCTGATGAGTGTTCCAGGATCCATGATCCAAAAGGATAGGAAGTGGGTTTACGATAGAAAGGAAGATGGGGTCATTCGGAACGCAAAGGGGGTTAAAGCTGGCGAGATGGTGACTTTTTACCCGAATGGGGTCAGACCGACGACCGACATTCGGATTTCATGGGAGGGGCCAGCATGGAGGATCGGCTTCGTCCGATACAAGACGCGACAGGGGTTACTCCGGACCTGCCCACTTTTCACGGGATCTGAAGACGATGCGGTGAAATTCTACAAGAAGCATGGCTTCACCCAAGCTGCTGTTGAGGCAGTTTTCAAAGCCGACTAGGCATTATCCAACCACGCCACCCATTCGCCGGGCTGTTTGATGATGATTTCCGGGAACTCGGGGTTCTCGCTTTCGAGCACCTTGACCTTGCCTCGCTCCACCCACTCCTCGCCCTTTTCATCGGGTTTGGCGGGCCGGGTGTTGTAGCGTTTGACGGTGAAGCCTCCCGATACTTTTTGCGGAGGGATGCGGCGTATTTTTCGGCGTTCGTGGGAGTCGGGAAAAAACTTCCGCACCCGTTTTCCGCTGCTCGACATGTTCCCGGGAACCGAAACCATCCAGCCTGAGGGGGTGGGAACCACCGTGAATTTTGGGCTGACTGCCTTGAAAAATCACTGCCATCAACTGCCACCTCGCGCAAGACTTTCGTCGTTTTCGCCGGCTTAAACCCTTGAAGAATGGAGCCGAGTGTCGGACTCGAACCGACGACCTACTGATTACAAATCAGTTGCTCTACCAACTGAGCTAACCCGGCAATGACCCTTGGGTCGGGGCGGAGTATTCTCATTCCAGACCGTGCGGAAAGCGTAAATTTTGCTAAATTTCCGCTGCGTCCGTGGATGTTAAGATGGAGCGGGCGGTTTCGATTCCAGAAACGATGGCTCCCTCGATGGAGGCGCTGGTGCAGTGATCGCCGCAGACGAACACTCCATGGTGGCGTTGGACACCGGTTTTCAACGGCGTGATCGGCTGCTCCGGCAGGGCGTGGCGGATCCGATCCGTCCGCAAATGGCTCCATTCCCGGACCTGCGGGCCGAACCAGCTTTCCAATTCCGTGAGTACCGTGGCTTCCAAATCGTCTTCCTCCGGGGCACCCAACACGGAAACCGAGATCAGGGATTGCCTCGGCGGAGCGTATTCCGGGGCGACGTCGGAGAGCACGCAAACGTTGTTGACCTGCCCTTGAGCGCTGCCATTGAGGGCGATGATGGCTTCGTTCATTGGGGATTGTTGTGCGGAAAAGTAGATCGCCGTCACGGCCCGCCAGGCGATTTTCTTCGGGAAAAAATCCGGTAGCAAGCGTGCGGCGGTGGTGGCGTCGGTGGCGATCACCACGGCATCGGCGGTCAGCATTTCACCGCTTTCCAGAATGACCGAGCGGTCGCTCACGGCGCGGACCGGCGCATTCAGCCGGATGCTTCCGGGCGGCAGTCGGGATGCGAGTTGATCCGGGATCGCCTGCATCCCCTTGGCGGGAAGGGTGGCGTAGCCCTCGGTAAACATTCTGAAGGTGAACTCGAACATCCGGCTTGAGGTGCGCAGGTCGCGCTCCAGAAAAATCCCGCCATAGAACGCGCGGAAGAAGCCGTCGATCATGCCCTTGGAGAAGCCGAAGTCGCGCAGGAACTCCTCGGTGGTCTTGTCCTGGGGTGCGGCTTCGTCAGGCTTTTGGAATCGCAGTTTGGCGACCCGCAGTTTGTCCGCCAAGTTGCCGATCGGTGCCAGTGCGGATTCTAACAGATATTTTGGGTGGCGGAAAACATCCATCAGCCGCCGGAGTTTTCCGTTTTTGAAGACCAGCGCTCCCGCCCGGAAGCGTTGCAGATTCAAAGCTTCCAAATTCAGCATCCGCCCTGCTTCGGGGTAGGCGCTGAGATAGACTTGAAATCCGCGGTCCAGTTGGAACCCGCCGACCTGATCCGTGCGCACCCGCCCGCCGACGCCATCCGAGGCTTCGAGCAGCAAGGGCCGCGCGCCGCCTTCCATCAAGCGGACCGCGCATGACAAACCCGCAAGCCCGCCGCCAATGAGGATCACTGTTTTTGACTCGCCCGCCATCACCGCTAATAAACGCGAATTTCACCGGATACAATCCACATTTTCGATCCGTCGGGGGACGTCAGGATTTCTATCAGCTTGAAGGCAACGACAACCTCCCGACCGGAGCGTGGCATAAAATCGGCGCCGTGGTGGCGGGAGACGGAACGGTGGTCACCTTCACGGATGCCTCGGGTAGCGCATCCGGGCGGGCCTTTTACCGCGCCCGCTGCTGGGTCGAGTGATCGCTTCACTTCGACTGCTCGAGCATGCGCAGGAGCGGAAGCTCGGCGCGGGCGCGGAGGGATTCCTCCATCTCGACGCGGGGCTGGAGTGAATCGAGGCAGTCGCGCAGCTTTTGAAGGGTGTTCATTTTCATGTAGCGGCAGTCGGCGCAAGCGCAGCGGTCGGTGGGGCCGGCGATCAGGTTCTTGTCCGGGCACTCCTTGCGCAGGCGGTGGAGCATGCCGCTCTCGGTGACGACGATGATGTCTTTGACCGGCGCGTTCTTGCAGTAGGAAATCATTTTTTCCGTGGAGCAAACTTCGTCCGCGAGCAATCTAACCGCCTGGGTGCATTCGGGGTGGGCGACGACGAGCGCTTCCGGATACTCGGCTTTGATCTTGTTGATTGAATCACGGGTGAACTCGACGTGGACATAACAATTGCCCTTCCACAGGTCCATTTTACGGCCGGTTTGTTCCATGACCCAGGCACCGAGGTTTTCATCGGGCACGAAAAGGATGGGTCGGTCCGCGGGGGCGAGGTTGACGATCTTGACGGCGTTGCCAGAGGTGCAGATGACGTCGCAGAGGGCTTTGACGCCGCCGGAGCAGTTGATGTAGGCGATGACGTAGTAGTTTTTCTCCGCGTTGGCTTTGAGAAAGGCTTCGAGTTGCTCGGCGGGGCAGGATTGTTCGAGCGAGCATCCGGCGTCGGCATCGGGGAGCACGACGATTTTTCCGGGGTTCACGATTTTGGCGGTTTCCGCCATGAAGTGGACGCCGCAGAAGGCGATCACATCGGCATCGGTGGCCTTGGCGTGGTAGGCGAGGCCGAGTGAGTCTCCCACGTAGTCGGCGACGTCCTGGATCTCGCCGATCTGATAGTTGTGGGCGAGGATCACGGCGTTTCTGGCTTTTTTGAGGGCCAGGATTTCCTGCTTCAGATCGAGCGTGGCGGACATGGAGGAATTGAAATTTGAGATTTGAAATTTCAGATGGGAGCGGGCGTGACCATTTCGATGGTGCCGGTGTGTTTGGCACCGGACTTGACGATGAGTGAGGCGGTGCGGACGAGTCCTTGGAGGTGGGCGCGTTTTTCCAGGGTCACGGCACCGGTGCAGGAAATCTGGCCACGGACATTGCCGTCGATGTAGGCGGTGGCGGAGGTGACGGGGTTGAGGAATTCGACGCGTGCACCCTTTTCAACGCGTAGGTTCCGGCAGGCGACGGTGCCAACGATTTTGCCGTGGCAGCGGATGATGAGATCGCCGCTGCATTCGACCGAACCGGCGAGGGTGCCGAGCACGGTGAGGTTGTGGCATTGCAGGGCGACGCCGGAAACCGCGCCGTTTTTCTGGATGACGACATCGCCGCAGGTCTGAATGCGGCGGTTCCAGTGCTCGGTGATGTCGAAGTCCTCGAGGCTGATGTAGCCGCTGCATTTCGGGCATTGGCTGGACTGGGCGTCGGCGACGGTGGTGTAGGAATGGCCACAGCCGAAACAGCGGATTTCACGCGGTGGCTTGGTGGGGCTGAAGAGCCGCATCAGAAATGAGCGCGGCGGTTGCTTGACTGGCCCACGGCGGAGCATGGGTTTGGGCTTTTCGGGCTCGGGCAGCTCGGGCTCGGGATCCGAGTCCTTGCGGGGGACGGCCAGACGGGTGACGGGGCGGTTTCTCACCACACCCTTGCCTTCGCGAACCTGGAAGTTCGCGCGGCAGGACCGGCACTGCGTGGAGACGACAAGCGCGGGCTCGGCCTGGGAATGTCCGCACTCCGGGCACGAGACCTCGATGCGATGGCGCAGGGGCTCATCGGCCATGGTAACGCGGGGTGGGGGTGAGAGGGCTGGCCCTCAGAATGTTAGGAAACAGTGCCAGCAAGAGTTCCTTGTTTGGGGGGTTCCGGGGACGGTGCTGCGGCCTTGGCTGCCGGTTTTTCCGCGCTGACAGGAGCATTGGCAGGGGTTCCGACGGTGGATTTGCCGACGAAGATGGCACCGGCCTCGATCGAGAGGGTCTTGGCTTTGATATCGCCGACGACTTCGGCGCTGGATTTGAGTTCGACGCGGTCGGTGGCGGTGAGGTTGCCGTGGACCTTGCCGTAAACAACGACGGTCGCGGTTTTGACCTCCGCTTTGATGCGCGCGTTTTCACCGACGGTGAGGTTGCCGTCCGAGGTGATTTCACCCTCAATTTTCCCATCGACGACAAGGTCGTTGGTGAATTTGACGGTGCCTTTGATGTCCACATCGGTGGAAAGCACGTTGCGGTTGGCGGCGGGAGAGGTGCGCGCGGGAGCGGCCGCCGCAGCCGGCTGCTGCGAGGCGTAGGACGGTGGCGCAGGTGGGGCGATGGGCTCCGGGTGGCGGGTTTCCGGATGTGAAGGAGTGTGATCTTGGCCAATTACTTTTTTGAACACGGTGATTTAGATTGGTTGGAGTTGGAATGATGTCAAATTGAATTCAGGCTTACGGCTCGGGAGTTGCAGGATTTTCATCCGGCGTTGTGGGTGCGGTCTCGGGGGTTGCCGGACTTTCCGGAGAAGGGGAGGGTTCCGCCTCGGGAGGAAGGGTTTCCGCCGGAAACTCGATGGCGGGAGCACCGGGGATCGGGGCGAGACTTGGGATCTCGGCGTTGTCGCCGGTCGGAGATGTGGGAGTTTCCGGGACGGGTGGAGCTTCGATTTCAACGGGCGGCTTGGCCTCAAGGATGGCGAGGCGGCGACCGGCGACTTCGGAAAAGCTGCTGTCAGGGAAGTCAGTTTTGGCCTTGGTGTAGGAGGCTTCGGCTTTGGTCAGATCGCCGCCGGCCTTGGCGATGTCGCCGAGGGAAATCAGCGCGAACGGGGCGATAAAGCTGGCGGAGGGATTGCCGGAAAGTTCTTCGAAGAGTTTGGTGGCGTCCGCGGTTTTACCTTGGACCATCAACTTGGCAGCGAGACTGGCTTGAGCGGTGGGCAGTGCCGGGTGGGAGCTGTTTTCGGCGATGAATTTTTGGAGGGTGGCGATGGCGGCGTCTTGTTGGCCTTCGGTCCACTGCTTGTTTCCAAGGAGGACCATGGCACTGCCGGCGGCGGCGGTTTTCCCGTTTTGATCGATCAATGCTTGGAGGGAGGTGATGTCTTCGGCCTTGTTGAGGGCTGCGCCTGCGGTTTCCTCGGAGCTTTTGACGATGCCGCGGTAAACGACAAAGCCTGCAGCGGCGATGGCCAGAAGCAGGGCGAGGACGACGAGATTCTTCTGATTGCGGTCCAGGAATTCTTCGAAGGCGTTAGGGCCTTGGGAGATTTCAGCGAGCGGGACTGGAGAATTTTTGAGATCGGTGGACATGGTGGGGAGCGAGGCAAACCGCAGAGGGCTGATCAAAGCGGCGACGGCGTCGAAATCAATGCGGAAGTCTGGAAGTTTGTCGATTTATCGAAGGATGGCCAGCGGACGAGGGTTTTTATTGGCCATGGGGCGGGGGATGGTTAAGCTCGCGGCGCATGTCGAAACGGGTCTATGTGGTGGCGGGGGAGCTGAGTGGAGACGCCCATGGGGCGGGCCTGCTGCGGAGTTTGAGGGAGATGGTGCCGGGCCTCGAGGTGCAAGGGGCGGGCGGGCCGGAGATGGCGGAGCTGGCGGGGGCGGGTTTTCAGAATTGGGTGGAAGAGGCGGCGGTGATGGGGGTCTGGGAAGTTTTGAAGCGCTACGGGTGGTTTAAAGAGCGGTTTGCGGAGATGATGGAGGCGGTGGAGGAGTTTCAGCCGGAGGTGTTGCTTTTGATCGATTATCCAGGGTTCAACCTGCGGTTTGCGGAGGCGGTGAAGCGCGAGTTTCCGAAGACGCGGATCATCTACTATATCAGTCCGAAAGTGTGGGCTTGGAACAAGCGGCGGATTCCGGTGATGGCGAGGTTGTTGGATGAGATGCTTTGCCTGTTCCCATTTGAGCAGCCGATTTTTGAAAAATCCGGGTTAAAAACCACCTTCGTTGGAAATCCGTTGGTGGATGAACTTGAGGAAAAGCGATTGCCGGGTGTGCGGCGGGATGAGTTGCTGGTCGGGCTGTTTCCCGGCAGCCGGGAGCGGGAAATTGCGAGATTGTTCCCGATGATGGTGGAGACGGCGAAACTTTTGAAATCCTCGCAGCGGGAGTTGAAATTCGAAGTGCCCGCGGCATCCCCGAAACTGGCGGACCAGATTCGGGCGTTGATCGCGGAGGCCGGGGCGGTGGATTTGATCACGGTGACGGATGGCGGCAGCCACTCGTTGATGCAGCGGGCGTGCTGTGCGGTGATTGCGAGTGGCACGGCGACCTTGGAGGCGGCGTATTATGGGCTGCCGTATTGCCTGGTTTATCGAGTGGCTCCGCTGACCTATGTGTTGGGACGGATGCTGGTGAAAATCGAGCACATCGGGTTGGTGAATATCCTGGCGGGTGAGGGGGTGGTTGAGGAATTGATTCAAGCGGACGCCCAGCCGGATGCGGTGGCGCGGGCGTTGCGAGGATTTCTCGAATTTCCGGCCAAACGTGAGGCGTTGCAGGCGCGTTTGGCGGAAACCGCGTCCAAACTCGGCGGGCGCGGAGCGCATGAGAGGGCGGCGCAAGCGGTCGCTGGATGGTTGGTTGCACGGGTGAATTGAAAAATCGCCTTGAGGGTTGCGTTTCGTCGGCGAGTGGCTATTGAAGCGGCGCGATGAAATTTCTCTCCGTCCTTCTTGTGGCCGTTTCGGTTTTCGCGGTTTCCTGCGAACGCCATGAATTCGAAGGTCCTGATGGCACCAAGCAGCTCCATGAAAAACACGGGGCCCACGCTGCGGACCACGACGATCACGCGGAATCTCCCGAGCACGGCGAAAAACCCGCCGCTCACTGAATGGCCGCGCGATCCCGCGTGTAACTGAGAAAGCACTCCCCGACATCGGGCCGCGCGTCGAAGTGGCTGATTCGGAAATGCCGCGTCGCGTCGAGAAACTCCCCCGGAACCCCCGTGCCCGTCGGTGCGCGCAAGCCGCCGAAAAGGGTGTGTCCGGCGACGGTCAGGTGAAATTCATCGATCGCGTCCAAGTCCGCCAAAGCCCGGATCAATTGCCCACCGCCTTCGCAATGGAGTGATTTCACCGCGTGTCGCTGGGCCAGGGTTTCGAGGAAATCCGGGAGGCTCTGGTGATGGAAGGTGACCTCGTCGAACGGGCATCCCTGCGTTTCCGGTGGCAAATTCCCCGTTGTGAGCAAATGAATCGCACCGCCCGGTTTCTGGAAAAGCGGGTGGGTGAAATCGAATTTGCCACCGCGTGAGACCACGCAGCGCAGCGGTTGATGGGTTTTTCCGGGCACTGTCATCGTCATTCGGTCACTTTCCAGCGTCCCCCTGCCGACCAGCAATGCGTCCGCATTTTGGCGCAGTTCCAACAACCGCGCATGGTCCGCCTTGGACGTCCAGCCGGAGGGAATTCCCTTGGCCGAGGAAATTTTCCCGTCCGCCGAGATCGCCAGATTGGTGGAAATGTGCGGGCGCTGCATGGCTGAAATTGGAGTCTGCGACCCGCCGGTGCAAGAATCCTTCGCGTTTGCCACCGCATCCCGCCCTTGCCAAACCGCCTCCAGCCGTGCATGGAAGCCATTCTTTGCGCGGGAATCCCTCCAAATCATGCCTGACACCCAGATCACACTGACTTTGTTGGTGATCGTCCTCACGCTCGTCGCATTCATTCGTGAATGGGCTGCGCCGGACGTGCTTGCGATGTCGATCCTTTGCCTGGTGGTCGCGCTGGGCTTGGTCGATGCCAAGGACATGACCTTGGTTTTTAAAAACGAGGCTCCGCTCACGATCGCCGCGTTGTTTATCATCGGAGGGGCCTTGGAGAAATCGGGAGCCATTGATCACATCGGCAAAATGTTGCGCGACCGGCTTTCCGGAAACACGCGAATCGCGATTTTCGCATTTTCCGCCGTCGCCGCCTTTTTCAGCGCATGGATGAACAACACCGCCATCGTCGCCATCCTGCTGCCTGTCACCCTCGGGTTCGCCCGCTCCAAGGACATCGCCGCGTCCCGCCTGCTGATGCCGCTTTCGTATGCATCCATCCTCGGCGGCTGCTGCACTTTGATCGGCACTTCCACCAATCTGCTGGTCAACGGCGCGCTCCGCGACCTCGGCGAGAAACCGATGAGCATGTTCGAGCTCGCCCCGCTTGGCGTGCCACTGGCCATCGCCGGCATTGCCTACCTCACGATTTTCGGGCCCAAGCTCATCCCCGCCCGCTCGTCGATCACCGGCAGCCTTGAAATCTCCAGCCGCATTTCACCGCTCCATCATTTGCTGATCAATGAAAACTCCGGCATCATCGGCAAAAGGCTGGTCGATACCCCGTTGGCCAGCCGCGAATCCGGCATCCACGTGATGGAAGTGCGGCGCGCCGGCACCCGGCTGATGGCGTCTCTCAGCGAGATCGTGGTGCAGAAAAACGACCGATTTCTCGTCGCTCTCCACCGCCGCCGAGGCGGGGGGGCGAAACCCGCGGAGTTGTTCCAGGAAATCGGCGCGCAAGAGCTGTCCACCGTCGATGGTATCGTCTCCGAGCTGGTGATTCGCGACGAGTCCTCGTTGATTGGGCACACCCTGGCGAATTCGGATTTCCGCCAGCGCTACAATTGCGTGGTCCTCGCCGTCCACCGCAGTGGCATCAACATCACCAGTCGCATCGCCGAGATCACTTTGGAAATCGGCGATACCCTGCTCGTCATCACCGCGCTCAACAACCTTGATGCGCTCGATGCCACCCGCGACTTCATCCTCACCGATGCGCCCGATGAGTCTTCGCCGACGCCCAAGCACAAGAAGCCGGCCAGCCACGTCGTGCTTGCCTGGGGCGCACTCATCGGAGTGGTTCTGGTGGCCACCATCACGGATCTGCTGCACCGGATTTACCCCGAGGTTCCGGCGATTCCGATCCACTACGCGGCGATGGTCGGAGCGCTGGCCCTGCTGTGGTTGAAAATCGTCACCCCGCGCGAGGCTTATGCCAGCATCGACTGGCAGGTGTTGCTGATGCTCTACGGTTTGTTAGGGCTTGGAATGGCCATGCAAAGCACCGGCACCGCCGAGTGGCTCGCCCGTGGGATTGTTGGCATCACCGAGCAGTTTGTCTCGCCGGAAAATCTGCCGCTGGTCCTGCTATGGCTGGTTTTCCTGCTGACACTTTGTCTCACCGAGGTATTATCCAACAATGCCACCGCAGTCATGATGATCCCCATCGTGTTGAAGCTGGCCCACAGCCTGGACGTGGATTCACGGCCATTCATCATGGGGGTGGCGGTGGCTGCATCCTGCGCCTTTGCGCTGCCGATGGGCTACCAGACGCACATGATGGTCTATGGTCCCGGCGGTTATAAATTCACCGATTTCCTCAGAGTCGGCATCCCGCTTAACCTCATCTGCTGGGTGGTTTCCTGCCTGTTGATTCCCATCATCTGGCCGTTTTGAGAGCTGGCAATCTTTGCAACCTCTGACAAGCTGGTCACCAAACCCGAGTCATTGATCCTGCCTATGAAGTTTCCTTTATTAAATGCCGCTGTCGTAAGCCGGATCGCCGTCGCCTGCATGCTGGTCACGGGTTTTTCCTGTCCCGCTTACGGCCAGCTCAATGCCCTGAAAAAGGCAGCGGCCGCCGAGGAACCTGCGAAGCCCGTCGGACCTGAAAACCCCGAGGATGCCCGCAAGCGGCTTGATCAATGGCTTCAGGAAGCGCGCGACACCCTGGCCCGCCTTGATGCGCCCGGTGCCGCCGCCGGACTGCCCGGGGGAGTCACCCCCAGCGAACTCGACGAGCGCCGCCGCGATCTCGAACAGCTGATTCTGACTGCCACCCGGTCGATCAAGAATCTCAACTCCACCAGTGACGCCCGCAAGGAACTCGAGCGCTCCCGCGCCGAAGATGCCGCTTGGTCCGGCTTCTCCGACCCGCCGCCCTACTCGGTCCTGATGATCGATGATCTGCTCAACGAGCGGGACTCGATCACGGCCAACCTCACCTCCTCCCAATCCTCCCTCTCCAACTACGAGCGCCTGCTGACCAGCCTCAGGGGCGAGACCAAATCCGCTGAGGATGCGGTGAGAGCGAAAATGCTCGACCTCCAAAATGCGAATGACGCCACCCGCGCCGCCGCCAAGTGGCGGATGGAAGCCGCGCGTGGCGAGTCCCGCGTGCTCGCCGCCCGCGCCGGCCTGATGCAGGGCGGATATGACAGCCTCAAGGATCGCATTTCCGCAGTCACCACCGATCTGGCGCTGACCGACCGCAAAATCAAAATCGCTAGGGCCAGCTCCCGATTTGACGACGAAGATCTCGCCATCATCGACAAGGTTTCCGAGGCCCGGAAAAAATCGATTCAAAAGGAATTCGACGGTGTTTCCAAACGGCTCAAGCCGGCCATCTCCGCCCGCAATCAGGCGCAGTCAGCCCTCGACGCCCTGCTCGCCGCCGCTCCGCCGGAAACGCCGCCGGATGGCTTGGCCCTCGCGAAATTCGGCCTGGAAGTGGCCGAGGGGCGCACGGATTCGATACAGGCGCTCCTCGAGGGATTGGAGAGCCTGATCCAATTGGAAAACAACAGCTACAAGGCCTATCACGACCGCAAAGCATTCCTCGACAGCACAAATTCCGACCAGAAAGCCAAGGCCCTCAAATCGCTCAAGCTGCTTCTCGATCGTCTCGCCACTTGGGAAAACGTCACCACCAATGACATTTCCGCCAGCAGCGCGGATCTCGGCAAGTTGGAATCCCGCGCCGCGTCCATCACCTCGGAGGATCCCCGCTTCAGCCTGGTGAACGAACAGCGCGCGACCAAGAGCGAGGCCCTCGCCATGCTCCAGCGCATCTCCAAAGCGGTGACCGCCCAGAACAAACTCGTAAAACGATGGGTCGCAGACTTTACCCCGCAAGCCGGCGAGGAAAAACTCTTTCACC
>JBBECN010000245.1:55938-62017 GCA_040881795.1 Akkermansiaceae bacterium
AACTGGCTGATGATCGGCGTCAGCGTGTTCCTCGCCATCGGCACCTTGTCGTTCCTGAAAATTCCTCTAACAATCTTCGCATTCTTCGGCGGTGCGCTCGCCATCGGTCTCGGCTTCGGCATGCAGACGCTGATTAAAAACTTCATCAGCGGCATCATCGTGCTCGTCGAGCGCAAGATCCGGGTGGGTGATATCCTCGACGTGGATGGCATCATCGGCACCGTTGTGGAAGTGAACACCCGCTCGTCCATCATCCGCAGCCCGGATGACGTGGAAACCATGATTCCCAACTCGGTCTTCCTCGAAAACCGGGTGACCAACTGGACCCTGAGCAGTAACAAGATGCGCCGCACCTTGCGTGTCGGAGTGGCTTACGGCACCTCGCCTCAGAAAGTCATGGAGATTCTCATCGAAGTCGCCGATCGCCATGGACTCGTGCTCAAGGATCCCGCACCCTTCGCTGTTTTTGAAGACTTTGGCGACAGCGCGCTGATCTTCAGCCTCTACTTCTGGATCCGCCTCGGTGGCGAGACCAATGGCATGGTCGTCGCCAGCGACCTCCGCCTGATGATCGAGAAACGCTTCACCGAAATGGAAATCGGCGTGCCCTTCCCGCAACGCGACATGCACCTCACCACCGACCAGCCGATTCAGGTGCAAATTACGCCCTCATCCACAGCAAAACCCGAGCCTAACGCATGAAGGTTAGCCGGTTGAAAAAGTGGCTGGAGCGTTTCGCTCCAGACCGTTGCGGAGGCGTCTCGCCTCGCTTACCCCGACTCCGGGCGAGACGCCCGGACAACGATCTGGCGCGAGACGCGCCAGCCACTTTTCCTGCTCTCCCATCACTCCCATGAACGACGAATCCTGGATGAATCTCGCGCTGGACGAGGCCCGCAAGGGAGTCGGCAAAACCGCACCGAATCCGCCGGTGGGCGCGGTCATCGTGAAAAATGGGATTTTGTTAGGGACGGGTTGGCACCGCGCCGCCGGGCAACCTCACGCCGAACGCGAGGCTCTGGCAGCCGCCGCCGGCAAGGATGTGCGTGGGTCCACCATCTACATCACCCTCGAACCCTGCTCCACCCACGGCCGCACGCCGCCGTGCACTCAATGCCTCATCGACGCAGGAATCGCCCGCGTGGTTTACGCCTGCGTGGACCGGAATCCGGATCATGCCGGACGGGCGGATCGTTTGCTGGAGGCAGCCGGAATCGAAGTCGTCTCGGGAGTCTGCCGCGACGAGGCTGAGAAACCACTCCGCCCGTTTTTCAAAGTCCGCGAAACAGGGCTGCCGTGGGTGATTTGGAAAACCGCGATGAGTCTCGACGGCCGCATCACCCGCGCACCAGGCGAGGGCCAGTGGCTAACAGGGGAATCCGCCCGCGGCGACGTGCAGAAACTCCGCGCCACCGTGGACGCCATTATCACCAGCGGCGAAACCGTTCGCCGCGACCAACCCGCTCTAACAATCCGCGTGCCGGAATTGTTAGTGGGACGCGGGCAGCCGTGGCGGGTCGTCGTTTCGGATCGTCCGGAGACCTTGTCGCTCGACGAATCCATGGAGCGCACCCTCATCCGCCCCCGCGGTGATCTCGCGGAGATCCTGCGAAATCTGGTAAGCGAGCAAGGTGTCCTAACTGTAATAATCGAGGCCGGCGGAGTCTTTTCCGCCGCAATGTTCGAGGCGGGCTTGGTGGATGAAGTCGTCGTTTACTATGCGCCACTCCTCTGCGGCGGGCCGTCACCCGCGCTCGGTGGCGCGGGGCTGGCGGAGTCGCTGCACTTGAATGAAATCGATTTCAAACAGTTCGGAAACGACATCCGGCTGCGCGGCGTCATCGTCCGCTGAAATCACTCCGGGTCCAGAGAACCGAGCCGCTCGAATTTTTTTCGCTCACGCGCTTCTCTGAAAAAACTTTGGATCACAAACAGGCACTCCTCACCGAGCACACCCGAGCTCACATCGCAACGGTGATTGAGCGGGGGATTCGCTTCTAACAGATTAATCCAGCCACCCGCCGCGCCCGCTTTGGGATCCGGGCAGCCGAAAACCACGCGTTCCGGCCGGCAATGCACGATCGCGCCGGCACACATCGGGCAAGGCTCCTTGGTCACGTAAAGCGTACACTTTTCCAGCCGCCAATCGCCGACCGACTCCTGCGCCGCCGTCAACGCCAGCATTTCCGCGTGGGCGGTGGCGTCCTTGAGGGTTTCCACCTGGTTCCACGCGCGGGAGATGATCCGCCCTTCGCGCACGATCACCGCGCCGATCGGCACTTCGCCCGCCGCATACGCCTTGCGGGCCTCACGCAGCGCCTGGCCCATGAAATAAATGTCGCTGTGCAAATCAATGATCGGTCCTTCGTCGTCCACGCCCGCTAGGTAGCGGATGGCCATGGATTCCGCACGATGTTTCAGCGGTGGTGGAAAATTTTCCTGTCATGTCCGCCGGATCGTGGTTCGAATCGGCCCCGTGATTCCTAAAAATTTCAAGGACCGGCTGATTGCGCCGTCGCTGCTGGCGGCGGATTTTTCACAGATCGGAGCCGAAGTCAGCCGCGCGATCCGCGCTGGGGCGGACTGGATGCATCTCGATGTGATGGACGGGCATTTTGTGGACAATATTTCCTTTGGCCCCGCCGTGGTGCAGACGGTGCACGAATCCAACGATGTTTTCCTCGATGTGCATCTGATGATTTCGCGGCCGGATCACTACCTGCAGCGTTTTATCGCTGCTGGCTCGGACCTCATCACCGTCCACGTCGAGGCGGAACACGATGTCTCGGAAACCCTCCGCCGCATCCGTGAAGCCGGTTGCCAGGCGGGCCTCGCGCTCAATCCCGCCACGCCCCTCAGCGCCGCCGAGCCGTTTCTGGATCAAATCGACCTGCTGCTTTGCATGACCGTGGTCCCCGGCTTCGGCGGGCAGGCGTTCATGCCCGAGATTTTGGAGAAAATCACCGCCGCCACCCAACTTAGACAGACAAAAAACCTCTCTTTCCACGTTCAAGTGGATGGAGGCATCGATGCCGTTACGGCCGCCCGGTGTTTCGATGCCGGGGCGAATGTGATGGTCGCGGGCTCCTCCACCTTTCGCGCGCCGGACATGGCCGCGGCGATCCTCGCCATCCGTCACGCATGAAAAATCCCTTTATTCTGCCAGCTCTCGCCGCACTCATCGGATTTTCCGTCGCTTGGGTGGTCAAGCCAAGCGCACCATCTGCGGGTGCTCCCACCACCACCACCGCCGAGGCCGCACCGCGCAAATCCGCGCGAACCACCGCGCTGGAAAACCGCCAATCAATGGCCGATGGAAAACGCCCGAAAGAGGTCAAAGCCGGTGATTTCCCGCTCCTCGAAGCGGCGGAAAAGGGGCCGCAAACCCGCGAGGAAGCCAAAATGCTGCGCCTCACCGAAGCTCTTGGATTGACCATCGGTCAGCAGGGCGAAGTCATCCGGCTCATCGAGGAAAGCAACCTCACGGCTTCCGGCGACCTGCCCATCATCGAAGACCTCACCCTCCGCGGCAAGGCTGTCGAGGATGGCTTCCGCGAACTGCTCTCGCCCGAACAGTTCACCAAATTCCAGGAGCTTCGCGACCGCGATCGTGAAAACCGCATCGAATCCCGTGCCCAAAAAGAGCTCACCCGGGTCATCGAGGAAATCGATCTATCCCCTGACCAGCGCGATGAAGTTTTGAACCGTCTCCGCCAATCCGTGCGGGCGGAACTTCAGGCGATTCCTGCTTCCGCGACGCTGCTTTTTGAAAAATCCGTGCTGCCCACCGGCAAGAACGAACTCTCCGTGGATGGCGTCCTGTTGCTGGCCAAGCTGGGCGAAAGCATCATCTCGGACGACCCGATGGCCGCCCATGCGGAGGTCCTGCGCAACCAGAACCAGGAGATTGAGGAAAAGCTCAGGAATTACGATGGTGTTCTAACATCCGCGCAGATGGGCCAGTATTATGCGGCCCTGGCCGAACAAAAAGCGATCTTATCGCGCATGGCCATGCAGAAGGTTCGCGAGCCTGTTGAAGCCGCTCCGCCCGCTCCGATCCGGGCTGCCACTCCAGAAGAGGTCGAAGCCACCGGGTTCGATGAGGCCGATGAAGTCGATGACGACGAAGAGGAATAAAAATAAATTTCGCCGTCCGGGATTTGCTGCGGGTGTCGTCCGGTAGATTTAAAACTTTGTCATGCCACTCATCGATCATCTCTTGGCAATCGGGCCGATTCGCAAGGCAATCTGGAAACTCTGGTATCCGTTCCTCACCAAACGTCTGCAAGGTGAGGATGTCATTTTCCTGAACTACGCTTTTGAGACGGATCCGCCGATGGCCATCCCGCTTTCCGGCGAGGACGAGCCGAACCGCGCCTGCATCCAACTCTATCACCACGTCGGCATGCAGGTGAATCTCTCCGGGAAAAACGTGCTCGAAGTGAGTTGTGGGCACGGCGGTGGCGCGTCCTATCTAACGAGAACCCAGGGTCTCACGAATCACACCGGCCTCGATCTCAATTCCGCCCGCTCACTCGCGCTGCTGGACCAGAAACTCCCCAAATGGCTGCAGGGACTCGGCCGCGACTTCGCTGGCGTGCAGGGTTCCCGCATTTACACCGCCCTTGAAACCGGTGCGCTTTCCTACCGCTCCTACTGCTTTCGCAAAGCGTGACAAATTTCCATGAATACCCAACCCCAACCCGGCTCCAAAGCTCCCGCATTTTCCGCGCAAGCGATCGGCGGTGAATATGCAACGCCCACCCACGTCAAGCTCGCCGATTTGGCGGGGCATGCCGTCGTGCTTTATTTCTACCCGAAAGACGATACCCCCGGCTGCACCACGCAGGCCTGTGCGCTGCGGGATGCCTGGCAGGAAATCTCCACCAAGGCGAAGGTCTTCGGCGTCAGTATCGATCCGATCAAGAGCCACGAGAAGTTCATCAAAAAACACAATTTGCCGTTTGCGCTTCTCAGCGATGAGGATCGGAATATGGTCGAGGCTTACGGCGTGTGGGTGGAGAAAAACATGTATGGCAAAATCTACATGGGCACCGAGCGCACCACCTTCATCATCGGCCGCGACGGCAAGATCAAGGCCGTGCTGCCGAAGGTGAAGCCCCACGAACATCTGGAAAAAGTGCTGGCTCTGGTCTAGGCGCTTGCGGTGGGCGCGGTCGTGGATTTGACTTTGCCTCATGACACGTCCAGACGGCCGCCAGAACGACCAACTCCGCCCGATTTCCTTCGTCCCCAATGTTGCACTGAACGCCACCGGCTCGGTGCTCGTTTCCTTTGGCGATACCAAGGTGATTTGCTCCGCCACGATCGAGGAGGATGTGCCGCGCTGGATGCGCGCGCAGCGCGTGGAAGGCGGCTGGCTCACGGCGGAATATTCGATGCTGCCGTATTCCACTCTGGAGCGCAAACCGCGCGATATTTCCCGGGGCAAACTCGATGGCCGCTCGTCCGAGATCCAACGTTTGATCGGGCGCGCGCTGCGGGCGGTGGTGGATTTAAAAAAAGTCGGACAACGCACGATTTGGATCGATTGCGATGTGTTGCAAGCCGACGGCGGCACCCGCACGGCATCCATCACCGGCGGTTGCGTCGCGATGGCGATCGCGCTGAACAAGCTGATGGCCCAGGGGAAACTCAAACAATTCGCGATGAAGAAGCTGGTGGCGGCGGTTTCCGCCGGTGTCTATCAGGGCGTGCCGGTATTGGATTTGAACTACCCGGAGGACCGGGATGCTTCGGTGGATTTCAACGTGGTGATGACCGAGGCTTCCGAGTTTGTGGAGATCCAGGGCAGCGGCGAGGAGGCGGTTTTCTCCTCCGAGGAAATGACGGCGATGCTGGATCTTTCCCGCAAGGGCATCGCCGAATTGATCTCGCTCCAAAAAGCGGCCATCCTCACTGCCGACCGCGCCGCTCCGGCGGACCTCGCGTCGCTCACCGCGGCGTTCGGGATGAAGTGAGGTGGGGGATAAGGAGTGGCGACGGATGGCACGGAGTTAAGGCCAATTCCGAAGAGTCAGACTCGGAGCAAGATGCTCCGACAACGGTCTGGAGCGAG
>JBBECN010000246.1:0-1921 GCA_040881795.1 Akkermansiaceae bacterium
TCTAGTCTCACCCTCCATGCTCCTCTCCGACCTGTAGGTGATACGAGCCGGAAGGCCTGCTCCATGCTGCACACCTCGTCCGCTTTCGCGGCGAAGTGCGCATAAAGCATCTGGTAAAAATACTGCCAAAGGAAAAACCGCGTCAGGAACATCGCGTTCACCGTCACCACGCCAATAAAAAAGGCGCCTTACGGCGCCTTTTCTTTCATCGATTGTCTCTCGCTTAAGAAAAAATTGTCATCTACTCCCCTTCATTTTGCGCATTTTCGCGGCTACTCACCTCCGATTCAGCTCTCAGGTTTGCCCTCGGTCGCCGCGGCGACCTCCGGTTCAGCCCTCAGGTCTCAAGTTTCAGCCCTCGCGGCTTTGAGCCGCTCGCTCCCCCTCCCGCAACTTGCAATACACCTGCGTAAAGTAAGACATCTTCAGAATCGCAAAAGCCAACCCGGTGAACCCATCCCGGAATCCCCCCATCAGCACGAAGCTCCCGAAAAAGTAAACGATCCCGATGAACGGCGTCTGCATCAGCCGGTATTTCAGCTTTTGCTTCCAAGTCCAATGCGCACGGGTCGCCGGATCCCCCGCATAGCGTAGGAACCTCGCCGCCTCCCACGACGAATACTCATTATGCTTCCACACATAGTAGCTCGTCCCCCGCATATCCTGATGGTCGATCCTTGCCCGGATCTTGCCCACCGATCCCTCCAGCACCGGGTGCTCATGCACCTCCATATCCAGATCGCTCCAGTGATCCTCCTCGATCCGCTCGTATTCCCCCGCGCCCACGCGGAAGAGCGCCAACTTATCCAGCGGATACCCACCCTTCAGCTTCTTCCCCAAAAAATAAATCGAATAGTGCAGCCAGAACCCCGCGTGCTTGGTCGCCGGCAACACCCGCCGCACCTCCTCCTTGAAATCCGGCGTCAGATACTCATCGGCATCGAGAAAAAGCACCCACTTAGTCTTTGGCGTATGCTCCCGCAGAAACCAATTCCGCTTCTTCGGAAATTGCCCATTCCAGCGAAACTCAACGACCTCCACACCATGCTCACGCGCAATCTCGCCCGTGCGGTCCGTGCTCCCCGAATCCAGCAGCACGACATGCTTCGCAAAATCCTGCCCGATCGCCCGCAGACAATCCGGCAAATTCCGCTCCTCATTCCGAGCCGGAATCGCAATCGTCAGGTCGAGGACCGACGAAGGCTGAGAGCTGAGGCCTGAGGGCTGAGGCGAAGAAGTGCTCATTCCTTTTTGGTATTCTTGGCCATTGTCACGAACACAGCAATCAACTCATCTGCCTCCTGCCAAAGCGGAGCGACGGAATCCGCGCTGACTCCACAATCGTCACGCAGCAACTCCAACCACAACTGCGTCTCATCCGCCTCGGAAGCGCACAACTCGATCTTCGCCACGAACTCCGCGTCCGACCGCGCACGCGAGGCTTCACGATAATTCGCCGCAACCGAAGTCCCCGCACGAAGCATCTGTTTCCCAAGCACCCGCAATTCCTCCCGCCGCCTATCCAGCGAGATAAAAAAACGAACAATAGCGCCGGCAAACATCTTCGTCCGTCGCCGCAAAGCCTCCTTCCTCTCCTCCTGCCAAGTCATCACCCGAGTTCGTTTCTGTTCCATATATGGTCTCCTTTTATATTCTCATCAGCTCTCTCTTCTTCATCTCTCACCCCTCAAGTTTCAAGTCTCTCCGCTATTCCCCTCAGCTCTCAGCCCTCAGCCTTCAGGTCTTCAGCTCTCTCTTCTTCACCCCTCAGCCCTCAGCTTTCAGGTTTGCCTTCAGCTATCTCCGCTCTGCTCCGGTTCTCTGTGCCCCCCTCACCTCTCAGCCCTCAGCTCTCTCTGTTCTTCCTCCCTCAGCTCTCAGCTCTCAGCTTTCAGCTCTCTCTGTTCTTCCTCCCTCACCT
>JBBECN010000247.1:0-12055 GCA_040881795.1 Akkermansiaceae bacterium
CGCCGTCTTGGGCGGCGAGGGTGAGGGCTTCGTTTTCGGCGGTGCGGCGGGCTTCTTCGGTCGGACGGGTGAACATGTTCGAGACCGAGTTGGCGCCGTTTTCCATCATGGAGGATATGAGGCGTCCGGCGTCTTCGACCGGGGACTCGTAGCTGACGGTGACTTGGGCGATGTAGCCGGTGATTTTGGGCGGTTGCGGGCGTTTGCCGGCCTCGGGCTGGGAGTGGGTGAATTGCGGGCGGATGTTGACCGAGGTGGTTTCGAGTTTGCCGACTTTTTCTTCGGCTTTGAGCGCGGTGATCACGGCTTGCGAGCGTTGGGTGACGTCTTGGCGGACGGGGGCTTCTTCGGGTCCGGCGGCTTCGAAGCCGAGTTGGACGACGGCGATGGTGTTGGGGATGCGAACTTCGCCGCGCCCTTGCACGGTGACGAGGGAGGGTTCAGGCGTGGAGGGTCGGGGAAGCATCTGCGCGTGGAGGGGCGCGGCGGCGAGGAGGATGAGGAAGAGAGCGGGTATTTTGTTCATGGTTTGGAGGCGGGGAGGTCGGGTTGGCGGTGGCGCTGGCGTCCGCGGCGCCGGGCGAGGGCGCGCATGTCGACGGCAACATCGTCTTTCTCGTAAATCTCGCGTCCGATCAAGTGCTCGATGATGTCCTCGATCGAAACGACGCCGACGAAGCCGCCGTATTCGTCGACGACGGCGGCGAGTTGTTGGTTGGCGGAGAGGAGGGTTTGCAGGGCGCTGGCGGCGGTGGCCATTTCGGGAACGAAGGCGACGGCTTGTTGGAGGTCTTTGATTTTCCGCGCGCCGTGTCCGGTGGCGATGCTGTGGAGGATGTCGCGGCGGCGGGCGAGGCCGGTGATTTCATCGAGTGTGCCGGAGTGCACAGGCATGCGGCTGAAGCGGATCGAGGGGTGCTCGGCGAGGACGTCGTCGGCGGTCTGGTCGTCCTCGAGGGCGACAACGACGTTGCGGGGCGTGAGGATGTCGGCTACGCGGGTGGTGGAGAGGCTGAGGGCGTTGTGGATGAGGTCGCGCTCACCGCCGGTGAGGGTGCCTTCGCGGGCGCCTTTCTCGGCGAGGAGGACGATTTCGCGGTCGGAGGCGCGTTCCTCGGGTTTGTAGCGGAGGACGGCGCGGACGATGATGCCAGTGAGGTTGGTCAGCGGTCGCAGGACGGCGCGCATCCAGTAGAGGAAGAAGGCGGCGTGTTTTTGCAGCGAAGTGCGGTAGGCGACACCGAGGTTCTTCGGAATGACCTCGGCAAGGACGAGGATGGCGAGGGTCATAAGGGCGGAAATCAGACCGAGCATGGCCTCGCCGTAAAGCTTGGTCGCGATACCGCCGACGAGAACGGCGCCGAGGGTGTTGGCGATGGTGTTAAGGGTGAGAATGGAGGAGATGGTTTCCTCCATATGATCACGGGAGTCTTCGAAGAGGCGGCCGCGGCGGGGATGTTTCTCCTTGAGGGACTCCACCTCGGCGGTGGTAGTGCTGAGGAACATGGCCTCAAGCAGAGAGCAGATGAAGGAGACGCCGATGGTGAAAGTCACGGCGAGGGCGAGAGCGGTCATTGGCTCGGGGATTCTAAACGGGGGGGGCGCCGACCAGCAATTGTCTTTGCCTTGACTCGGGAGTTCTGGTGGGGAGGCTGTGGGGTTTCAGAACGAATTTTCCCCATGAAACGCTGTGTTTTACTCTTGGCTATTTTAGTTGGCACTCTGCAGGCGGAGGACCCGGTGTCCCGGCTGAACAATGTGCCGGAATGGGGCAAGTCGGCGGTGTGGTATCAGATCTTCCCGGAGCGTTTTCGCAACGGCGATCCGTCGAACGACCCGACCCGGGACACGCTGGAGATGCATTTTCCGAACGTCGGCGGGTGGCGGGTGACGCCGTGGACAGGAGATTACTTCGTGCGCGACAATTGGGAGAAGGCCATTGGCGACAGCTTTTACGAAAACGGCATTTTCCACCGGCGCTACGGCGGGGATTTGCAGGGCGTGATCGACAAACTCGACTATCTGCAGGAGTTGGGGGTCACGGCGCTCAAGTTCAATCCTGTTTTCTACGGTCGCTCGCAGCACAAATACGACGGCAATTCTTTCCACCATATCGATCCGAATTTCGGGCCGGACCCCGAGGGAGATTTCGAGATCATCCGCAATGGCGGTGAGACGGCCGATCCGGCTACCTGGAAGTGGACGGCAGCGGATAAACTTTTTCTCGAAGTAATCAAGAAAGCGCACGAGCGCGGCATCAAGGTTGTCATCGACGGCGTCTTCAACCACACGGGGCGGGACTTTTTTGCTTACCGCGACATCCGCCTCAACGGGGAGAAGTCGCCCTACGCGGAGTGGTTCACTGTCCAGTCGTTCGACAATCCCGAGACGCGGCGCAATGAATTGCGCGTCACGGGGTGGGCGGGTTTTTTCACCCTGCCGGAATTTCGCAACAACGAGGACGGAAGCGATTTGCACGCCCGGCCGAAGCAATACATTTTCGACGCGACCAAGCGCTGGATGGATCCGAATGGCGATGGCGACCCCAGCGACGGCATCGACGGGTGGCGCCTCGATGTGTCGGAGGAGGTGCCGGATAAGTTCTGGCGCGATTGGAACGAGCTGGTTTTCAGCATCAATCCGCAGGCTATCACCATCCCTGAAGTTTGGACCAACGCGGCCGACTACCTCAAGCGGACCGGTTTTTCGGCGGCGATGAACTACTACGCCTTCGCCATGCCGGTGAAAGCCTACCTCATCGACAACAGCATCAAGCCGTCCGCCTTTGGCGATCTGCTCAACCAGCGGCGCGAGCAATTCCCTCCCGATGTCCAGTTGGCGCTATGGAACCTGACCGACTCGCATGACACGGACCGGCTGGCGCAGATGATCGTCAATCGCAACACGACCGGCCAATACAAGAACCAGGAAAAATTCGATTACGACGAGCCGGGTAATTCCGCCCGCAGCAACGCCCAATACGAAATTCGCAAGCCGAACGACGAAGAGCGCGCGATCCAGAAGTTGGTCACCTTGTTCCAGCTTACCTATGTGGGCGCGCCGATGTTCTACTACGGCGTGGAGGCGGGCATCTGGGGCGGTGATGATCCGGACTGCCGCAAGCCGATGCCGTGGCCCGATCTGCAGATGGAGATGGAGAAGACCGATCCCATTGGCAGGGATCGCACGGGGGACGATCCGAGTTTCGATGAACCTCTGCATGCGTTCTATCGCGAAGGCATTGCGCTGCACACGGCAAACGCTGCGTTCAAGGGGCCCGACTTTGCGGTGCTGGCCGCCGATGATGACAAAGATGTTTTCGTCTACAGTCGTGGCAGGGGTGATGAGTTGCGCGTGGTGGCGTTGAATCGTTCCAACGCCGAGCAAACTGTCCGACTCGAAATTCCCGCCGACGAAGTCATTTTCACCACCCAAGGCAAACCCTCCTCGGTTCTGATCACGGGCGGGGAGGACGCGCGTTTGCTTACGCTGCCGCCGCTGACCGGCGTCGTGCTGAAGTAAAGTAGCGGCGGCATCTTGCCGCTTCTACTTTTCATTGCTGTCAGGCGAACCGCCCGGCTACTCTTAGTGAGTGTAATGAAGCGCGTTGAGTTTACCAACACGGTGCTCCGCGACGGACACCAGTCCCTCGCCGCAACGCGCATGAGGACGGTGCAGATGCTCCCGGCGCTGGCCGACCTCGACGCCCTCGGCTTTTACCAATTGGAAACTTGGGGCGGGGCGACGATCGATTCGTGTCTCCGGTATCTCGGGGAAAATCCTTTCGAGCGCATCAGTGCCTTGAAGAAAGGTGCGCCCAAGACGCCGCATGGCATGCTGTTACGCGGGCAGAATATCGTCCAATACACGAGTTTCCCCGACGATGTGGTCACGGCTTTTGTCAAATGCACAGCGAGCCGCGGCATGGATGTCCTGCGAATTTTCGACGCGCTGAATGATGTGCGGAATCTTGAAACGGCGATCGACGCGACACTTGCTGCCGGAAAACATGCGCGCGGGGAGATTTGTTACACGATCAGTCCTGTTCACACCATCGAGGCCTTCGTGGAACTCGGCCAAGCCTTGGTCGAGCGCGGTTGCCACTCGGTCAGTATCAAAGACATGGCCGGCCTCATCACGCCGAGGATTGCCCACGACCTTGTCTCCGAACTGAAGAAGCGCGTCGGTGTGCCGATTATCCTGCACAGCCATGACACCGCCGGGCTGGCGGCTTCGTCTTATCTGGCGGCTATTGATGCCGGGGTGGATGTGGTTGAGACGTCGATTGTTCCGTTCGCCAACGGAACCTCGCAGCCTGACACGCTGCGGATGATGGCCTTGCTTGAGGGGCATCCACGTTGTCCGGACTACGATCGCGAGCGCTTAGCGCGACTGCGGACGCACTTTGCGAAAGTCTACGAAGAGTTGAAAGCCTTCACCAGTCCGGCCAACGAGCGGGTCGATGTGGATATCCTCACTTACCAGGTGCCGGGCGGCATGCTGAGTAACTTCCGCAACCAACTCAAGGAGCAGGGCATGGCGGAGCGCTATGACGAAGTGCTCAAGGAAATGCCGGTGGTGCGCGCAGCTCTCGGATTCATCCCGCTGGTCACCCCGACCTCCCAGATTGTCGGCACGCAGGCCATGCTCAATGTGAAGTTCGGCCGTTGGAAAATGATTTCGCAACCGGCGCAAGACGTCGTGCTTGGCAAATACGGCAAGACGCCGGGTCCGGTGGATAAGGACCTGCTCGCGTTGGTCGAGAAGCAGAGCGGCAAGAAGGCGGTGACGGTCCGTCC
The DNA here is from genome assembly GCA_040881795.1 of Akkermansiaceae bacterium. Lineage (GTDB taxonomy): Bacteria > Verrucomicrobiota > Verrucomicrobiia > Verrucomicrobiales > Akkermansiaceae > Luteolibacter. The sequence continues at coordinate 4,800 of JBBECN010000247.1, forward strand.
GGCTGACCTGCTGGAACCCGGTATGCCGGCGTTGCGCGACAAGCTCAAAGAAAAGGATCTACCGGACGACGACGAGACGGCGGTGCTTTTTGCCATGTTTCCGGTCGAGACGGAGCGCTTGCTGCGCGGCGAGAAACCCGTGGCACAGTCGGCAGGGGCAACGGGCAGGGGGGCCGCGGCTGTGGCCCATGCAAATTCGTCAGGGGCGCGTCCGAAGCGCTACGTCATGCACGTGGAGGGCCGCAAACACATGGTCGAAGTTGAGGAGGTGGCAGGATGAGTGAAATCTTCGGCGACAAGCTGGATCTTTCCGCGTTTCCGCCCGCTTCACTCGCGGATTGGCGCGCGGCGGCGGAAGCCGCGCTCAAGGGTAAGCCGCTTGCTGGTCTGATTTCTGAAATGCCGGGCGGGATAAAAGTCGAACCGATCTACACGAAAGAAAACTTCGGGCTTCTGCCCGGCGCCGACGCCGACCCCGGTCTTTTTCCGTTTGTGCGCGGAGGGAACTCTTCGGGGGATTGGAACACCGTCGAGGATGGCCAACCGACGCGGCCGAACGGCGAAGTAAGTATTGAGGTCGCGGATGCAGCGGATGCAGTCGAGGAGGTCGCTCTGGCCTGGATGCGGGGTCTCGAGGTTCTCCGCGCTTTGCAAGGAGATGGCGCAGATATCGACGCGGCTGCGGGAAAAATCCGTTTCATCTTCAGCGCGACCGGGGAGTTTTTCGCCGTCATGGCCAAGCTGCGGGCCGCGCGCTATGGATGGGCTCGGATCGTCCATGCTCTTGGCGGTTCGCATGGGGCGGCGCGCATGATTATCCATGCCGAGGCGGCGCCGGTTGTCCGCGAGGGCGAGGATCCGCACACCAACATCTTGCGCGCCACGGTCGGCGCGTGCGCGTCGGTTTTGGGTGGATGCGACAGCCTCACAGTGCTTCCCTTCGATGGCGGCCAGGCGGAGTTCTCCCATCGTCTCGCCATCAACACGCAGCGCATCCTGCGCGAGGAGTGTCTGCTGGCCGGGGTGGCCGATGCCGGCGGCGGATCGTGGTTTGTCGAATCGCTCACCTCACAGATCGCCGAGGCGGCGTGGGAGAAAGCCCGCGTTGCGCTGGGTGACCTTGCGGACGCGCCCGTGCCTGCGCCCGACGTGGCCGCGGTATCGGAATGCGCGCTCCCCGCGGAGACGATGGAGCAGATCGAGGTTAAGGCGTTTTATCGATCTTCGGATCTGGCCAACTGTCCGCAGCTCGGCTTCACGGCAGGGATTCCTCCCTACTTGCGCGGACCGTATCCCACGATGTATGTGGTCCGGCCGTGGACCATCCGTCAATACGCCGGCTTCTCCACGGCGCACGCCAGCAATGCTTTTTACCGTCGCAATCTCGAGGCGGGGCAAATGGGGCTGAGTGTGGCTTTCGACCTCGCGACGCACCGTGGTTATGACTCGGACCATCCGCGCGTGGTCGGTGATGTCGGCAAAGCGGGGGTGGCAGTCGATTCCGTGTTGGACATGAAGGTTCTCTTCGACGGCATCCCGTTGGACAAGATGTCGGTCTCGATGACGATGAACGGTGCGGTCATTCCGATCATGGCTTTCTACATCGTGGCTGCCGAGGAGCAGGGGGTACCGCGGGAAAAACTGACCGGCACGATCCAGAACGATATCCTCAAGGAATACATGGTGCGGAACACCTACATTTATCCGCCTGAAGCCTCCATGCGCTTGGTGGCTGATATTTTCGCTTACACGTCGAAGCACATGCCGAAGTTCAATAGCATCAGTGTGTCCGGCTACCACATGCATGAAGCCGGCGCGCCGGCCGATCTGGAAATCGCCTACACGCTGGCCGACGGCGTGGAATACGTGCGTGCGGGCGTCAGGGCGGGGATTCCGGTCGACGCATTCGCCCCGCGCATCTCGTTTTTTTGGGCGCAGGGAAAAAATCTTTTCATGGAAATCTCCAAGATGCGTGCGGCACGTGTTCTGTGGGCCAAGCTGATGCGCGATCTCGGGGCGAAGGATCCCAAGTCGCTCGCGCTGCGCACCCATTCGCAGACCTCGGGATGGAGCCTGACCGAGCAGGACCCTTACAACAATGTGGTGCGAACCTGCATCGAAGCCATGGCTGCGGTGTTCGGCGGCACCCAATCGTTGCACACCAACTCCCTCGACGAAGCCATCGCACTGCCGACAGATTTCTCCGCCGCCATCGCACGCAACACGCAGATCTTTCTGCAAAAGGAGACGGGCATCTGCCGCACGGTCGATCCTTGGGGCGGATCGTATTACGTCGAAAGCCTGACCCGCGATTTGATGGAGCGCGCGTGGACGCACATCGGCGAAGTGGAAAAGCTGGGGGGCATGGCCAAAGCGATCAACACGGGTTTGCCCAAGATGCGTATCGAGGAGGCCGCGGCGCGGCGGCAGGCCCGCATCGACTCGGGGGCCGAGACGATTGTCGGGGTGAATAGATACCAACTGGCAGAGGAAGCCCCACTCGACATTCGTGAAGTCGACAATGACGCCGTGCGCGAGGAGCAGGTGGCGCAACTGAAAAAGTTGCGGGCCGAGCGCGATGCGGTCCAAGTGAGCGCTGCCCTCGAGGCCATAACCCAAGCGGCGGAGAGCGGAGAGGGAAACCTGCTGGCCTTGGCCGTCGAGGCCGCGCGGGCGCGGGCCACGCTCGGAGAGATTTCCGACGCGATGGAAAAGGTGTATGGTCGGCACATGGCCGTGGTGCGTTCCATTTCCGGCGTCTACGGACGCGAATTCGGGGAAAACCAGCAGACCACCGACGTGCGGCGGCGTTGCGAGGACTTCGAGAAGCGGCACGGGCGGCGTCCGCGCATCTTGGTGGCGAAGATCGGGCAGGACGGCCACGATCGCGGAGCGAAGGTCGTAGCGACCGCCTTCGCCGATCTCGGCTTCGATGTCGACATTGGTCCGCTCTTTCAAACACCAGAGGAAACCGCGAAACAAGCCGTGGAAAACGATGTGCACATCGTCGGGCTTAGTTCGTTGGCGGGTGGACATAAAACTTTGTTGCCGCAGCTCGTTGCCGAGCTGAAAAAACTCGGGCGTCCGGATATCCTCGTCGTAGTTGGCGGAGTGATCCCGCATCAGGACTACGAATTCCTGCAGCAGAATGGTGCGGCGGAAATTTTTGGTCCGGGCACGGTGATTCCGGAGGCGGCGGGGCGGTTGATTGCGGATCTTGAGGGGAAAGTGTAGCAGCGCCGGTTGCTGAGCGTAGAACGGCCGTCGCCGGGGACGGCGACGCTACATTGGGTGAAGACTGCCCGTCACTAATCGGGGGACGGATCGGTAAATGTGTGAGATGATTGCTGCTGTGCTTGCATTAACTCACTCGATCAAACTTGCCGCAGTGTGTGCGGTCGGGCTCCTGCTTGCATCCTGCGCCTCCGTCAGTGTTAAAGAAGCGCGTTTTGCGGTTCAGAAGAAGGCGTTGCAAGCCCCCTCTCGCGTGTTTGTGCGGCCATTCACTTTCGATGGAGCGACGATCGATGCAGACCGGGCAGGTGTGGCCTTGGTCCAGTTCAAGACAGACGTTTCCAACCAGATGGCCGAGGAACTCGCGGAGCGGATCAACAAGCACATTGCTCCGGCCACGGTGGTGAAACCTGAAGAGCGGGTGACCACACCGGGTGCTTGGCTGGTCGAGGGACGTTTTATCGAACTCAAACAAGGCAGCAGGTTGCTCCGTTCGTTGATCGGGTTTGGATCGGGCAGAACAAAAATGGAGACGATAGTATCTGTCTTCAAAATCAACAGTGCCCGGAAAAAAGAGCTACTCGGAACAATCGAGACGACCGGAGGATCCAACGCAGAGCCCGGGGCCGCTTTTACCGGACCGGTTGGTTTTGCGCCGAGGGCGATTCTACAAGCATCGAATTCCGGGGTGTCGGCGGATTCGCGGCGCACGGCCCGGATGATTACAGCCGTATTGTCGGAAGAACTTGGTGCGGCTGGAGCACCCTTGGCAGGTCAGGCTCTTCGCGTTAAGCGTTTGCAGACGGAGCAGTAGTTGGAGTTGACCCGTGGTGGAGTGGACCAGATTCGGGCTCAAGTAGAGCGGACGTTCGGGCCGTTGTTTCCTGCCCGCGAGGTAATTTGATGTGGCTACCACTGCACTTTGCAGCGGTATTTTTTCCAGTTGCGATCGTTGGTCACGGCGGTGGCGCCGTGTTCGAGGGCTTGGGCGATGAGGAGACGGTCGAAGGGATCGCGGTGGTGGTGGGGGAGGGTTTGCAGGCGGTCGAGGGCCGTTGCGTCGATGCCGATGAGACGAAAGCCGTGGCCATCTTGGAGTTGCTGGCCGAAGTCGGACACGCTGATTTCCAAATCGAGTTTGCCGAGGGCGCGCTTGATGGCGATTTCCCAGAGCGAGGCGATGCTGAAGAGGATGTCGTTGTCTTCGGTGTTGCCGAGGATGGGGTCCCAGCGGTGCGGGAGGCGCGAGTCGTCATTGCGCCACCAGAGCAGAGTGTGGGTGTCGAGGAGGTAACGCATGCGCTACTCCATGTATTCGCGCATGTCTTCGATCGGCTCGCAAAAATCGTCGGCGACCCAGATCTTGCCCTTCATATCGCCCCGACCGGCTTTGACGCGCTTGATCGGCGCGGGTTTGAGTTCGGCCACGGGTTTGCCGCGTTGGGTGATGATGAAGGATTGGCCGGCGCGGGTTTGGCGGAGGAGGCGGGAGAGGTTGGTCTTGGCCTGGTAGGCGCCGATTTCCTGCACGCGGGGGGTGGGTTTCATGTAACTAGTCTATTGAATAGACCAGTTGGGGTCAAGGGGTGCGGCGGCAAGATTTGAGTGGCATCGGCATCCTGCCGATGGGTTTGGGATCGTCATGGGCAGGGATGCCCATGCTACGGGGGCAGGCATGGCAGTTGCGCTTGCTTCGGGAATTATGGGAGATTGGCGGTTTCCGCTCATGGCTTCCGACGCATCCAGTTTGCCGCTTTCCGCGGAGGAATATGCCCGCGGGGTGCGGGCGGGGGATGCGACGGTGTTGGCTCGGGCCATTACTTTGGTCGAGAGCACACTGGATCGGCATGGGGAGGTGGCGGCGGAGTTGATGAAGTTGTTGCTGCCGCATCGGGATCGCTCGGTGCGGATTGGGATCACGGGGGTGCCGGGGGTGGGGAAGAGCACGTTCATCGAGGCGTTCGGGATTTATTTGTGCGAGCAGGGGCACCGGGTGGCGGTGCTGGCGGTGGATCCGACCAGCGCGATTTCGGGTGGGAGTATTCTTGGGGACAAGACGCGGATGGAGATGTTGTCGCGTCATAAAGCGGCTTACATCCGGCCATCGCCCTCAGGCGGGGCGCTTGGCGGGGTGACGCGTAAGACGCGGGAGACGATCACGCTGTGCGAGGCCGCTGGTTATGATGTGATTCTGGTCGAGACAATGGGCGTGGGGCAGAGCGAGATCGCGGTGCGTTCGATGACGGATTTTTTCCTGCTACTCGCTTTGACCGGAGCGGGGGATGAGCTGCAGGGAATCAAAAAGGGAATCGTCGAAATGGCGGATGGCATCGCCGTGACGAAGGCGGATGGGGATAATGTGACCGCGGCGGAGAAGTTGAAATTGGAGTTGGCGCAGGTCCTGCACTTTTTGTCACCGGTTACGGCAGGATGGCAACCGGAGGTGTTGACCTGCTCTGCCTTGAAGAGAAGCGGGATTGCTGAGGTGTGGGAGCTGGTGGAGAAGTTTCGTGCGGAGATGACGGCATCCGGGGAATGGGCGGCGCGGCGGTTGGATCAGGTGCGAGAGGGGTTGGTGGAGTTTGCGCGGGAGCAGGTCTTGGCTGGAATGATTGGGAGCGCTGTGGTGCAGACGGATTTGGAACGATTCGGTGCCGAGGTTGCGGGGGGGAAGATGACTTTGCGGGCGGCGGGGTCGAGGATTGCGGGGGATTTTTTGGGCGAGCGGAGCAAAGGTTAACCGCCGAGGACGCAGAGGGCGCGGAGGTGTGCTGCAGCATCGGCAGGATGCCGATGCCGCGGACGTTATCGGATGGCCCAGCGGAGTTTGGCGGCGGTGGAGCGGGGGTTGTTGTGGCGTTCTCCGGGGGTGGCACGGATGACGCGACGGGCGATTTCTTGGTAGAGGCCCTCGCTGTGCGCGGACTGGAAGGCTTTTTTCACGCGGCGGTCTTCCCCGGAATGGAAGGTGATGATGGCAACGCGTCCTCCGGGGCTGAGGCACTGGGGCAAGACGCGCAGGAGGGTGTCGAGGGCGGTGAATTCTTCGTTTACTTCGATGCGGAGGGCTTGGAAGACGCGGCGGACGCAGAGGTCGCGTTCGTCTTCGCCGATCGAGGGAAGTTTGCGGCGGAGGTAAGCGGCGAGATGTGCCGTGGTGGCGAAAGATTTTCCAGCCAAGGTTGGGGCGAGGTGGTTGGCGTGTGGTTCGTCGGAGTTTTCGGTGAGGATGGCGCGGAGTTTGTCTGGCGAAACTTTTTCCAGGAATTGCGCGGCGGAGATACCGCGTGAGGAATTCATGCGCATATCGAGAGGACCCTCGGTTTTGGTGGAGAAGCCGCGCTCGGGGTTGTCGAGTTGCATGGAGGAGACGCCGAGGTCGACCAAGATGAGGTCGGCACCACTTTTTCCGAGGCTGGCCAGGGCCGCGGGCAGACCGGCAAAGTTTGATTTCGTGATGGTGAGCTGATCGGAGGCGAATCCGGCGGCGCGCAGGCGCTCTTCGGTGCGTGGGAGTTCGAGCGCATCGACATCGAGGGCGAGTAAATGGCCGTTCGGGGTGATTTTTTCCAAGATGGCCTGCGCGTGGCCGCCGTAGCCGAGAGTGCAGTCGACGGCGAGGTCGCCGGGTTGTGGACGAAGGACATCGAGAACTTCTGCAACCATGATCGGGACGTGGGAACCGGCGGGGGTTTTGCCGGAGGCGAGGACCTTGGCGATCGTCTCGGGATGCTGAACCGGATCGAGTTCCTTGTATTTGTGCTCGAAGCGGCGCGGATTGGTCCCGGGGTAGCGAGGGCGGCGTTGGTGCTCCATGGGCTTAGCGGTAGCTTTTTGAGGGGTTCGTTTTTTGGGGGCTGCACAGGCCGAAGGCCTGTGGGGCCGGGTCGTGACGGGCGGGACCCGCACACAGGCGGGCAGGCTGCCCGTGCCCCCTGACTGGGATGATCATCGGCTGGAAGCCGATGCCACTTGGGCGGAGAGGTTGTTGTATTCCTCGTTGGCTTGTTCGAGTTCTTCGG
>JBBECN010000248.1:0-12035 GCA_040881795.1 Akkermansiaceae bacterium
TGTCCGGGTAAAATCAACTCCGGCCGGATCGACGCGAGTGGTTGCAGCACGAAGCGCCGCTCGGCGATCCTCGGATGCGGCAAAACCAGCAGTTCGGTGTCGATCACCTCATCGCCGAAATACAGCAGGTCCACATCGATCACCCGCGGCGCGTTCCTCACCATCGCGCTCTGCCGACCGAGGCTTTTCTCAATTCCCTGAGTGATTTCCAGCAGCTCGAACGCTGTGCCCTCGAAGGCGATTTCTACCACCGAGTTGAAAAAATACGGCGACCCTGGCGGGCATGACAACGGCTCGGTCTGATAGATGGGCGCGGCCAACAGCAATTCGCCCGGAGTCGCGACTTCGCTCAAAAGTCCGAGGGCCGCCCGCAGATTGGCAAGGCGGTCTCCCAGATTCGATCCCAAGGCAATGCCGACGCGGGGCATGGATCAATCCTCCAGGTTTTCCAAGCGGCTGATCCCGTAGTTTTTCATCACCCGGTCATTCGCGGCCGCCACATTGGCGGAGGGAATCACGATGGGGCGCTCGGCTCCGAAAAGCTCGATCACGAAAAACTCGGGAACTTCCTTCGGGTGGAGAAGCTCGTGGGCATGGGCCAGATCGCGGACTTCGGTGCTGTTGATCGATTTGACGGCGAATCCGGTGAAGTCGCCGAGTTGGCTGGTGATCGGGTCGCTTTCGACACGTGTTAGAACAACGATATCCTTGTGTTTTTCAAACAATCCCTTCGGCACGTAGTCGGTGTAAAGGCGCCGCACGGTGACATCGCTGAACTTGGCGGTGGCGAAAAGATTGGTGTCGAGCGGCTGGAAGACGAGCCCGGCGAAAACCACGTAGCGTGGTTTTTTCTCATACTGGATCGCATACATCCGAGCCCAGGTCAGGGGCTTGAGGATCAAATCGACATCATTCCATCCGCCGTCGCGCAGGAAGCGGACCGCCACCTTGTCACCGGCGAATTTTCGCTCGACGATTTCATTGAGATTCACGTTTTCGCCATCGATGGTGACCATTCCCGCGCTGTCCACCTGGTTACCATCGAGAGACACCAGGATATCGCCGGGTTTGATGGCTCCGTCGCTGGAGCTGCCGGGCACCACGTTGGTGATGAGCACGCCATTGCCATCGTTCGGCAGCCCGAGCGCCTTGCGCATCGCCGGGTTGTGAAGCGGGAATTCGCTGACTCCGAGATCCACGTAGTGATCATAATTGCCGTCTTCCACGTCTTTGAGAAACCGCCGGATCACGGGCGTCGGGATGATATATCCGGTGTTGTCCGCCTGGCGCAGCCCTTGGAACGCCACGCCCACGACCTTGTTGTCCTGGACGACCGGCCCGCCGGAGTTGCCCGGGTTGATCGCCGCATCGATTTGCACCACCAGGTGCGAGTCCGCGCGTGAGTGGGAATACGGCTGGAAATCGATCCGCGAAACGACCCCGCGGGTGACCGAAAGCCGGTCGCCGCCGACCGGATAGCCGATCACCCGGACTTGGGACTCCAGAGTGGGGACGTCGCCGAATTGAAAAGTTGGGAACGCTTCGAGGTCTTTGAAATCCTCGAGTGAAAGCAGCGCGAGGTCGCAATCGTGCGCAATGAACTCGACCTTCGCCGGGTATTTTTTGGGGCTGCCATACACCGTGACGAGGACGCGGCGTGCGTTGGAAACCACGTGGGCATTGGTTAGAATCTTGTTTTTCCCAATCAGGAAACCGGTGCCGATCCCGCCGCTGAAGCGCCCGGAACTCCAAGGCGTGCCGTAATCCGGCACTTGGGTGGCGGCTTCAATGCGGAGCACGGACTTGTAAACATCCGATGGCAATTGCGCCAGCGCCGGAACAGCCAGCAGCAGCGGGAGGAGGAAAGTGAGCGGTCGAATCATGAACTTGCCGGCATCTTACGGAACGAACCCGCCGCCGCAAACGAAATTTGGCATGCCCTCGCAGCGGATGGGGCGGTCGCGGGAGAATGATTCAAAGCCGCTACAAACAAGGTGCCCGTTTCCACCCCGGATTCGCTTGCCATGCCGATAGAGGATCCGCCAAGGTCCCGACCGTGAAAGAACTGTGGGAACAGGCGATCCTGCCATACAACCTGCCGGTCACCATTTTGTTGGGGCTGGTGGTCGTGTTTTGGATTCTCACCCTCGTCGGTGCGATCAGCGCGGACGCGGACCTCGACAGCGGCGTCGATGACCCGAATCTCGGGGATTTGCCGGGGGCCATGCTGCGCATCGTCAATGCGGGCTACGTCCCGTTGACGGTGGTGCTGACCATCCTGATCCTGATGATGTGGATCGGCACCCTGCTCCTGAATTATTATTTCAACCCTGCTGGCAGCCTTCTCATCGCGCTGGGTTTTTTCGTCGCCTCCTTCGTGCTTGGGGTGATTGCCACCAAAGTGATCACCCAGCCGCTGGTGCCATTCATGCGCCGGCTCAAGGAGGCGGAAAACGCACCTCCGGTCATCGGCGAGGTGGGGGTCGTCCGTTCGATCCAACTCGATTCCACCTACGGCCAGGTTGAAGTCCAACGCGCGGACGGTGCTCCGGCCCTTCTGAATGCGCGGCTCGGTGCCGATTCCGAAGCGGTCCCTCGCGGCACTCCGGTCGCGATCATTTCCTTCGACGAGCCTACCGGCGTCTATCTGGTCCGGCCGCTGCCTCCCACCCCTTCCATTGACTGAATCCATCACCCGCAACTATCATGATCCAGAACCTACTCGTATCCGCCGTTTCCTCCGGGAACGTTCCGCCCCTTGCCAATTTTCTGACTGACGTTGGACTTGTCGGTTTGGTGATCGTCGTGCTCGTCGCGGTGGGCTTCATCTATCTGTTGCTCACCTGCTATCGCAAAGTGGAAAAGGGCCGGGCACTCGTCCGCACCGGCGGCAGCCGCGCCAAGGTGATTCTCAACGGTGGCTTTGTGGTGCCGATCATCCATCGGGCCGAGCTCATCGATATCTCCGTCAAGCGCATTGAAATCGACCGCACCGGCAAGAACGGCCTGATCTGTCAGGACAACATGCGCGCCGATATCAAGGTGGTGTTTTTCGTCCGAATCAACAACGTCGAAGCGGATATCATCAAGGTGGCCGACTCCATCGGCTGTGTGCGCGCATCCAGCGAGCCGGAAATCCGCAATCTGTTTGATGCGAAATTCTCCGAAGCTCTCAAGACGGTCGGCAAGCGCTTCCTCTTCATCCAGCTTTACGAGGATCGCGATAAATTCCGCGAAGCCATTCTCAAGGTAATCGGCACCGACCTCAACGGCTACGTGCTCGAAGACGCCGCCATCGATTACCTGGAACAAACGCCGATCGAAATGCTCGATCCCGACAACATCCTCGACGCCGAGGGCATCAAGAAAATCACCCAGCTCACCGCAGAGCAGGCCAAACTTTCTAACAAGATCCAGCGCGACAAGGAAAAGGTCATCAAGCAGCAGGACGTCGAAGCCCGCGAGGCGATTCTCGAACTCGAGCGCCAACTCAAGGAAACCGAGGCCCGCCAGCAACGCGAAGTTGAGACCGTGCGTTCGCGCGAGGAAGCGGAGACCGCCAAGGTCGCCGAAGAGGAGCGCCGCAAATCGCAGATCGCCCGCATCGCCGCTGACGAGGAAATCGCCATCGCCGACGAGAATAAACAACGCCAGGTGCTCGTCGCACTGCGCAACAAGGAGCGCACCGACGGTGTCGAACTCGAGCGCGTCGAGCGCGAGCGCATGATCGAACAAATCGAACGCGAGCGGGTCACCCAGCTCAAGCAGATCGAAGCGGAAAAAGCCATCGAAGTGCAGCGCAAGGAAATCCAGGAAGTCATCCGCGAGCGCGTGATGGTCGAGAATCTCGTCGTCGAGGAGCAACAACGGATGAAGGACACCGAAGCCTTCGCCACCGCCGAGCGTGAGAAAAAGGTTACCGTCACCAATGCCGAGGCTTCTGCGCAGGAAAACCTGATCCAACAAATCAAAGAGGCCGAGGCCCACAAACAAGCCGCGCAATTCAAGGCGGACGAGGACGCCTACACCCTCACCGCCCATGCGGAAGCTTCACGTCAGGCGGCCAAGCTGGGTGCTGAGGAAAGACTCATCACCGCCGAGGCCTATCAGGCAGCGTCCGAGAAGGAAGCCGCGGGCAAGATTCTGCTCGCCGAAGCTCTCACCAAGGACTCCGCCGCCATCGGCATGGGCGAGGCCGAGGTGATCCGCGCCAAGGGAAGCGCCGATGCCGAAGCCATCCGCGACAAGGCCGATGCGATGAAACTCTTCGAAGAAGCCGGTCAGGACCACGAGGAGTTCAAACTCGAACTCGAAAAGGACAAAACCATCGAACTCGCCCAAATCGACGTCCAACGGCAGGTCGCCGAGCAGCAGGCCATCGTCATCGGCGAGGCGCTCAAACATTCCAAGATCGACATCGTTGGCGGCGAAACCGAGTTCTTCGACCGCATCACCCGCGCCATCACCACCGGCAAGGTGGTGGATCGCACCATTGGCAACAGTCAGGTGCTGGGCGACGTCAAGGACACCTTCTTCAACGGCGATCCGGAGTATTTCAAAGCGCAGGTCGGCACTTGGATCCAGGATTTCGGAATCGGCACCGAGGATTTGAAAAACCTCAGCGTCTCTGCCTTGTTAGGAAAGCTCGTCGGTGCCGCCGATGGTGAAAAGCGCCAGCGCCTCATCGGCATGCTCGGCGCCGCTGAACGCTTCGGGTTGTCGGATGTGAAAGCGGCTTCATTGCTGAAATAAGAGGAGGAACCACGAATCTTACGAATCGAACGAATCCCAGAAAGATCGAAGTAATGGACCTGATTTATCGAGAAGAAGTGTATGGGCTGATTGGAACGTGTTTCGAGGTTTACAATGAACTTGGATCGGGATTTTTGGAGGACCCCTATCAAGAGGCGTTGCAGTTGGAACTCGGATACCGAGGTATTCCATTTGTAGCAAAGCCGAAGCTCCCGATTTATTACAAGGGAGTGTTGTTGACCAAAAAATATGAACCCGATTTCGTTCCATATGAAAAAATCATCATGGAAATCAAAGCGGTTAGCGCATTGACGGAGGAACATCGCGCGCAAGTCCACAACTACCTCAAGGCCTCGTCATTCAAGGTGGGCCTTCTCGTGAATTTCGGGAAAGCCAAAGAGCTCGAATATGAACGCATCGTCCGATGAAGCACTCTTCGATTCGTTCGATTCGTAAGATTCGTGGTGCCTTCCTTCTTCCTTTCCAATGAGCGACTCACCCCAACAACTCGAAGGCGGCGCCTACGAAGTCATCCGCGCCCGTCTCGACCAGCACGCCGGCTTGCTGCGCGAGCGGATCGACGCGCTCAACGCCGCGCGGCACGATGTTTTCGGTGCGATCACCACCGAGTTGCTGGCGACCGGCCACGCAGCCACCTCCCACAACTGCGTCCCGCGCGATCTCGTCAGCCTTGGCAACGGACTCTATCTGCTCGGTTACAACATCCAGTTCGGCCTCAAGCAAACGACCGATCTCGCCGATGTGTTCGCGGTTTGCCGTCTGGATGCACAGCAAAACTTTCACCCGGTTCCACTGGAGGAAGTGCTCGCCGATGCCGCATTCAACGAGGATTTTCTAACACTCTTCCGCTATTACCGGGACACGGTTTTCGTGAAATTCATGGTTCTCGGCCCGCACGTCCACATGAAGATGCGGATCGGGAAATCCGAGGACGATTTCAAGACTTTCAAATGGCGTTTGGATGGCGACGGCACGATGGCCTATCTGGGCAACCGCTCCGACCATGAGGCCCGCTATCCGGAGTTGGTCGAGTTCCAGTGGAAACGAGCCCACCGCGACATGCATCGCTCCGGAGACCACCCCCACATTTCCATCGAGGATCGGGTGTTTGTGGAAACCGTTGGTGGCGACCTAACCATCAAGGTCGAGGACAACACCGCGAGCGGGCAGGGGATCTACTCCGAACCCGTCGATGACGCTGACCAGACGCTCGATGACGCGGAAGTCCTCTACGCCATTCTCGGGCCGTTGATTGTGCTGCGCATCCTGCCGTATCGGGAAAATAAACACCGGCATCTGGTTTACAACGAAAAGACCCGCGAGGTCCACCGGCTGGATGGTATCGGCGAGTCCTGCGTGCTGCTGCCCGAGGACCAGGGGATTCTCTTTGCCAACGGTTATCTGTTAGCCACCGGCGAGGTGAAAACCTACGAAACCGGCCGCACCGGCCTGCGCTTCGAGCGTCGCGTCGCGGCGGGGAATGGCGAAGATACACTTTTCGTTTTCTATCAGCGCTCCACCGGCCACTACGTTCTTTTTTCCTACAACGTCATCGCACAGACCGTCGAGACCCCGGTGATTTGCAATGGCTTCGCGCTGGATCCCGATGGCCGGATGGTGCTCTTCCAAGCTCCGGAGCAACCGCAGAAACACCATGCACTGCAAGTTTGGCGCACGCCCTACGTCGCCGACACCGCCACCTCGGTCCCCACCGAAAAGCGCGAGTCGCTGCTTTTCAAAATCGGCAACTCCACACTCGTCCGCGCCATGGCCGAGGCGCGTGAGATTTTGATATTGTTAGGAAAAGGTGATACCTACGCCGATGTCTATCTCGAACTGGTGCGCCGCAGCCGCGAGGTGCTCGACGGGTATTTCTGGCTCAAGGAAGAGGAAACCCAGTCCCTTGCCGAGCCGCTGGAAGCGATCAACTCCGCCGCCAACGCGGCGATTGACGAATTCGACAAGGTCGTTCGCCTCCGTCAGGCCACCGCCAGCCGCACCGAGGAGGTCAAGACCGCCACTGAGAAACTTCTCACGGCCATCCGCGGCAGCGCTCCCGATGACATCCGCGGATTTGTCCATCACCTCGCGGAATTGCGTCTGCGCCGCGGCGAAATCATCGGCCTGCGCGAATTGCGCTATGCCGATAACGCGCTCATCGATGACCTCGACAAACGCGCGGCCGATGCCGCCTCAGCCGTTTCCGAGCGCACCGTCGAATTCCTGCTCCGTCCCGAAGCGCTCGATCCCTACCGCGCCGCCATCGAAACCCAGCGCGCGTCGCTTGCCAGCATCACCAAGACCACAGAGGCCGATGCCACCGCGAAAGGCCTCGACCAGGCGGGCGGGGAACTCGAACTGCTCATCGACATCGTCGGCAACCTCCGCATCCAGGACGCCACCCAAACGACGGCGATCATTGAAAACATCTCCGCGCTCTACGCCACGCTCAATGGCATCCGCGCGGAGCTGAAATCCAAGCGCCGCGAGCTCGCCCGCGTCGAAGGGGTGGCTCAGTTCGGGGCGCAGCTGAAATTGTTAGGCCAGTCGGTCGTCAATTTCCTCGACCTCTGCGACACCCCGGAAAAGTGCGGGGAATATCTTACCAAGGTGATGGTCCAGGTGGAGGAACTCGAAGGCCGCTTTGCCGAGTTTGACGAATACATCGATGAACTCGCCACCAAGCGCGAGGAAATCTACGAAGCCTTCGAAGGCCGCAAACAAGCGCTCATCGAGCAGCGCAACCGCCGCGCCGGCAACCTGCTCAAATCCGCCGAACGCATCCTCGCCGGCCTGAAACACCGCGCATCTTCACTCGACGACATCAACGCCATCAACGGCTATTTCGCCGGCGATCTGATGGTTGCGAAACTCCGCGATATCGTCGTCGAACTCCGCGACATCGGTGACAGCGTCAAGGCGGACGACCTTCAGACCCGCCTGAAAACCGTGCAGGACGACGCCGTCCGCCAACTCAAGGACCGCAAAGAACTTTTCGCCGACGGCGGAAACGTCCTTAAATTCGGCCGCCACAATTTCTCGGTGAACACCCAGGAGCTGGAGCTTTCGATCATCACCCACGAGGACGTTCCGTGTTTTCATCTATCAGGAACCGCCTTTTTCGAACCCGTCGAGGATGCGGAATTCCTCGCCACCCGCAATGTTTGGGACCAGCAGGTTGTTAGCGAAAACAGCCGCGTCTATCGGGCGGAGTGGCTTGCTTGGAAAATGCTCGAGCACGGCGTCGAGGGTTTGCCGACCTTGGAAACCGTCCACGCCTTCATGGCGCCGCGTTATTCGGAAGGCTACACCAAAGGCGTGCATGACGAGGATGCATTGCGGATTCTATCAGCCTTGCTGCCCGTCCACCGGTCGCTTGGGTTGCTGCGCTTCGGCCCGCGCGTGCGGGCGTTGGCCATGCTGTTTTGGGAATTCCATCGCACCACGGATGCAGGGAAATCCATCGAAACATTGATCGCCGCTCATGGCTCGATGCGTCGTGCTTTCGGGTCGCCCGCGACGGAAACGCACCCGCTGCGCACCACTTTGGAAAATGCGCTGTTGGAGTTCGTCATGCAATCCCAGTCCGCCGGGCTGTTGCTTTCTATCGGAACTTCCACGCCCGCCACCATGGCCGCTGAGGCGGCGACGTATCTCTTCGTACAACTCGCATCCGGGGCACCCGTCCCCGCGTCCGCCGAGGCTGCGGCTGGAACCGCGGGTTTCAAACTCGCGCTAAACACCGGCATGGTCGGTTCAGAGTTCAATCGTTCGATCGAGCCCCTGGCGGGCGATCCCGAGCACAGGTTCCTCGCCTTGATCGATTGGATGAACGGCCATCTCCGTTTCGCCGATGCCGCTCCTCCCAACCCGCGTCTGACTCCGGCGCTCGCTTGGGTGGCCGAGTCCGCCGCCCATTGGTTGCGCGGCGGCATCGAGCAGCGCGGTGTTAGCGAAAGCGTGTCCGCCATTCGTGTGGATGGCCTGCGCGGTCAACACGCCGTCATCCAGGACGGCGGAATTTATGAAACCGACTACCATGCATTCCGCGAACGCCTGGCGGATTTCGGAAACCGCGAGGTGCCCGCGTTCGAAGCCTGCACCCGCCTCAAACAACGTCTGATCGAAACCCGCCGCGAGCAGATCCGCCTCGATGAGTTCAAGCCGAAGGTCATGAGTTCCTTCGTCCGCAACCGCCTGATCAACGATGTCTATCTACCGATCATTGGTGAAAATCTAGCCAAACAAATCGGCACCGCGGGCAGCGACACCCGCACCGACCGCTCCGGCCTGCTGCTGTTGGTTTCGCCGCCCGGCTATGGCAAGACGACCATCATGGAATACGTCGCCAACCGTCTTGGCCTGACCTTCATGAAGATCAACGGTCCGGCCCTTGGCCATGCCGTCGTCTCCCTCGATCCCACGGAAGCACCCAATCTATCAGCCCGCGAGGAGGTGGATAAACTCAACCTCGCGTTGGAAATGGGTGACAACGTGATGATCTACGTGGATGACATCCAGCACACCAATCCCGAGTTTCTCCAACGGTTTATCAGCCTTTGCGATGCCCAGCGGAAAATGGAGGGAGTCTGGAAAGGCAAGGCCCGCACCTATGATTTGCGAGGGAAAAAGGTTGCCGTCGTCATGGCCGGAAACCCCTACACCGAGGGCGGGACAAAATTCAAGATCCCGGACATGTTGGCCAACCGCGCCGATACCTATAACTTGGGTGATATCCTCGGCGGCCACATCGATGCTTTCAAAGCCAGTTATATTGAAAACTGCCTCACCGCGAATCCGATCCTCTCCCGTCTCGCCAGCCGCCATCAGGAAGACGTTTACGCCGTGATGAAAGTCGCGCAAACCGGCAGCCAGGAAGGCGTCGATTTTAAGGGCAACCATGCTCCGGCGGAGATTGATGAAATGGTCACCGTCACCCGGCATTTGTTTGAGGTCCGCGACACCATCCTGCGGGTGAACCAGGAATACATCCGCAGCGCCGCGCAGGAGGATGCCTACCGCACCGAACCCGCATTCCGCCTTCAGGGATCCTATCGGAACATGGCCCGCATCGCCGCCAAGGTGCTGCCGCTGATGAGCAACCAGGAAATCCGGGCCCTGATCCTCGACCACTATCAGAATGAATCGCAGACGCTCACCCAGGGCACCGAGGCGAATCTTCTCAAGTTCAAGGAATTCGAAGGCATCTCCAACGAGAAGGAGCAGTCCCGCTGGGCGGACATCAAGAAGGAGTTCATGAAACGCCGATTGTTAGGCGGCGCTGGCGAGGAGGATCCCGTCGGCCGGGTGGTCGCGCAGTTGTCCGGATTCCAGGATGGTCTCGATGCGATCAAGAAAATCATCGCCGAAACCGGGCGCGAGCACGCCAAACCGCAAACCCTGTCAGAAACCACCGTCGCCCACCTCCGCGAAATCATCCAAGGGCTGCGCGCCGTGCCGGTCGAAGTCGATATCAAGGTGATGCCGATTCAGGATGAACGGGGAACCATCCAGAGCATGGATCATTCCGGGGCCTCACCGCTGGATTTCAAGCCCGAAGTCCGTCAGGAATAATGGGGTAGCTCACAAAACGCACCACGAAAAATCCCGTTTTCCCGCTTGGCCCGCGGCGCTTCACGCGTTGGAATGGCCTGCCATGGCTTACCTTGACGAAAATTTTCTACTCCACTCTCCGACCGCGCGCCGCCTGTTCCACGAGGTCGCCAAGGATCAACCGATCATCGACTACCACTGCCACCTCTCGCCCCGCGAAATCGCGACCAACCACCGCTGGGGAAATATTTCCGACATCTGGCTCGGCGGCGATCACTACAAGTGGCGACTCATGCGCGCCAATGGCGTGGACGAAGAATTGATCACCGGTGCCTCCACCCCCCGCGAGAAGTTCCAAGCCTGGGCCGAGACGGTGCCTTACACCCTGCGCAATCCCATCCACCATTGGACGCATCTGGAGCTGCAACGTTATTTCGGGATCGATCTCCTGCTCAGCCCGCAGACAGCGGACGAAATCTGGGAGCGGACGAATGCGAAACTCGAAGAGCAGGATTTCTGCGTCCACGGATTGTTGAACAAATTCGACGTCCGGGTCGTCGGCACCACCGATGATCCTGCGGATCCGCTCGAAGATCACCGCTTGATCGCCGCCTCCGACTTGAAGACCAAAGTCTTGCCGACCTTCCGCCCGGACAAAGTATTCCATGTGGATCGGCCGGATTTGCTGCTACCGTGGTTGGCAAAGCTGGAGTTGGTCTCGGGCACCGCCATCGCCCATCTTTCTGACTTGTTAGGAGCGCTTCAGAAGCGCCACGATGACTTCCACGAGCTCGGTGGGCGGTTGTCCGATCATGGTTTGGATCGTCTGCCGGCGTTGCCCTGCACCGACGAGGAGGCGGCGATGATTTTCAACAAAGCGCGCGCTGGCAAGCCGGCTACCGCGGATGAGAAGGAAAAGTTTTCGTTCTATCTGATGGTGTTTTTCGGACAGCTCGATGCGGCGAAGGGCTGGACCAAGCAACTTCACCTTGGCGCTTTCAGAAACTGCAACAGCAGCATGTCCAAGCGGCTCGGGCCGGACACCGGCTACGACACCATCGGCGATACCGAACAAGGTGCCGCGCTCGTTCATTACCTCGACACCCTCGCCAACGCCGGTGCGCTGCCGAAAATCGTGCTCTACAACCTCAATCCCCGGGACAACTACCTCTTCGCCTGCCTCACCGGCGTCTTCCAAGACGGCACGGTGGCCGGGAAGATCCAGTTTGGCTCCGGCTGGTGGTTCCTCGATCAGAAGAATGGCATGGAGCTGCAGCTCGACGCCTTGTCCGCCACGGGGCTGTTGTCCCGCTTCGTCGGGATGCTGACGGATTCGCGCTCCTTTTTGTCGTTCCCGCGGCACGAGTATTTCCGCCGGATTTTCTGCAATCTCATCGGCGGTGAGGCGGATCGCGGCGAGCTGCCGGATGATTTCGAGGCACTTTCCGGGCTGGTCGGCGACGTCTGCTTTGGAAATGCGAAGCGGCATTTCGGCTTCGATGTGTGATCTCCCGTCGTCTGCGCGTGAGGTCGCCAAACTTACTCCTTGCTTCGCGGTGCGCTCCGGGTAATTTTGGGTTAACCCACTCGTCTCGCGGCGGGCGGGCATCATCAATACGGGGCGTTTGCCCCAATCCATACAAAACCATAAAATAAGAAACAAAACCTATGAAAATGAACCAAAGAATGCGCGGAGGTTTCACCCTGGT
>JBBECN010000249.1:0-12005 GCA_040881795.1 Akkermansiaceae bacterium
ACCTTCCGCATTGCCATCGGAGCCGATCACGGCGCCGTCGATTTGAAAAACGCCGTTGTCGCCCACCTGAAAGCGGTCGGCCATGAGGTCAATGACTTCGGCACCCACGGCAACGGATCCGTCGATTACTCGGATTATGCCAACCTCGTGGCCCGCAATGTGGCCGATGGCACCTATGATTTCGGCATTCTCGCCTGCACCTCCGGCGTCGGCATGAGCATCGCGGCGAACCGCCACCGCCACGTCCGCGCGGCGAGTGTGCGCTCGGTTGAGGAAGTGGTGACCACCCGCGAGCACAACGACTCCAACGTGCTTTGCCTCAGCGGAAAGTTCACAGACGCGCCGACCGCCGTCGCCATGGCGGATGCCTTCCTCGCCACCGCTTTCGCCGGCGGCCGTCACGAAGCGCGCGTTTGCAATTCATCCGGCAGCCGCATCGCCGTGACCGATCCGGCGATCTACGCCGCGATCACCGCCGAGGAGCACCGCCAGCGGAACAACATCGAGTTGATCGCTTCGGAGAATTTCACCTCGCCCGCGGTGATGGAAGCGCAAGGTTCGGTGCTCACCAACAAGTATGCCGAGGGCTACCCCGGCAAACGTTGGTATGGCGGTTGTGAAAACGTGGACGTCGTCGAGAAGCTTGCGATCGAGCGCGCCAAGGAGCTTTTCGGAGCGGAACACGCGAACGTCCAACCCCACTCCGGCTCACAGGCGAACACCGCCGTTTATTTTTCCGTACTCAAGCCCGGTGATAAAATCTTCACCATGGACCTGGCTCACGGCGGCCATCTCACGCACGGTCACAAGGCGAATTTCTCCGGCCGTTTTTACGATGTCACGCACTACGGCGTCTCGCCAGACGACGAACGCATCAACTACGACGAACTCGAAAAAACTGCGCGCGAACTCAAGCCAGTGCTCATCACCGTCGGCGCATCGGCCTATTCGCGCACCATCGACTTCGAACGCATGGGCAAGCTCGCCCGCGAGGTCGGCGCCTATCTGTTTGTGGATATGGCGCACATCGCCGGACTCGTCGCCGCCGGAGTCCACCCGAGCCCGTTCCCGCACGCGGATTTCGTCACCTCCACCACTCACAAATCCCTGCGCGGCCCGCGCGGCGGCATCATTCTCTGCAAAGAAGAATTTGCCAAAAAAATCGACTCGCAAGTCTTCCCCGGCATCCAAGGCGGACCGCTGATGCACGTCATCGCCGCCAAGGCCATCTGCTTCGGCGAGGCGCTCAAGCCCGAGTTCAAGGAATACTCCGCGCAAGTCATTAAAAACGCGCAAGCCATCGCCGCCCGCCTCACACACCACGGCTTCCGCATCTGCTCCGGCGGCACCGACAACCACGTCATGCTGGTGGACCTCCGCAACAAGAACCTCAACGGCACCGACGCCTCGCACGCCCTCGACGAAGCCGGCATCACCGTCAACAAAAACGGAATCCCCTTCGACACCGGCAGCCCGATGAAGCCGAGCGGCATCCGCATCGGCACCCCCGCCATCACCACCCGCGGCATGAAGGAAAAGGACGTCGAACAAGTCGCCGACTTCATCGCCGAAGCTCTCGCGGATCACACCAACACCGCCAAACTCCACGCCATCCGCGAGCGAGTCTTCGCCTTCAACCGCGCGTTCCCGCTGCCTTGGTGAGCAATCTCTCGAATGGGGCTGGCGAATGGGGCCACTCCACGTGGCTGGCGCGTCTCGCGCCAGACCGTTGTCCGGGCGTCTCGCCCGGAGCAGGCTTGGCAAGGAGATAAACGCACGCCGACTCCCTCAACCCAGACTCTCACAGAATTTCCGGAAAGCCCTGACCTCCTCATCGCTGGCCACTCCCGCCACGATGTGTCCCGCAAGACTGCGGGCGAGGTGCTCCTGTGTGGCTTCGAGGTTGAGTCTTTTTACGAGAATCCGCGCGATGGCGGTAAACGTGTTGCCGTTGAAATTCGTGAAGGGCGCAAGTCTGTGACATTGCCGACACGTTTCGATGGCGTCAAACAGACTCATCTCCCGCTGCTGTGCCCCTTCCCACAATGCCATCCCAACCGCATGCCCGTCAGACGTGGGACCATGGTGCGCGGATTTCGCACGGCAGAGAACTTCGTTTTGAGCCACGACAAAGTCCCATGAAAAAGGCTGGAGCCAGTGCGCGTTTGGCGTCATGGAGCGGTCTTCCTTGATGACGACTTTCGCTGTTCTTTCAACTCCTGGATTTCACTCACCCCCACGCTTTTCAGGTATCCCTTGCCGGTTTTTGCGTAAACAGGTTCCGCGGAAAATCGATCCTGAATCGCCAAAGCCTCGGCCATCACCTCGAGAAACAAAGGATCATTCTCAAACGGGTTTCCGGACTTTTCCTTCGCGGACATGCCAGTAAATTACATGACAACTCCCCACATGGCAAGATGCCGCTTTGCTCCGATGGCACACTCATCCTTGGGCGTTTTCCCGACTGGAAACGAAATGACGGGCGGTGGCCGGTTGGGGCGGAAATCCCGCCAGGAAAACCTTCTTGCCCTTGCGAACGGGTCATTTAGACGGGTCATGTGAAAACCATCAACGCGACTGAATTCAAGGCGAAGTGCCTGCAACTGCTCGATGAGGTCCAGCGCACCGGTGAGGACCTGGTGATTTCCAAACGCGGCAAGCCGGTGGCTCGTGTCGTGGCTGAAAAAGAATCCAAACCGTGGCTCGCCCTTCGCGGGACGGGGGCTTTTGTGGCAGATCCCTTCGCACCAGCGCTCGGGGAAACAGAGGAGTCCAACCGATCACTCCGGGCATCGTCGCGGAAATGAACCGGCTGCCTGCCAGTTTCCACCGCGACCCTGCGGACCGACTGATCGTGGCCACCGCGCGTTTTCTCAAACTCCCGCTGGCGACAAAAGACAGGAAAATCCGGAGTTCCAGACTGACGCCACTTTGGAAAATATAGCAGCAATGGACGCCGCCCGACTTCCACCATCTTCATTCTTCCCCTCGAGTGGTGGTGGCCCTAGTGTCCGGCATGAATGACTTGTCAGAGCATCTGTTCTGGGATGTGGACCGGGCCGGAATGGATCCGGACCGGCATGCGGCCTGGCTGGTGCGGCGGGTGCTCGAATACGGGCGCTGGCGGGATTGGCAAATTCTGGTGGCGCACTATGGAAAACCCAAACTCGCGGAGCTGGCGACGGGGCTGCGCAGCCTCCAGCCGCGCGCTTTCGCCTTCTGCTGTGCTTGGTTTCAACTCTCACCCTCTGAGTTTCGATGCTCCGCTTCGACGCCCTTCCCAAGCCGGTAAACGACTTGCTGCTCAGCCTGGCCCCCCGCGCGGAGCTGCGGGGTTTCGCCCTAGGCGGCGGGACTTCGCTGGCTTTGAGGTTCGGGCATCGCTTGTCGGTGGATCTGGATTTTTTCGCGACGGAGGCTTTTTCTCCTAATGACTTGCTCACCAGTCTTGAACTGGAAGTCGCGACGGTGGTGACGCAGGCGACGAACTCCGTGACGGTGGATGCCGGTGGAGTAAAATTGGATTTTCTGCGGCATGCCTACCCGCTGCTTGAACCGGTGGAATGCATCGACGGAATTGCCCTGCTGTCTTTGCCGGACCTGGCAGCGATGAAATTCAATGCGATCGCCAACCGCGGATCCAAGAAGGATTTCTTCGATTTTGTAGGCTTGTCGGCGCATTTTTCCATGCAAGAGATGATCGGATTTTTCACGCTGAAATACCCCTCGTCAGATGCATTCACGGTGATCCGGAGTCTGGCTTGGTTTGAAGATGCCGAGGAAGAACCGGACCCCGTTTCCCTGATCGGCCTGGAATGGGGCGAGGTGAAGTCGCTAGCCCGTGAGGCGGTGGCGAGTCTTTGAGAAACCGCGTTCACCCGGTGCATGTCCGCCATGAATCGTATTTCACCCTCCACCCGGATTTGGCTTTGCCTCGCGGGCCGGGTTCGCTGAAACTCTGCGCACTTCATGAGCAATCCTTTCCGCGAAGACCTCGTTTCCCGCTCGCCGGCGGAGCCATGCACCATCGTCATCTTCGGTGCCACCGGCGATCTCACCCACCGCAAGCTCATCCCCGCGCTCTACAATCTCGCCGTGGATGGCGAACTTCCCACCGGGGTGAAAATCATCGGCTTCGCACGCCGGGAAAAATCCGACGCCGAGTTCCGCGATGGGCTGGAAGTCCTCAATCGCAAGGTTTCCCGCACCGGTCACGACGGGGGGATTTGGGAAAACTTCATCGAGTCGGTTTCCTATCACACCTCCGAGTTCACCGATACGGATGGCTACCGCAGTCTCGCGGACAAGCTCGACGCGATCGATGCCGAGCATGGCGGCAAGGGAAACCGCTTGTTTTACATAGCCTCCGCCCCCGAGTTTTTCGATGAGATCCTGATCAACCTGAAAAACGCCGGCCTCAACGAGCCAAAACCCGGTTGCTGGTCGCGCGTCATCGTCGAGAAACCCTTCGGCACCGATTTGGCCACCGCCAAACATTTGAACCAGGTCGTCAACGACACTTTCCAAGAACGCGATACCTATCGGATCGACCATTACCTTGGCAAGGAGACCGCCCAGAACCTGATGGTGCTGCGCTTCGCCAACTCGATTTTCGAGCCGCTCTGGAACAGCAAATACATCAGCCATATTCAAATCACCTGCGCCGAAAACCTCGGCATGGAAGGTGGGCGCGGCGGATACTACGAAAAATCCGGTGCGCTGCGCGACATGGTGCAAAACCACCTGCTCCAACTGCTTTCGCTGGTCGCCATGGAACCGCCCACCGATCTAACGGCCGACGGGGTGCGTGACGAGAAGGTCAAAGTCATCCGCTCGCTGCGCCAGTGGGACACGCCGGAGAAGGTCGCCGCCAATGTCGTCCGCGGCCAATACATCGCCGGCCACATCGATGGCAATCCCGTCCCCGGCTACCGCGAAGAAGACCGGGTTTCGCCGGAATCCAAGACCGAAGCCTACGTCGCGGTTCGATTGCTCATCGACACCTGGCGCTGGAGTGGCGTGCCGTTTTACATCCGCATGGGCAAGCGCCTGCCGAAAAAATCCACCGAGATTTCCGTGCATTTCAAAGATGCGCCATGCGTGCTTTTCAACACGCCCTGCTCCGGCGTCCCCGGCGGCAACGTGCTCGTCATCCGCATCCAGCCGGACGAAGGAATCTCGCTGCGCATGGTTTCGAAAATCCCGGGAACCAGCCTGCGCCTTGAGCCAGTGAAAATGGATTTCCACTACGCCACCAGTTTCGGCAAGGGCAGCCCGGAAGCCTACGAGCGACTCTTGTTAGATGCCATCGCCGGCGACGCCACGCTCTTCGCCCGCCGCGATGAAGTGGAGGAGGCATGGAAATTCATCGACCACATCGAGCATGCTTGGCACCAATCCGAAAGCCCGCCGCCGATGGCCGAGTTTGTTGCGGGTTCCTGGGGCCCGCGCGAGGCCGACCAACTGCTGCATCAAGACGGAAACCAGTGGCGGCGGCTTTAGAGCACTAGGAAATGGTGGCCCACAACCGGAAGCTTGCCGACCGCAGCCAGCCAAGCTAATTTCCCGCCGTGACTGACGAATCCATCGCCGCCCAAGCCCGCGCCGCCGATCTGGCAAAGGTGCGGCGGGCGCGTGCCATGACGCCTTTCGAAAAATTCGATGCCGGTGCCTCGCTGTTCGAGGAAGCCTGCGCATGGACCATGGCGGGAATCGCCCACCAACATCCCGGCTGGGATTCGGCGGCCAAGCAGAAAGAACTCCGCCGGCGGATCGAATTGGCAACTCAAGCCTGCTCATGAATGGCACCGACGCGCTGATCTCCCTCACTCGGGCACTCGAAGACGCAGGGTTGCCCTACATGATCGTTGGCTCCTACTCGTCTAACTATTACGGCGTCCCGCGTTCCACCAAGGATGCCGACCTCGTGGTCAATCTCGACGAGGCCGATTGGAAAACACTTTCCTCGATTCTTCCCCCGGGGCTTGAGATTGAACAACAATCCGGTTTTGAAATGGTCACCGCCACCCGCAAGGAATTGATCCGGGTGAAGAACAGCGTGTTTGAAATCGAGCTATTTCACCTCAGCAAGGATCCGCATGACGGCGTCAGGTTCGAGAGACGTCACAAGGTTCCAATCATTCCTGGCGTTGAAGCCTATCTTCCCACTGCGGAAGACGTCATCATCCAGAAACTCCGCTGGAGCCGCGGGGCCAAGCGGGCCAAGGACTTCGCCGATGTCGTCGCAGTGCTGCAGGTGCAGGGACCCGCCCGGCTTGACTGGCCCTACATCGAGGAATGGTGTGGCAAGCATGAGACCCTCGACCTGCTCGCAGAGGCCAAGGCCGAGGCCGCCTTCGCCTGGGAGGACGAGTGAGCCCGTCGATTTCCACGGATGTGCATCAATCATCCACCACCCCACCACGGGACTTGCGCGAGTGCCGGTTCTATGACTCCTTCGAAGCATCGACATGACTGCGAGTTCCGACACCATCCCCGAGGTTTGCCCCGAACTGGGCATCGAGGTCCCCGTTTCCCAAATTGATCTGGAGCTGCGCAAGCTCTGGGAACAGGACGAGGCGCGCACCAATGCTTCGTTAATGAACCTCGTCGTCTTTTCCGAGAAGCCAGGATCCCTCATCGCCAATTCCGAAATCATCCGCGAACTCACCCGCGAGCACGCCTGCCGGGCGCTGCTGGTGGAAATCAACAGCGCCGCCCCACCCAGCCTGCGCGCGTGGATCACCGCCCATTGCCACCTCGCGGAGGGCCGCAAATCCGTCTGCTGCGAGCAAATCTCATTCCATCTAACCGGCCGCGTCACCGGCCGCTTCCGCAACACGGTCTTCGCCCACCTCAACTCGGATCTGCCACTCGTTTTCTGGTGGCAGGGCGAGCTTTCCGATATTCTAACCGAGCGACTGGTGAGCGTGATGGACCGACTCATCATCGACAGTTCGTCTTGGAAAAACCCCGCCGCATCGTTCACCCGAATCGAGGAGGCATCCCAAGCCAATCACGACCTCATCATCCAGGATCACGCCTGGTCCCGTTCGTTCCAGTTTCGCCTTGGCGTGGCCAGCTTGTTCGATGATCCGGTCGCCCGGCAAGCGCTGCCAGCCATCCACAGCGTCGAGATCACCTACCATCCGGATCATCGCAACACCGCCTTGCAAACCCTCGCCTGGCTCGCCACCCAAGCGGGCTGGAAGGACCGGAAATCCGGTGATGGCTTCGCTTTTGAATCCAGCGCGGGAGTCGCCATTAGGACCGTGTTGCGCACTGATCCGGACTCCGCGCCACTCTCCGCACTGATCCTGCGCGCCGGGGAGACCACCGTCGAGGTCGCTTGCGAAAAGGGCGCGCCGCGCCTGCGCAGGCACATCGAATCCGGCTCCTACAAGGCCACGTCGCTCTCCCCCACCGATCCCATTTCGCCGGAGCAACTGCTCGCCTTGCAACTGGCACGCGGCGGAAAAAACTCTCTTTACCAGAAAATCCTGCCTCGTTTCCGGGCGATGCTGGAGTAACGAATGCCATGACCTTGCCGCTGCTTTACGAATCCCACTGCCACACGACCCTGTGCAAACACGCGTTCGGCACCACGGATGATTACGCCGCCATCGCCCTCGCCCGGGGATTCAAAGGGATCACCTTCACTTGCCACTGCCCGCTGCCTAACGGATTTTCCGCCAACGTGCGGATGACGCCCGGGCAATACGACGAATATATCGACATGGTCGCCGCCACCCGCGAAACTTTCGCCGGACGCCTCGACGTGCGCCTCGGGCTTGAGAGCGATTTCTATCCGGGCGTCGAGCCGTGGCTGGAAGAACTTCACTCCCGAGTGCCGCTCAGCCATGTGTTAGGCTCCATCCACTATCAGGTTGGTGACTATCGGAAACTCTTCCACACCGGCGAGATTTTCAGCTATCAGCAGCTTTACTACGAACACCTCGCCCAATCTGCTGAGAGCGGTCTTTTCGACACTCTCTCCCACCCGGATTTGATCAAAAACGAATCGCCCGCCGACTGGGATTTCGCACGCATCCAGCCTACGATCGAGCGCGCGCTCGACCGCATTGCCGCAACCGGAGTGGCGATGGAACTCAACACCAGCGGCATGCTCAAGGCCATTTCGGAAATGAATCCTTCCCCGTCGCAGCTCAAGCTGATGCGGGAACGCGGGATCGCTGTCGTCATCGGTGCGGACGCACACATTCCAGAGCGCGTCGGCGATGGCTACATCACCGCTTTGGAGTTGTTGGAATCCGTCGGCTACACCGAGGTCAGTTACTTTATCGACCGCCAGCGTCAATCGGTGCCGATTCCCGCCGCGCTCGAATCACTGGGTGGATGAAGCGGCTGAATGTTTGTCGCGCAGCCGCTGCTAGAAGGTCGTCCAAGATTTGCTATCTGCCAACCCGCAGGAAAGTTCGTAATTTGGCAATCGTGGTTTTACCCGTCCATCGACCGTTGTCAGCAGCCCATTCCTCCAGCTCCACCTGCTTGTGGTCATCTTTGCCGCGACGACGGTTCTTGGCCGACTCGGCTCCGTCAGCGCACCGGTGCTGGTCACATGGCGCTGTGTCTTTGCCGCCCTCGGTGCGTTCTTCTGGGTGGCGTTGATGCGGGATCGGAAAATCTGGATTGGCGGCGAACCCATCGTGAAACTTCTCGGGGTCGGCGCGCTCATCGGTCTGCATTGGCTCTGCCTGTTCACTGCATTTGGGTCACCGGTCTCACCGGAATTCCCTTGCTGGCGAAATGGCGCTTGGCCTCGCCGACGGTGTGCATGCCGAAATGGAAAATACTGGCCGCCAGCACGGCGTCCGCTTTGCCGGCATTCAGCACATCGACCATGTGATCCAGATTTCCCGCGCCGCCGCTGGCAATCACCGGGATGCCCACGGCGGAGGAAACCGCCGCGGTGAGTTCAATATCATAGCCCGCCTGCGTTCCGTCCGAATCCATGCTGGTCAGCAAAATCTCGCCGGCACCCCGCCGCCAGACTTCCTTCGCCCACTCCACCGCATCCAGCCCCACCGGCGTCCGGCCACCGTGGGTGTAAACCCCCCATTTTCCCGGGCCTTCGCGCTTCGCGTCAATGGCCACCACGATGCATTGGCTGCCGAAGGCTTTGGCGCCCTCGTCCACCAGCCCCGGATTCGTCACCGCGGATGTGTTGATGCCGACCTTGTCCGCTCCGGCTAACAGCATCTCGCGCATGTTCTCGACCGTGCGGATCCCGCCGCCGACGGTTAGAGGAATGAAACATTTTTCAGCGGTGCGCCGGACCACGTCCACCATCGTGTTGCGCTTGTCCGACGAGGCGGTGATGTCGAGGAAAACCAATTCGTCGGCTTGCTGCAAATTGTAGGCGATCGCGCATTCCACCGGATCGCCGGCATCGATCAGATCGACGAAGTTGACACCCTTGACCACGCGGCCATCCGTCACGTCAAGGCAGGGGATGATTCGCTTTGCGAGCATGCGGGCAGCAAAGCGTGAGATGATTCACCCGCCAAGCAAAAGCAGCGTCGAATCAATCCTTCAGCTCGCGAATCCAAACGTTGCGGAAGCGGACCGGGTTGCCATGGTCCTGCAAGGCGAAGGGAAGTTTGTCGGCGTGGGCTTTATACTCCGATGCCGCATGCGGCCCCATCCAGCCGGTGCCGCCGCTCAGAACCACGTGGTCCTGAATCAACACGCCGTTGTGCAGCACCGTGAAGGTTGCCCGGCGGGTGACCTTGCCCGCATCATCAAACAGCGGGCGGTGGAAAATGATGTCGTAACTCTGCCACTCGCCCGGCTTGCGGCAGGCGTTGACCAAGGGCTTGCTGCGGCCGTAAAGCGCCCCAGCCTGGCCATCGGCGTAGGTCACGTTTTCAAAGCTGTCGAGCACCTGCACTTCGTAAGTGCCCATCAGGAAAACCCCGCTGTTGCCACGGCCCTGGCCAGCGCCCTCTACCTTGGCGGGTGCCGCCCACTCGACGTGAAGCTGGCAGGAGCCGAAACTCTGCTTGGTCTGGATGTAGCCGGCTTTTTTCACCGATTCGAGGGCGCCATCGACCACTTTCCAGCCACTTGGGTCGCCCTTCATGTCGGTCCAATTTTCAGTCAGCGCCTTTTCACTGCCATCAAAGAGCACGATCGCATCCGCCGGCGGGGCGAAAAACCCGGCGGGCTCGCCCGGCGCGACGACGGGCGGAAGCGGCTGCTTGCTGGTGTCCAACTCGTGGACTTTGATCCCGTCGATGAACATGTAGAGCACATCCTTGCCATCCTCGCCCTTGCGGGTCTCGGTGGTGATGACCGGCTTGCTCATGTCTTCTTGAGCGTGGCTGAAGTGCGTGGACGCGGTCATGGCAAGAGCGGCGATGAGGGCGGCGGAGTTAAACGAGCGGTGGGAAAACTGGAATCTCGGATTTTTCATGGTGGTGAACGTTGGAAATGTGGTCGGAAGCAACGTGTTCAGTTCCCGCGCGGGCAACAAGCATTTCCTCCACAGGCCGCAGGTGGGGCGCGCGCGGGCAACAAAAAAAACGCCCGGCTGCGCGAGGCAGGCGGGCGTTTGGTGAAATTTGGGAATGGGACTGCGATCAGTCGGTTTTCGGCTTCCCAACGCGGCGAACGGCACCGAAGCGTTTTTGGAATTTGTCGATGCGGCCCTCGGTGTCCACAAACTGGGCGAGGCCGGTGAAGAACGGATGCGAATCGGAAGTGATGCCGATCGAGATCACGCTGTGCTCCACGCCTTCAATGACTTCCTTCTTTTCGGAGGTCTTGGTTGAGCGGCTGATGAAGCGCTTGCCGGTGGTCATGTCAACGAAGACGACCGGATTGTATTTCGGATGAAGGTCCTTTTTCATGAGATTTGGGGTCCCACCACGTTTCCGACGCGACGGGACGCGGAGATTGGAGAAAACCGACCCCCTGTCAAGCCAGCAAACTCGCGAATTCCAGATCTTTTCACATAAGCTGAAAATAAATACTTGCTTATTATTTATTTTGATTCGTGATATCCCAGCATTTTTTGAGTCGCTTTTGTCACAAGTTCGTGTAGTTTCACGTCGTTATGGCAATTACTACGAAACGTACCCGATTCTCACGTCGCCTTCCTGATCATGTCACTGATGAACTTTGCAGTGTGCTTTCTGAAAAGAAAGTTTTTGGTTTCAACGACTTGTTCGAACGAGTTTTTGCAAACCTCAAAGTCCGCAATGCAGTGAGCGGCGGCGAGGAAATGCTCCGCCTCCGTGCCTATGAGAAGCTCCAAAACCTGGTCACCCGTGGCCTTGTCGAAAAAATCGGCAAGGAATACAAGGGGACGGCCCGCGTCCATGAAGCATCCAGCGCTTACGCCGCAGCCCAGGAAGCCGCAGCGCAAGAAGATTGATCCGATTCTCCTGAATCACCCGCGCCCCACAAGGGCGCGGGTTTTTTTTGCTACCCATCGCTGGAATTGATCCCTAAAATCTCCACGCTAGCCCACTGATTTTATGCCACACGACTACCTTCCAGTCCTTCTCCAAGTGCTCATCGCCATTGGATTCGCCGTCACCGTGCTGGGTTTGAGCGTGGTTTTCGGCCGCTCCGCCAAGACCAATGCCACCAAGGACAGCGCCTACGAATGTGGCATGCTGCCGATCGGCGAAGGCGCCCCGCGGTTTTCGGTGAAGTTCTATCTGGTCGCGATGTTGTTTGTGATTTTCGACATCGAAGTGGTCTTCATGTATCCATGGGCCGTGCAATTCCGTGATCTAACCGCCAGCCACGGCCCCGTCGCCTTGCTCAGCATGGCGGGCTTCGCCGGCATCCTGGTATTTGCCTACGTTTACGCTTTGAAAAAGGGCGCGCTGAACTGGAAATCGTAGGCCGCATCGCAATCGGTCACGCAGTCACCGCCCATCCTGCCCACACCGGCGATTTCCCAAGTGACCCAAGCGAAAAACCCACCTTATTGCCGGGCCGCGTCACCGCCTCACTAATTTTCGTGAATAGCC
>JBBECN010000250.1:0-1912 GCA_040881795.1 Akkermansiaceae bacterium
GATGTCTTTGCAAAATACCGCAACGAGACGATGTCGCCCCTCACCGCGGCGAAGTGGGCCTATCTGTGCAAGGCGGTGTGGCTGATCGGATTGATCTTTCTGCAATACTTCGGGGTGGAGTTTCGCGAGGCAGTGATCTTCTCGTTCACCGCTTACGCTCTGCTCATCCCTGTTGCCTCATCTAAAAAAGACACCGAAGCTGGGTAAAATCAGGCGGCTTTAGTGGACTTCGTGGCGTCTTGGTTGGGGGTGGGTTTGATGATCGTTTTCGGGTAAGCGGTGGAGTCGTGTTTCCGATTTTGCGGGGACACCGGAGCGGAGCGAAGGTGGCCCCGCAAAATCGGCGCCGCCACCCCCTCCAGGTCGGCCTCGCCGTCATTGTCGGCGAAGGTGAGCGCCGCGTCGAGCTTCCAGATCATGGTCAGCCGCTTTTCAATCCATGCCTTCAGTTTGAACGGATCGTGCCTCGCTCTCCAGTTTCGGAGCGACTCCGCCGTCTCCTCGTCGCCAACCTCAAGGCAGTATCGGATCAGGCGTTCACACGGTGTCAGGGGAACCTTCTCGTGTAAACGAACCGTTTTGCTTCCCACCCGACTTTTCGAGATCTGCTTGAAGCTCGTCGTGAAGCAGTTGCGCCACACGCTCCAGGCCTCAAGGAGCTCAAAGACGGGTTTCACCAGGATGTCGTGGCCGAGTCGGTCATGCCCCAGGAGTTGACGCACATGAGTCGAGTTCTTCTGCTCCACATGCGCCTGATCGTTCTTGTGGTAAGGACGGGAACGGGTCATTTCCACCGGCATCGGCCGTTCCGTGAAGTGACTGTGCAGGTGGTAGTTCAGGAACTCCCCTCCGTTGTCGGTATCGACTCCAAGGATGGTAAAGGGGAGGTGCTCCTCGATTCCTTCGAAAGCCCCGCAAACGCTGTGCTGACCACGATTCCAGGACGAGCGCACTTCGGTCCATCCACTGTAGATGTCTGTCGCGGTGAGCGTCCAAAGGAAGCTCCCGCCCATGTCGCCGCCGCAGTGGGCGACGGTGTCGGCTTCGAGCCATCCAGGCATTTTTGCATCCCAGCATTGCGCCCGGATCGGCACAAGCGCCTTGATTGCTGTATTGGTTTTCGGCGTCCGCCGGTTGACCGCGCCACGACCGATTTTCTTCGGGGCGAGAACACGGTCGACCTGAGCCGGACTGATCTCCAGGATGGCCTCCCGAGTCGCTGCCTTGAGTTCACCGCGGTGCTTTTCATAGAACGGCAGCCAGTCCGCGAGCATCGGCACGAGCCGTTTGCCGCACGGCTGCTCGGAGTGCTTCCAGATTTCGAAAAGGACACCGACGACTTCCTCGTCGTAGATCTTCGGACGGCCTCCCCGATTCGGCGAAGTCGTGCCGATCAGCACATGACCCAGTCGCCTCGTGAGTAGCCTGCTGGCATACTTGCGTTCATGTCCGGTGACCCGGCAAAACTCGTCCAGAAGCTTGGTTTTTGCTGGCTTGCCGGTGTAGCGACGGTAACGGCAGCTCATCTTTTCAAGGTATTCGTCTCGGGTGGATCGGCTCATGGTTCTTGCCATGCGCCACGGTGTCCTCGGTTATGAGGCAATGGACCTCAACCGCCTTTTTCCAGATCCCGCCTTCGGTGTCTTTAATTATGAGGCAACGCGCGATAAGGACTCCCGCAGTGATATTGATCGCGGTGATGATCAGACCTGCGATAGCATCACCCTTCACAAATTTCATGGCCCCGTCCATCGCGCCATGCAGCTGATTTTCCTTCGATACAATTTCGCGGCGTTCCGTCGCTTCCTGCTGGGTGATGGCCCCGGCGCGAAGATCGGCATCGATGCTCATCTGTTTCCCCGGCATGGCGTCCAAAGTGAAGCGGGCCGCAACCTCGGCCACCTCCCGCAGG
>JBBECN010000251.1:0-11950 GCA_040881795.1 Akkermansiaceae bacterium
GCCTCCGGGGCGAGCTCTCCCGCCAGCAAGCCAAGGTAGGCATAGCGCGTGATCATACAAAAAGCCGGGCTTTTTAATAAAAATGCTACTTGCTGCCTCTGCTTCTCGCATTCGAGCCTAGCAGGAATTTGCCTTTTGGAGAAGGCCGTTGAATGAATCGGTGGCTGGACCGGAGGGTGGGGAAAAAGGAGGGGGATCGGTTGCACACTGAACCTTATCGCTGAGTGTCTTCGCGAACTTCCTGAATATAACTGACCGCGATCAGCGCGGAGGTGATGGTCGTCTGATCGAGCAGATGACGCATGTCCACGAAGGTCCCCTGCTCGACGACTCGTCGCAATTCAACATCAATGTCGTGAGTTGCCGCAGGCGGAGGGGCGCCAGTGAAAAATACCGCGTGGTTATGCAGGAGCTCGGAGGCAGCGCCGCGATTGGCCGGATTGACGTAAAACATGCGTCGCAGGCAGTCGTGATCGATGCCTGACGAGTCGGCAGTCAAGTCTTCCCCGGCGCCGCAGATCAACGCGGTGGTTCCGCGGTGGCGTGGAGTCTCATCCGACTCAAACCAAGTGGTGAAATTTGAAGCGTCCGTGATGGGTAATCCGTTGCAGGGGCGGTTATTCAGAAGCGGCGATTGAGTGAGACCAGCCCCAAAGGCAGCCTCAATTTCAGCGCGCATCGCCAGCCCGATCACTCCTCTAAAGTCCTGCCGCCGAGCCCGAGCCAGATCAAAAAGGGCACGGTAGATCTCGCGCACGCTGGTTGGACGGTCCTCAGGTGCGGTGAAATGCACAAATTCGTTAAAACCGCCTCTTAAACTGGCGTTGAAGCCGGTATGAAGAACCACACGGGTCGACGCCCGGCGCGGAATCATGTAATCCGGCGTGTCATGGCCATCGGTCGGGAGCCAGACCATCGTGCCAGCCACCATCATGGCTTCACCCATCAACGGTAAATAATCAGCCGGAGCACCACCCAAGGCACCAAGCCCAAGCGAATACTCGGTTTCAAAAAATGGTTTTCCGACCACCAATTCCTCCGTGATCGCGCAATCGATCACATTGGCAATGTCGCCCACAATGTCGATGGTCCCGACACCACTCCCCACCGGATGAAAAATAAATGTGCCGACGGGCGTGGGGCAGGTCTCATTTTCGAGGGAGCTGCGGGACGGATGAGCCAAAGCCACAACCGCCTCCGCAACGGTGCCAAAAGTCGGGATCATGCCAGCCAGCCCAGACATCTCGAGCACCGAAGCACAAAACGGCTGAACGGAGGCGAGGGCCACCATGCCGCCAGAAGCAGCCGCCGCTTTTTGACTGGCCAATACCACCCCCACCCCCGCACTGCTCAAATAAGAAAGGTCCGCGCAATCCAAAATCACGCGCT
Source organism: Akkermansiaceae bacterium (assembly GCA_040881795.1). Lineage (GTDB taxonomy): Bacteria > Verrucomicrobiota > Verrucomicrobiia > Verrucomicrobiales > Akkermansiaceae > Luteolibacter. The sequence goes on from JBBECN010000251.1 coordinate 1,390, forward strand.
GACCCGGCGGGATCGCCCCCAAAACCGCAGCCCCCTCTTTGGCCCCAAAGGCGTCGAGTCGACCGACCAGTGCCGCCACCGCTATTTCCCCGTGCTGGGTCCAAGTAATTCTCATTGGAATGAAGGGTTTCTCATATTGTTAGAAATTTGTTTTTCGCGGGAGGCTCTTGGCACAGTCGATGGATCGGACCGGAGGGTGGGGAAAAGGGGAGTGTTCCAGCCGGGGTAATAGGCATCGACCGCCTCGAAAAAATTGCGGGCGGTCTGGAGGTTGTCCGAGGTGCCAATGAAATCACCGGCCGCCTCGAGGTCCTCGGCGGTGCGGCGAGCGAGGTGGCCTTGGAAATAGGCGTCCGAGGGGTCGAACTGGGCGGGCGCGGCGCGGGGTGCGGCCTGGGCCCACGATGGTATGGTAAGGAGCAAAAAAGCAAGCACGCCAGCGGGGCAGCAGGCAGGCACAAGGTTTTTACTCTACGGGCAAACATGGGGACGACACCCTAGGCGGCGGAACGGGAGGCGGCAAGCGGGATTCCCCAGCCATTGACGGCTCGATTCAGCTGCTAGGAATTTGCTTTTTGGCGAAGGCCGTCGGATGAACCGGTGGCCGGACCGGAGGGTGGGGGAAAAGGGTGTTGATCTTACCTTGCGAGTCCCGCGCGCACTTTCGCCCGGCGACTCGACCTTCGTCATTGAATACAGCTCGGATCTGATGAATTGGGTGCCCAGATCGTGGTCACCAAACACGCCGTTCCTGTTGGAAGCCCGCGATCCGAATCCCGCCACGGTTTCAAAACGCTTCGTCCGCATCCGCGCGGTGCATTGAGGTGCTGGGAACGCCCCTCTCCGGCGCGCTGCAATTTAATGCAAAAATCTTCTGCGATCCGCAAATTCGCTTTACAGGGCGTCATCGGGAGACCACTGAAGGCAGCATGCGCTTTTTGATTCCGCTCCTCGCCTGTTCGTCATTTGTCCTCGCACATCAGGATGACGGCGAACTGCCGTTTGACCGCTTTCTCGACGACGAGAATCGCTGGAATTTCCATGAGCACGCCGATTACGAAAGCCGCTACGCCTCAGAGGGGCGTGACGCTCTGGATGGTGACAGCTTGGTTTCCGCGACTTTTGAGGTGGGATGGAACGCTTTATCCGCCGGGGTATGGTATGGCAAGAGCCCCGACCAGTCGTATGACGAACTCCAGCTATCCACCGCCCTGAGTTGGGATTGGAAGGATCTGGAAGGTTATGTGGCCTACACGCATCTCCGCTTTCCGCAGGATGGGGGGCACGATCATGAAATCGGTGCCGGAGTCTCCTGGTCCGGGCTTCCCGGTGAGGTTGAGCTGGGTGTGGACGCCTATTACTCCTTCGATGCCGATGGCACATTCATCGTGACGTCGCTGAGTCGGGAATTCGAGCTTTCTGATCGGCTGCAGCTCACTCCGGCCATGGCTTTCGGGGTGAACCAAGGCTATGTGACCGACGGCCATGATGGGGCGAACCACATCGAACTGAGGCTGGGCGGGATATATGCGCTAACGGACGCGCTCGCGCTCACGGCCCACCTGAGCTATCACCTCGCGATTGATCGCGATGCGTCGCGGTTCTCTGGAGACGAACTTCTGAGAGACTTTCTCCACGTCGGCGTCGGTCTCACTTACGAGTTCTAAGGCAGGCTGGTGAGTTTCGCCGCGATCGATTCCGCGGCGTCGATGAATGCCGCGAGGCTCATGGTCGTCTCGGATCACCCAGGAAAATCAATGATTGTCACCTTTTTCAAAAAAGTGCCGTTGATGGATCGGGGCGATGCCGCACCAGAATCCCACTTGGGTCACCCATCGGGCAGCTCCCGGCGTGACCCCGGAGCGGCGGCTCAGCACGGGGTGGATCCAACGACATCATTCCTCTGCCGGAGTCCAATCGTTGTCTGGATTGTATTCGGTGATCGCAACGGCGATTTTTGCAGTCTCCGCGCCTAGGTTGCGTTCGTAAACGTCGCCATAGTGATTCACGAAGAAGGTCATCACTCCGGTTTTTCCATAAGCGGCAGGCCAGGCGACCATGGCATAGCCGCCGATGAAATGGCCGTTGATGATATAGTCGTATTTGCCTGCGGGAGCAGATTCACCTTGGGATGTTAAAATTTTGAAATGATAACCGGCGTGGGACGAGTCAGGGCCGGTGATTTCCGGTCCGGAGGGGCTGGATTCTTCGCCCTTGTCGGTATCGGCCGGCCAATGAAGTCCGTCCTGTTTGCCCGGGGAGCTGATGAACTTGCGGGCAAACTGCCGGAGCTCGGTGCCATCTCGTGGTGCTGCGGCGTATTGGCGCTGGGCAGCGACGTAACCTTGAAGCGAGGAAATGGCGGAGAGCTCGTTTTCACCAATCCGGCGTTTGACGATTTCGCCGATGCCGGATTCGGTGTTGAAAACCCAGCCCTTGTCATTTTTCACAAGCGGAATGGGAAAGGGCCAGGCTTCGGTTCCGATGACCATGGTGACCGAGCTATCATCGTTGATACGGAACCGGCGACGCTCGGTGGCCATGGTGGCGACTTTGGTGCGGAGTTCTTTGTCGCGTTCCGGATCGGCGTTGCCGATGAGTTTTGCGTGTTTGTTGCCGAAGATTTCGAGAATGGCTTCTTGCTCACCGCTTTTCGTGGCGGCGATGAAGGCCTCTGCTGCTTCCACAGGGGTTTCAAAGATCTTCGGCGGGATGGCGGTGTTCTCTTGCGCCAGAACGGGTAAGACCAGTGATGTGATGGCGATCAGGGTGAGGATGATGGAAGTTTTCATGATGATGTTAGATCAGTTGGTTGTTATGGGTTCAACGTCTGCGGCTGGGGCCACCACCGCTTGCTCCGGACATGCTGCGGCTGCCGCGTTCGCTGTAGCCTTGCGCCCGCGCGCCGGAGGATGCGCCACCGTAGGCTCCGGAAGATGAGGCGGATGCGGCTTGGCGTTGGCCGGATGACGCGGGCGTGCGGTTGGCTGCGGCAGCCTGGCCCGAGTTCGGAGTTTGGCGGGCCCGGGCGGAATCTTGCCAGCGCTGCCCTCCCTGTGGCATGCTGGATTGGCCGGCGGCCTGGGTTTGTTGAGCCGAGCTTTGCCGTGCGGTTTGGCTTTGTTGGGCCGAGCTTTGCCGTGCGGCTTGGCTTTGTTGGGAGGATGCTTGTGCGCCGGTAGCGGTGCCTTGGCGCTGGGTTTGGTTGGTGGAGCGTTGATCTTGTCCACTCGCCGCCGCGTCTTGCCGCTGGGTTTGGTTCGCGCCGGTGGTTTGCTGGGTGGACTGTTGGCGTTGGCTCTGGTTGGTGGTGCTGGTTTCTTGGCGGGATGCTTGGTTTGATGACGTGGTATTCTGGCGTTGGCTTTGCTGATTGCTGGAATAGTTCTGCCAATCTTCCCGGGAGGCGTTGCCATAGTCCTGCCGATCCTCGCGGGCGTTGTTGGCATAGTCCATGCGCTCGTCTTGGATGTGGTTGGCATAACTCGCGTAAGGCGCTTGATAGCAGCCTCCACCATACCAGTTCACGCCATAGGCGGTGTTGGCTCCGGCGATGTAACCTACCGTGGCCGCAGCAGCGACGGTGGTGACCGGGTTGTAGTAAACCGGATAAGGCGTGGGTAGATAGGTGACGACGGGAGAGGGCTGCGTCACGATGACCGTGGTAGGTTGATACTGCGGCACATAGATGACTTCCGGCTTGGCTGGAACAATCTGCACGGTCTCCTGCTTTACGACGATGATTTGTTTGTCATCCGAGTTGAGATTTCCTGCGGCCTGGGCCTTGCGTCGGAAAAGCTGGATGGCATCAAGCACGTCTTGTTGTTGCTGGGTAACCGCTTGGCCGAGGGCTTCTGTCCAATCGAGATCGTCACCCATGAAGTTGATGACTTCTGGGTATGTCAGCAGGTTGAGGACCGGCTGGGAAATGGATGGATCCGGCTTGAGCGATTTGTCGGCTGTGTATTTGGTTAGGAAACGCTGGGCCTTCACGATGTCGAGGGGAATTGTGGCTGCCGGGAGCACGAGCGCGACGAGATCATCGGGATAGAGAGCGATACGACCGACGAGATCCTCAACCTGTGCAGGAGTTAGATGGGGAGTGGTCGTGCCGGCGCTCGCTGCAAATCCCGGCGGAGATTGGGCGGCAAGCTGCGGGAATGGACAAACTGCGGCGATGCCGAGAGCGGCAATCAGGATAGATGATTTGCGGGATTTCATGGGGATCGATTGTGGCTTGTTATTTGACCTCGACGGTGAGTTTCGGAATGCTGTCGGTGAACTTTGACTTCCGTTCGGAAGTCTATGGCTTAGACGACGGTGGTGGCAAGCTCGATGCCGACATCGGCGGTTTCGTCGGCGATTTCGATTTCGGCAGTGATGGTTTTCGATTTGTTTTTTGGAAAAGGCCGTTGAATGAACCGGTGGCCGGACCGGAGGGTGGGGAAAAGGGGGTGGTCGATGTTCTGCGGCCAGCTGAATCGTCCGCGTCCGAGCGGATGGTTGATCAGTCGAAGCAAGGTTTTCAATCCCTCCATGGGCCCACCTCCGTTTGCTCCTGTTCAAAAATCTTCATCCCCCGCCAATACCGCTGTCTCACATCCTCCCGCGCCTCCTGATAGAGACTGCTCTTCAACTGGCCGAACGGCAGCCGTGAGGAACCACTCGTTCCCCGCGAAGGCCACGATCTTCACCCCACGTTCCAGGTCCCGCTTCTTCGCCAGCGACCGCAGCACTCGCAGTCTCAGACTGGCTTCCCAAATTCTGTCAAGATTTGGACCCTGACCCCATTTTTGCGTCATTCCACCGCCGCTTTTCGCCAGGCACTGGCCAAGTCCGGGCGTTGTTGGGAAAATACCTGCACGACATGATCGGCAAAACCCGAACCTGCCTCGTTGTAGAGATTGAAAGCGGTATCCAGACCCAACTCACGTAGCTCCCGGACCTCATCATCAAACTTGCCCGTGGCGGTGACTACACCCTCGAATCCATGCCGCCTGAGTGTCTTCGCCGCGTGAACATTCGCGCCGTGTTTCGGCATCGCAAGCACTACCAAGTCGATATTTTCATTCACGCTCACCCGCTCCCAGAAGTCCGAGTCCGTAGCGTCGGCCAAGAGCACATTCCGGTCTGCTTCTTGATGAAGTTTTACTGCTACGGGGTCCCGGTCGAAGCCGATCACCCGGCCAGGAAAGCGTGATTGTAGGTTTTTGTAAGCCACCACACCCACCCGTCCCATGCCGAAGATGGCGATGCGCTCGCCCTTGCTCTCGATAGGCAAATCATCGGGATGCTGGCCTTTCGTTTCGAAGCGTTTGAGAAAATCACTGATCGGATCGTAGAGCTCCTCTGCCCGGCGACTGAATGGCGCGACTAACAGAATACTTAGCGAAAGCGCAACCGCCATGGCCACCAGCCACTCGGCCGGTAACCACCCTTTCCCTACCCCTAAGGCCATCACGATCAAGCCGAACTCGCTGTAGGTGGAAAGCGTGATTCCCACCATCCAAGACGTCCGCGCCCGCAGTTGAAACCGGGTGAGCAGCCCGAAAAATGCGAGCCCCTTGAGCGGCAGCAACAGCATCAAGAACAAGGCCCACAATACCCCTTGCAACGACAGCGCACCCTCCAGGCCGATTTGTAGAAAAAATCCGACCAACAATAAATCCGTCAGCCCCATCAAGGACTTGCTCAACTCTTTCGCCCGCGGATGTGACCCGACCAACACCCCGATGAAAAGCGCTCCGAGGTCCGCCTTCAGCCCGACCAGTTCAAAACCTCTCGCCCCCACTACCAAGGCAAGAAAAAGCCCGCACAAGGTGATCATCTCGCCGTGCCCGGAGCGCCCGATCAAGCCACCGATCCACTTGCGCCCGAACAACAAGGCCGCTAACAAGGCGATTGCCCACAACGAAGGAATCTTGCCCGTGGAAAATGTCAGGAAAAGCACCGCCAGGATATCCTGCATGATCAAAATCCCGATTGCCACCCGCCCGTGCATGGCACCCATATCGCCCGCCTCCTCGAGGCTTTTCACCGCGAAGACCGTGCTGGAAAAACTCAGCGCGAAGGCAAGCAGCAATGCCGTTTGCCATGACAATCCCCCCATTTGCCCCACCAAGGTGCTCACCAAAACGAGTGCCGGCGCGAACAAACCCACCACCAGCAGCGTATGCAACGAGGTGCCCGCCCAGATTTCCGGCCTCGCCAAAGTCCGCACCCGCAGCTTCACCCCGATGCTGAACAACATCAAAGTCACGCCCAGCTCGGCGATCACTCCCAGGGCATCCCCGCCTTTTTGCCCGAATGCATGGAGCACGAAGCCCGAGACCAGAAACCCCACCAAGGGTGGCAGCCGCAGTTGCTGCGCGAGCAAGCCGAAGAAAAACGCCACCGCTAACAAAACCGCATCCATGGCGGAGACTTAAAGCGGAACCCGTGCCCCGATAAAATCTATTTCCGGACCAAAATTCTCCATAACCCAGAGTTTCCATCAGCGATACCCCAGGAGCAGCTGGCTTTTCACATTTTTCTGTCAAGATTTGCACCCTGACCCCATTTTTGCTGACCCCATTTTTGCGCGGTTTGCATGATGCCTTGGGTGCTAGCGATCATGGGGTTTATCTCCTACTGGCCTTCCGGTTCGACCTGAAAGCCCGCGGCGTCTGGTGGAACCTATTGGCCGGACAGCGGGCAGCCGCCCCCAACGCCGGGCGCCGAATTCAGCAACGAGGAAGCCAAGGTCGATGATCGACTTCTGAGGCCACCATCACTCGGACAGCGCGTGCTCACCCATCAACACGTCATCAGCGGTCCACATCATCCGGTCTGGACCCGCCGAGCGGACGCCGACATCGTCAGCTTCGACAAAGTGGAAAAACACAGGCACCTGCCAGCGGTCAACCAACTCGCCGTCCGCGTTGAGGTAGGATACGGTGGGATCGATAAAGCGGATGCGGTGGGCGTTTTCCCCGGCTAGCGCTGCGACTAGCTCGCGGTTGCTCCCGGTCGGCAGCGCGCCGGGAATCTTCACCGAGCGGACGAAGGCATCGACCACGTCTTTCACCTGCTCCAGATCCTTTTCCGGAGTCGAGCCAGCCAAGCCGTAGCCCTTCAGAAATTCCGCCGAGAGGTCCTCGGTGAAGCGCTCCGCCGCGGTCGCAGACGGGCTTGTAGGCAGCATTGATCGTGGCGGCACTGCCGCAGGCCGCGGTGCCGGCTGGCGACTCATCAACCACCCCAGCAACCCAGTGACTAACAGTAAGGCGACCGCCGCGACTTGGATCCGGCGCACCTTCATCGACGGCGGCGGGCGAAGCTCCCCAGTAACCCGAGCGCCAGCGCTGCCGGCACTGCGGGCTCCGGCACTGCGGCGATGACGAACTCGATCTGATAGGTCGAGGTCAGGCCGGTCTCGTTCAACCAGCCGACGTAGTTGCCGGCAGGCAGCGCTGCCACCCCATTGAAGGGCGGACCGGAGGCGATGGTCGGCAGGACGTCGCGGTCCACCGCTGCATCGCTGGCGGAAATAATCGCGTAGCCGATGGGGTCCGGGAAGCTTGCTGATGGCACCGGGCTGGAGCTCAACTCGATGCCCGGCTGGATGCCGAGAAAGCTGCCACCGCCACCGCCGGTGAAACCGAGAATCCGGATCGCCGCCAATTGGTGACCGACGGGCACCGAGAAGCGAAACAGATCGATGTCGCTTTCTCCGCCAGCAAGCCCGCCTGTGAGGAGGTTAGAGCCAAGATCCATTAGGACTGGCGTAGGCTCGATAAAGTCATTTGAAAGCTCACCGTCGATGGTCTCGCTATAGGAAGCGGCCCTCACCGGCGAGCAGCAAGCGGCCACCACAAGAATTTTTGTTAGTAAATGATAGGGATTCATCGGATTATAAAAGAAACCCGAGTGGCGGACTGCCAGACGAGTGACTGTAAAAATTACCCAGGTTCGGGAAAATTCCCGGCAGGTCGGAAGGCGCAAGGCCGAACCACAGTGCGAGCTCTGCGAAGTATTGGTCGCACGAGGTGGTCGGCAGCAGGCGGCCATTGAAGCCGACATCGAGACCCGCGCCGATCTTGAGCTGCGAGTCGTCCGGGTAGCTGCCGTAGATCTTGGAGCCGTTCACCGCGCCGCCCATCACGATCGTGTTGCCCGCCCAAGCGTGGTCGGTCCCCTGTCCGTTCGAGCGCAGCGTGCGGCCGAAGTCGGAGCAGGTGAAGAGCGCGACCTCGTTCGCGACGCCCAGCTCCACCAGCGCGTCGTAAAAGGACTTCAGCGCCGCATCGAGTGCGCGCAGCAGACCCGCCTGAGTGTTGAGCAGCTCGGCGTGGTTGTCGAAGCCGCCCAGCTGGACGTAGTAGATTTGGCGCGAGTGGCCGAGCGGTGAGCGCGAGGCGATGGTCTTCGCGACCGCCCGCAGATCTTGGCCGAGTGCGGTGGTCGGAAAAACCGTGTTGACCGTGGCCGCATCGAAAATCCCGGCGAATTGCTCCGCGGTTTCGTAGCTTCGTTTCGCTTCCTCAGAAAAGGCGCGGCGCAAAACATCACGGTATGTGTATTCAACCAGCGATTTGGCACCTCGCACGCGGTTAAGCTCGGCATCGACCGCACTGGTTGCACCTATTAGGGTTTTTGCACCACTTGGGTCGATGGTGTAGGCAAAATTCACGTTGCCGGTTTGGAGCAAATTGCTTCCTTCCAGCGAGATGTTCATTGAGACTTGATTAGAAGAGTTGAAGCCCATCATTCGGTCGGCAAGTCGGCCGCCCCATCCCGTCTTGAGTGAACTTTGCGGGACCGAGGTCTGCCACTCACGCCGCTGGTCGTTGTGGGAAAATAGCGAAAGCGGTAGCTTGACCGAGTTGTTCTTAAATTGCGCAACTGTGGTCGGCTCGACGAGGGTGCCGACGTTCGCGACGAAGGCCGCCTTGCCATTGTTGAAGAGCTGCTGGAGCTGCGGCATCGCGTGGTGGACGCCGAAAGTGCGGCCCGGGGTGTTGGTCGAGTTGAGCGGCAGCAGGGCGGTCGGGCTGCCGCTGCCGGGTGCGGGCAGCGCGAGGTTCGAGCGGATCGCCAGGTAGTTCGCGTGCTCGGTGACGGAGGTCGGCGCGAGCAGATTGTAGGAGTCATTCCCGCCGTGGAGGAACAGGCAAACCATCGCTCGGTAGTCGCCGGGGCCCGCCGGCGGCGCGGCCACGGCGTTGCCGATCAGTTTGAGGTTCACCAAGGTATTGAAAATTCCGAGCGAACCCAGGGCGGCACAGTTCGCGGAGCCTAGGAAGCGGCGGCGGTTGATCAGACGAGACATGGCGTGTGTGGGCAGTTGTTATTTCAAGATGGCTCCATCCGGAGAGACAAGCGCCAGGTAGATAGCGAGGTCGGCGCGCTCCTTCCAGTTGGCATCGTTGGCAATCCAGTGGTCGATCGTTTCGCGCATCTGCTGGCGTCCGGCCGGGGATAACGAACCGTGGCAGAGCAGCAGGTTCATCCGGTCGAGCAGACGCCCGGTGTCTGGTGTAAGCCCACGCAGCGGATCAAGCACCAGCTTGAAGCTCGGGGTGACGGTGGAGTTGCCGTTGTGGAAGCCGTTTCGAACGAAGGACCATAGGCGATTCGGGACGGTGGTCGCGGTGAGCGCGTTCATGATCTCGAATTCCGGGCTCAGCAACCCGAGGTCGCGGATCTCGCCGGGACGGCTGTATCCGGGTTCGTAGAAATTGAAGACCGAGGGATACTCGAAGGGATACTCGAGGAAGTCGCTGAACACCGTTTCCTTTGACGGTGACCAGAACTGGATGCCGGTCAAGTCGTGCAGCGCCGGAGTGGCAGAGCCGGCCCCGAAGGCGCGGGCGACCGAGACGGTGCGCAGCATCGGCTCCTTCAAGCGGCCGGCGAAGGGATCGAGCGACGCAGCGAAATCGCGCGCCTCGGGATCGAGCAGGATGGCCTTCACCACTGCGGCCAGGTTGCCGCGAGTGCCGGTGCCATCGTCTGCGAAGACCGCTGAGACCCGGCCGACGTAGGCGGGCGTCGGGTTTGAGGTGACGAGGTGCTGAATCAGATTCGTGCAGACAAAGGGCGGGCAGCTCGGGTGATTGATCAGGATGTCCACCGCGTCGCTGACATCGTCCAAACCGGTGCGGGAAAATTGGGGTCAGGGTGCAAATCTTGACAAAATTTTGGATGCCGATCTGAGACGGTAGATGTGAGGTGGCGGAGAGGGGGGGGCTGGATCCTTAAGAGAAGATCGCGGCGTTCACGGGTGACGAGTGGTTTCTCAGTTGCTGTTTGGCAAGCTCAAGGGTGGCGGGAGGTGAAATCTGAAATGCTGAAAAGGGGAAGAGAAGAAGGGCAGGTAGCGCGGCCTGGCCGCAGGCCGCATGTCAAAGCGGGGCGAAAGCTGGATGCCAAGGAGAGCAGGACGAGCCGCGCTTGGGCTGACCTTTCGCAATCCTTTGGCCTGCACTCCCGGCGGTAGCACGCTACCTTTCATGCCGGCTGCGTGGAACCGGCTCGCGGAACTGGAACTGGAATACGGGATCGAGAAGTCGAAGGTGGA
>JBBECN010000252.1:0-1901 GCA_040881795.1 Akkermansiaceae bacterium
CACCGGCAATTGCTCCCGAATCCCGATCCCAGGCCGGCCCTTCACCTGCCGCACAGCTCACCCAGCCTTGGATGAAACCCGCGGGGCTGGTGCACCGCGAAGCAGCCCTTCGACGCTCAGGTCTTCGTCGATTTCAGGCCAATGGATGCCATATCCTGCACCGGCGATGTGGCAGTTGGATCTCTGCTGTGGTGTTGCATGAAGGAGCCTTGGATACCACGCCAGCGGCACAGACAAAACACGGCCGTCCGCGAGGTCTACCACCACGGCGTCTTCGTTACACATGGCACGCACGATGCGCTCACCCGGGTTCGCCATGGACTGCCTCCCACTCCTTCAGCAAGTCATCCGCGTGGTCTTCGATCAGTTGCTCGATGACGCGGAGTTCCTGCGCTTTGAAACCTAGATTACTTGCCAAGCTCACTGGGCACAACCAGAACTTACACGTGGCGCCGCTGTGATCGACGTGGACGTGCGGAGGCTCATTGGGCTCGTGCGAATAAAAGTAGACCCGATAGGGCCCGCTTCGCAAAACCGTAGGCATTGGGCACCCTTTCCATGCCTGAGCTCGGGAAATCAGCTACTTGCCTGGAGCACCGACAACTGCACGGATTCTGGCACGTCGCATATTCCGCCATCGTCCTCGCCCATGCAACTTGGAGAGTCGTTTGAGCGATCGAATTCCTCCCGTGACGGCCATCGTTTCGACGACCTTGATCGGCGAAAGGATTTCAAAATGATCCGTCACGGATTCACTGGTCGGGGTCTGGTCCATTTTTCGGCCAATAGACTTCACCATGCCGACATGCGCTGTCCGAAAACATGGACCTGACCCCCTCTCGGGACGGATTCCCATGCCCGTGCTCGCTCCGCCATTGCGGGGAGCAGGTCTGGCCAATCGTGCAGGGTAGCCGGATCAAAGTCTGCGCCGTTAGGCCACACGAGCGTGTGGACCTCAGTGTCCAGCCGCACTTGCCGAAAGATGCTCTCGTCGAGCAGCGGTCCGTAGAGCGATCCGGCCAGCACGGGTAGAAAGTCGATTTCACGGACCATGCCGTCGCGAAATGCCACCCGCAGTCGATACGGTCCGAGGATTTGGAAGTCTGTGACGCGATGAAGGGCGTGCATGGAGCCACCTATGGAAGCGGGGCGATCGGCAAGGGCGGTGTGCCGGCCTGTAAGAGCTCCCAGTCAGCGAGAAGCTCCGACTGATGCAATTCGGCCCAGGCCTCTACCAGTCTAGTGCTTTGTCAACGCTTGATTTTGGGATTCGCGTGACCGATGGTGTTTCGAGGAAGTATACAGAAGTTCAGTTTGCCAGCAAGGCACACTGGGCCGTCGGCCGATTGCCAAACGGACACGCATGGCCACCGTTGCCAGCAGTTGCCGCCCCGGTTCCCCCGTCGCATCGCAAAACAACATCCATGAGGTACGCTGAAGGGTCTCGCGGTTCGGCGGCGGATTGGCCGCCACAGACGGGAACGGAATATCGGTGAGCAGTGCCCCCCCATTGGCGGATGTTTCGTCTAGCGATTGCACGCGGATCATCATCGTCGGCGCCGGGGGTTTTGGGCGAGAGGTCTTGCAGTGGGCCAGGGATGCCTGGCCTGCCGATGCGTCGAAAATCGCTGGGTTTCTTTCCCAAGAGCCAGACAAGCTCGATGGCTATGCTCTGGGCAGCGGCATCGCGGGAGTCGGGCAACCAGCTCCGTTGTGAACCGCATGGTGTCGAGGTGCCGCCAACGCCGTTCATCGGCATATTCAGCAAGGCCGCAGTCGCGGCCGCATTCAGGCCAGCGCCGGTCCGAAATCCGCCAAACCGTGCCACGAAATTCCCCGAAGAACCCGTTGTTGGAGCCACTGACGGCGCTATTGACGCCGATCACGGTGAGTTCCTGGCC
>JBBECN010000253.1:0-11782 GCA_040881795.1 Akkermansiaceae bacterium
CAACCGGTGTCAAACGGCATGCCGTCTCACCCCCCAAAACCACCATCCCAACTGGCCAGTTTTAATTGTCGTCGGCGACCAGCTTTAATTGTCGTCAGACACGCCCCCTTCGCGGGGGGCGCGGATTGAAACACGGCGGCGCGGCACCTCATCGCGGCAATCTGGGGTCGCCCCCTTCGCGGGGGGCGCGGATTGAAACACCGAATCAGATGCTTTGCCGTAGATGCCCATCGTCGCCCCCTTCGCGGGGGGCGCGGATTGAAACACCATCGGCGTCAGCGATTACTTTCTTGTCCTGGTCGCCCCCTTCGCGGGGGCGCGGATTGAAACCCTGCGCTGGCGTGTGGGCCGTCTTTCTAGCGAGTCGCCCCCTTCGCGGGGGGCGCGGATTGAAACGTTGCCGGATGCGTTAGAGTATTCCTCCGTATAGTCGCCCCCTTCGCGGGGGGCGCGGATTGAAACCGCAGGTTGGCCACCCTCATCCAGTTGGTGTGCAGTCGCCCCCTTCGCGGGGGGCGCGGATTGAAACAGCCTGTCATGGCTGCAACGCAACAAGGTCATTGGTCGTCGGGAGCAGGAAGCAGTGGTCGAATCCGATTTCAAGCGGGCCTGGCTTGAGTTCACCGTTCCAGTCCGGTGCCGGGTCGCCAAGGCCGAGGTGCCACTTGCCGATGACCGCCGTGGCATAACCCGCGCGTTTGAGGATGGACGGGAGGGTTTCGGTGCCGGGTTTGATGATCGCCGGGCCATTCGGCGGCGCGATGCCCGTGCCCTTCTGGCGGATCGCATAGGTGCCGGTGATCAACGAAAATCGCGAGGGCGTGCAGGTGGATGTCGAGCAATAGCCGCTGGTGAAACGCGCGCCTTCACGAGCGAGCCGGTCAATCGCCGGGGTGCTCAGCGCAGTGGCGCCATAGCACGAGAGATCGCCGTAGCCGAGATCGTCGGCCATGATGACGATGATGTTGGGATTTGCGGGCGCGGCCTGGGTCCACAATAAGGGGAACAACAAGCAGGGAAAGAGGTGGATAAAGGATTTTCATGACGGCACGAGCAGCTTCACCACCGCCGCCAAAAAGAGCGAGGAAACGGCTCTCTTGCAACCCGTTACCGCCCGCATCGCGCTGGCTGCACCGTGGCCCCCGTCCCATCCCCGGCGGGTTGGTGGTAATTTCCGAAGGCGGGTTTTTCGGCTTCCCGTCGCGGAGGGCACTCCCTAAAAAGATCGCCGACATGCCTGCTACCCAAAAACCCGCTGGAAAATTGATGGCCGCAAACCGCGGCGAAATCGCCATCCGGATCTTCCGCGCCGCCAACGAACTCGGTCTCAGGACCGTCTCGATCTTTGCCGAAGAGGACCGCTTTTCCATCCATCGCTTCAAAGCGGACGAGGCGTATCAGCTTGATTCCTCCAAAGGCCCGGTCGGTGCCTATCTCGACGTCGAAGGCATCGTGGCACTCGCGAAACAAAAAGGCGTGACGATGATCCACCCGGGCTACGGTTTTCTATCAGAAAACGCGTCTTTCGCCCGGGCCTGTGCGCGCGAGGGAATCACCTTCATCGGGCCATCGCCGGATCTGTTGGAAAACATGGGCGACAAGACCGCTGCACGGACGCTGGCACACAAATTCAAGGTCCCCACCCTGCCGGGCACCGAAGAACCGATCACCGATCCCGATCAAGCGCTCACCGCGGCCCACGACATCGGTTTCCCGCTCATCATCAAGGCCGCATTCGGCGGTGGCGGCCGCGGCATGCGGGTGGTGGAAAAACCCTCGCAACTCGCTGGTCTGTTAGCAGAAGCGCAAAACGAGGCGCTCAATGCTTTTGGCAATCCAGCGGTTTTCCTCGAGCGCTACATTTCCCGCGCCAAGCACATCGAAGTGCAGATTCTGGGCGACCAAAAGGGCAACGTCGTCCACCTTCACGAGCGCGATTGTTCGGTGCAGCGCCGCTATCAAAAAGTCGTCGAAGTGGCACCCGCGATGCATCTGGACCCGAAGGTCCGCAAGGAGCTTTGCGATGCGGCGGTCACACTCGCCAAGGGCATCGGCTACGACAACGCGGGCACCGTCGAGTTCCTCTACGACATGGATCAGAACGACTGGTTCTTCATCGAGATGAACCCGCGCATCCAAGTGGAGCACACGGTCACCGAGTGCGTGACGGGCATTGATTTGGTGAGATCACAAATCCTAGTTGCCGCAGGGCACTCGCTTTTCAGCGAGGAAATCGCCATTCCACCGCAAGCAGAAATCCCCTGCATCGGCTTCGCAATCCAATGCCGCGTCACCACCGAGGATCCGGAGAAAAACTTCTCGCCGGACTACGGCCGCATCCTCAACTACCGCTCGGCCGCCGGTTTCGGCATCCGCCTGGACGCCGCATCCGGCGATGCGGGCTCCGTGGTCACGCCGTATTACGATTCGATGTTGGTCAAGATCACGGCGATGGGCCGGGATTTCCCGATGGCCTGCCAGCGCATGGACCGCGCGCTGCGCGAGTTCCGCATCCGCGGCGTGAAAACCAACATCCCCTTCCTCGAAAATGTCATCGCCGACGAAACTTTCCGCTCCGGCCAGGCCCACACCAAGCTGATCGACACCAAGACCGAGCTTTTCCAATTCAAGCGCCGCCGCGACCGCGCCACCCGCACACTCGCCTACCTATCAGACATCACCATCAACGGCAACCCCACCGCCAAAGGCTGGAAACCGGAAACGGCGATGAGCAAGGCGATCGTCCCGCGTTCGCTGCTCATCGAGCACCACGCCGTCCCGCCCAAGGGCAGCCGCGATGTATTGTTAGAGCTGGGGCCGGAGAAATTCGCGCAATGGATTCTCAATGAAAAACGCCTGCTCATCACCGACACCACCCTGCGCGACGCCCATCAATCGTTAATCGCCACCCGCATGCGCAGCTTCGACATGCTGCGCGTGGCCGAAGCGATTTCCCACCGCACGCCCGGCTTGTTCTCGCTGGAAATGTGGGGTGGCGCGACCTTCGACACCGCGATGCGCTTCCTCAGCGAATGCCCCTGGGAGCGCCTCCGCCGCCTGCGCGAAAAGGTGCCTAACATTTGTTTCCAAATGTTGTTCCGCGGCTCCAACGCGGTCGGTTACTCGAACTATCCGGACAACGTCGTCGCCGGTTTTGTCAAACATGCGGCGAATTCAGGGATGGATATCTTCCGGATTTTCGATTCGCTCAACTACCTGCCTAACATGAAAGTGGCGATGGAAGCCGTGCGCGACCACGGCAAATCGATCTGCGAGGCCGCGATCTGCTACACCGGCGACATCACCAACGAGAAGCGCGACAAATATTCGCTGAAATACTATGTCGAAAAGGCCAAGGAAGTCGAACGCATGGGCGCGCACATGCTTGCCATCAAGGACATGGCCGGCCTTTGCAAACCCCACGCCGCGTGGAAGCTGGTCAGCGCGCTCAAGGAGGAAATCGGCATTCCCATCCATTTCCACACCCATGACACCTCAGGCCTGAACGCCGCTTCCGTCATCGCCGCCTCCAAGGCCGGTGTCGATATCGTGGACCTCGCCATCGCATCGATGTCCGGCTCCACCTCGCAGCCGAACCTGAATTCCGTCTGTGCCGCCCTCGCCAGCACCGAGCGCGATCCCGGCTTGGATTTTGATTCGCTCAACGAATTTTCCGACTACTGGGAGGAAGTGTTAGGGTTCTACAAACCCTTCGATTCCGCGCCACGCGCCGGCACCGCCGAGGTTTATGAACACGAAATGCCCGGCGGCCAATACACCAATCTCCGCGAGCAGGCCAACTCCATGGGCCTCGGCCACCGCTGGCGCGAAATCGCCCGCACCTACGCCGAAGTGAACCAACTCTTCGGCGACATCGTCAAAGTGACGCCATCCTCCAAAGTCGTCGGCGACATGTGCATGTTCCTCGTCACCCGCGGCATCAAGGCGGCAGACGTGCCGAAACTCAAACCCGGCTCCATCGATTTCCCGGAAAGCGTCATCGACATGCTCGCAGGCGGCCTCGGCCAACCCGACGGCGGATGGCCGGTGGAGGTGCAGAAGGTGGTGTTAGGAAATCGCAAGCCGACGACCAAACGTCCCGGCGAGCTCGCGGAACCCATCGACCTCGATGCCACCCGCACCGAACTCACCGCCAAACTCGGCCGCCCGGCCAGCGAGGACGATCTCTACTCGCACCTGATGTATCCCCAGGTCTTCGCCGACTTCTGTGACTTCCGCACGAAGTATGACGACCTGAGCGGTTTGCCGACTCCCGCGTTTTTCTACGGTCTCCACATCGGCGAGGAAATCGAAATTGAAATCGACACCGGCAAGACCCTCACCATCAAACTCATCTCCATCGGCGAGGCGGACTCCGCCGGACGCCGCGCGCTCTTTTACGAGCTCAACGGCATGCCCCGCGAATCGATCGTCGCGGACCACTCGCTCAAGTCCGTCTCCACGGCCTCGCGCGCCAAGGGCGATCCTGCCGCCGCCGACCAAGCTTGCGCGCCAATGCCCGGGATGGTCACCGAAGTCGCCGTTTCCATCGGCCAGGAAGTCAAGGCGGGCGACAAGCTCGTCGTGCTCGAAGCCATGAAAATGCTCACCACGGTGAGCGCCAGCGCCGATGGCACCGTCGCCGAAATGCTCGTCAAAAAAGGCGACCAAGTGGACAGCGACGATCTCCTGGTGAAACTCACAACTTTCTGAAAAAGAGACACTAGGAATCAAAATTCCCCACCCATCCGAGATCGCGTCTTGGGGCTTTCAAAAGTCGGCTTCCGCGCCTACATTCCCCGCCTTGATGATGAAATTTGCCCTGATTCTGTGCTTCCTCACCGCCACAAGCCTGTGGGCGCAGGATGCACCCGTCCCTGTCGCACCCACGCAGGAAGACACCTCGGTGCCGGATGATGGCGTGCGCGTCGCCGTGCTTGGATACCATGATTTTTCCGAAACAGCGCCCGAGACTGCGATGCGGATCAGCACCTCGAAGTTTCGCAAGCAGATGGAGACGATCCGCCAGTTAGGCATCACCGTCATTTCGATGGACGACTTTATTGCTTGGAAAAAAGGCGACAAGGAGATCCCTGAAAAAGCCGCCGTACTCACCTTCGACGATGGCTGGAAATCCGTTTACACCGATGCCTATCCGATCCTCAAGGAATTCGGCTACCCCTACACCCTCTATCTTTACAAGAACTACGTCGATGGCGGCGGCAAGGCGCTGACCACCCCGATGATCCAGGAGATGGTCAAAAACGGAGCCACCCTCGGCAGCCACTCCGTCAGTCATCCCTATCCGATCACGGTGAAGAGTTACCGAAAAAAAGGAGCCAATGCTTTCGATGCCTATCTCCGCAAGGAAATGGGAACATCCAAGATTTTTCTCGAGTCCAAGTTCGCGGCGAAGATCACCAC
Source organism: Akkermansiaceae bacterium (assembly GCA_040881795.1). Classification (GTDB taxonomy): domain Bacteria; phylum Verrucomicrobiota; class Verrucomicrobiia; order Verrucomicrobiales; family Akkermansiaceae; genus Luteolibacter. Next base: position 5,425 of record JBBECN010000253.1, read on the forward strand.
CTACTCCTACCCTGGCGGCTTCCACACTGAGGAAATGCACCCGCTTGGCGAGGAATTCGGCTACACCCACATGTTCACCGTGCTTCCCGGAAAAGTGAAACGCAGTCTCCCCGATGCCATCCTTCCACGTTACATGATTCTCGGGAACTATGATAAAATTTTCGAATTTGCCACCACCTTCCGCGATGGATCCAGCGCAGCAGCCACACCCGGTGGCACGATCGTCGGACTCATCCAGACCACGCCCCACCCGGTTTATCCCGAGCCCGGCGCGATCATCAATTCCCGGCTCCCCGAGATTTCGGCGAACCTCTCCAAAGTCGAAAACCTCGACCCCACCACCCTCGTCATGAAAGTGGCCGGCTTCGGCGAGGTGCCTGCCAACTTTGCTTCGGAAACTTCCAAGTTCTCCTGGCAGGTCAGCCGCCGCCTCCGCCAACCCACTTGCCAAGTTTCAATATCGTGGAAGGACACCACCGGCAAAACCACGGAAACCCCACTCCGCTGGACCTTCCAAATCGACCGCGAATCCGCCTACCTTCCCGACGGCGAATAATTTCAAATCTCAAATCACCCTTCTCCACCATGTTCTCCTCACTCTCCGACAGCCTCGACAAAACGTTCCGCAACCTCCGTGGCGTGGGCCGGATTTCCGATAAAAACATCGCCGACGCACTCCGCGAAATCCGCATCGCGCTGCTCGAAGCCGATGTCGAGTTCGGCGTTGCCAAGGACTTCATCGCCAAGGTGAAGGAAAAAGCCCTCGGCGAGGACGTGCTCAAGTCGATCAAACCCGGCGAGCAGATCGTCAAAATTTTCCACGACGAACTCGAAACCCTGCTCGGCGGCGACCAAACCCCACTCGATCTCAATCCGCCCGCCCGCATCCTCATCTGCGGACTCAACGGTGCCGGCAAAACCACCACCTCCGCCAAGCTCGCGAACCGCCTGAAAAAGGAAGGCCGCCGCCCGCTGCTCATCGCCTGCGATCTTTACCGCCCCGCAGCCATCGATCAGCTCGCACTGCTCGCAAAACAAATCGACGTCCCCTGCTACACCCCGGACGCCACGGAAACCGACGTCGTCAAAGTTGCCAAGGACGCGCTCGTCTGGGCCGAGCAACAACAAGGCACCGTCCTCATTTTCGACACCGCCGGCCGCCAGGAAATCGACGAGCGCCTCATCGCCGAACTCAAGCGGCTTCATACCTTCGTCAACCCGAAAGAAACCTTGTTGGTCGCCGATTCTGCCACCGGCCAGCAAGCCGTCTCCGTCGCCCAACACTTCGATGACGCCATCGGCATCACCGGCATCATCCTCACCAAACTCGACGGCGACGCCCGCGGCGGCGCGGCCCTTTCGATGCGCGCCGTCACCGGCAAGCCAATCAAATACGCCGGCGAGGGCGAGAAGTTGGACCAACTTTTCGAATTCCACCCCAGCCGCATGGCCGACCGCATCCTCGGCATGGGCGACATCGTCGGCATGGTCGAACAAGTCGCCGGCAAGATGAACGAGGATGACGCCATGCGCTCGATGAAACGCATGCAGGCGGGTAAATTCGATTTCACCGACTTCCTCGATCAAATGAAAATGATCCAGAACCTCGGCCCGCTCGAAGGGTTGTTAGGACTGATGCCCGGCTTCAGCAAGATTAAGAAACAACTGCCCGCCGGAGCGTTCGACACCAAGAAAATCAAACGCACTGAAGCCATCGTGCTCTCGATGACGATGGTTGAGCGCCAACGCCCGGAGATCATCAAGGGTTCGCGCCGCCAGCGCATCGCCGCCGGTTCCGGCACCACCCTCATGGAGGTGAACCAGCTCATCAAACAATTCGGCGAGATGCGCAAGATGATGAAATCGCCCACCAAGATGGGAGCCATGATGAAACAAATGGGCGGTGCCGGCGGCATGAAAGACATGATGAAAGGCCTCGGCGGCGGCAAGTTTCCGTTTTAAGGAGTGGGGACACTCCTGTCCCCACAAAACCCCTTCCTCCCCATGCCCGAGTTCTACAACCCGTCAGCGATACCAAAAACACGGAGTCAAGCTCCCCCACTGGCAACAAACCGAAGTCATCCAGTTCGTCACCTTTCGCCTCGCAGACTCCATGCCCCGAGCACTCATCCAAAAATGGAAAGAACAACTCGCAGACTGGTCAGCTCATCACCCAAAACCCTGGAATCCAGAAGTCGAACAAGAATACCATCAACGTTTCACCCAGCAATTGGAGCTATGGCTGGATGAAGGCCATGGCTCGTGCCTCATCAAAGACCCCTCCGCTCGGAAAATACTCGAAGATACTCTGATGCGCGACCAAGGCCTCAAAGCCGATCATCATTGCTGGGTCCTCATGCCCAACCACGCACACCTACTATTCACTCCTCACGCGCCCATCGACAAACTCATGCAAAGCTGGAAAGGCGTCTCGGCACGAAGAATCGGCAAAGGCAGCATCTGGCAGAAAAACTATCGCGATACGCTGATCCGGGATTCGAGTCATTTCACGAATGCGGTACGTTATATCCGTAGAAACCCAGCGAAGTTGCGGGAAGGAACTTTTACGTTATGGCAGAGCGAGCGGGCGAAAGCGGTTTAAGGAGTGGGGACACTCCTGTCCCCACCAAATCTTGTGACGACAGGAGTGTCGTCACTCCTTATTATATCTGCGGCCCCACCGCTTCAGGCAAATCCTCGCTCGCCCTCGAAATGGCGCGCAAGCTCGACGGCGAAATCGTCAATGCCGACGCCTTCCAACTCTACCGCGGCCTCGAAATCGTCAGCGCCGCGCCTTCTTTGCAAGAATTCGACCAAATCCCCCATCATCTCTACGGCGTGTTAGAACCCACGATCTCCGCCGACGCCCAGCTCTACGTCAATCTCGCAAAACCCGTCATCGCGGAAATCCAATCCCGCGGCAAAACCCCGGTCATCACCGGCGGCTCCGGACTCTATCTGAAATTCCTCACCCACGGTGCCGCCCCGCTCCCCACCGCAGACGCCGCCTTGCGGACGGAGATGGACGCCCGCCCGCTCGATGATCTCGTCGCCCAACTCCGACAGCTCGATCCGGTCGAAGCCTCACGGACCGCGCTGCAAAACCGCCGCTTCGTTTCCCGCGCTTTGGAAATCTGCATTCTCAGCGGCCAAAAAGCCTCCGACCTGCGCGACGGATGGGAGGCCAAGACCGCGGAAATTTCCTCACAGCTCCGCGGCGTCGTCATCCAGCGCACCCGCCCCGACCTCCACGCCCGCATCGCGCTGCGCACGCGGGCGATGCTGAACGGTGGTGCCTTGGAGGAAGTCGCCGCGTTGGCTGAATTTTCCAACAACTGCGGCAAGGCGATCGGCTTCCGCGAAATCCAAGCGTTGTTAGCCGGAGAAATCGATCGCCCAACCTGCGAGGAACTCATCAATGCCGCCACCCGCCAATACGCCAAGCGTCAGGAAACGTGGTTTCGCCGGGAAAAGTGGCTGCAAGCCCGTCCGGACTAGCGGTCACTTTCCCTCATCCGCATCATCCTTGCGCCGCACCGCATCCGCCAGCGCTTGCGAGGCCACCGGCAGGGTGATGAACAACGCGACCAACGCGAAGATGGATTTGATAATCACGTTGGGGCTCGGAAATGCCAGGCAGGCCGCCAACAAAAACGCAGCCAACCCGAAGGCGCTCGCCTTGGTCGCCGCGTGGGCGCGGGCGAAAAAATCCGGAAAGCGCGCCAGTCCGACGGCGGCGAGAAAAACCGCCAGCGAGCCGACGAGACAGATGATTTGAATCAAGATTTCACTCATGGTCTCAAGGTTCGCGGATGAGAGTTCTGGCCAGTGCCACCGTTCCGAAGAACACGATCACACCCAGCACGACGACGACATCAATGAACACCGGGCTATCCTTCACAATCGCATGCAACATCACCGCTGCAGCGGTCACCACCGCCAGCAGATCAATCGCAAGAATCCGATCCGCCGCCGTGGGACCGCGGAACAACCGCCACGCGGTAAGCGCCAGTGAAAGGGTCAGCAAAAAATAACAAATAAGAAAAATCATGGTTGGATGAGAGTTGGGATTTCAGCCGCGCCCGAAAATCCGGATGAGCGGTTGCTCGAAGACCGCTTTCATTTCCCGGATTGCGGACTCGGGATCCGGGGCATCCAACAGATGCACCACCAACACCCCGCGGTCGGGATCGATGCCCACACTCATGCTGCCGGGAGTCATGGAAATCAAACAGGCGAACAAAAAACGTGGCATCTCGCCCTGGAGATCGAGCGGCACTTCGACAAACCGGGAATCCAGTTTGATTTGCGGCCTGAGCACCATCTGCGCCAGCCGGAAAGTGGACATCACCACCTCCCGCAGATAGATCAGCGCGAATGCCAGAATGTGAAAAATTTTCATGGTGCCGCAGGGATGGGGTTGGCGGGTTGCAAGACGGCCTTGATGTATGCGCTTGGATCGGTGAGTTGATCGGCGGTCCGCATCGCCAGATCCATGAAGACACCGGGAAAAATCCCGAAAACCACCGTCCCGAGAGCCAAGGCCACTGCCGGGACCATCATCATCACCGGCACGGGACGATCCGGTTGCCGCTCACCGGCGGGAGCGTCTTTCCAAAACGCCTCGTTCCAGATCTTGACCATCGAATAAAGGGTCAACAACCCCACTGCCAGCGCGGCGGCGATCACCCACCCTTGGCCGAGGGCGAGACCTTCGCGGACCAGCGCGAATTTGGCAAAAAATCCCGACAACGGCGGAATCCCGCCCAGCGACATCGCGGGGATCAGGAACAACACCGCCAACCATGGCGATTTCCGATAGATTCCCCCGGTTTTCGCCAGCGCTTGGGTGCCGGTCTTATGGCCGATGATGCCACCAATGAGAAATAAATTGGTCTTCACCAAAATGTGGTGGACGATGTAAAACACAGTGGCGGCCAGAGCCCCGCGGGTGAAAAGCCCAAGCCCCACAATCATGTAGCCGATCTGGCTGATGATATGGAAAGAAAGAATGCGCGGGATGTAAAACTGGCTCGCAGCGCCGAACACGCCGGTGACCATCGTCAGCACTCCGATGGGCAGCAACAGGCTTGATAGAAACTCCTGATGCCCGGAATACACCAGCGTGAACACCCGGATGCAGGCATACACCCCCACCTTGGTCAGCAACCCGGCGAACACCGCTGCCACCGGCGTGGGCGTGACATGATAGGACGACGGCAACCAGAAGTAGAATGGGAAAACCCCGGCCTTGATGCCGAAGGCGACGAGGAACAAGACCGCCGATGAAAGCACGAGATCGCTGTCCCCCATTTCGACAAGTTTCACCGAGAGGTCCGCCATGTTCAGCGTGCCGACCATGCCATACAGCACGCCAAGGCCGACGAGGAAGAATGCGGAGGCGATGAAATTGAGCGTCAGGTATTTCACCGCGGCCTCCAGTTGCGCGCGCCCGCCGGGCAGGGCCACCAGAACGAAAGACGCCATCAACATCACCTCGAACCAGACATAGAGGTTGAATAAATCGCCGGTTAGAAATGATCCGTTCACTCCCATCAACAGCGCCTGATAGAGCGGTGTGAAGTAACCGCGGAATTTTCCGGTACCGGTGCCGGCGGCATAGATGGCGACTGCCAGGCCGACGACAGCGGTGACCAGCACCATCACCGCAGACAATAAATCCGCCACCAGCGTGATGCCGAAGGGTGCCGGCCACGAACCGGAACGCAACACCAGCACACCACTTTCCGAAACCCGTGCAAACAAGACGCCCGCCACCACCAACAGCGCCGTGCAGGTGAGAATGTTCAGGGTGTGGCGCGCCGCCTCGCCCGCCCGGCGCATACACAGCAGGATGCCCACCGCGAGAATCGGTAGAGCCAGCGGCAGCGCTATCAGTGGGGAATCAACGGTCATGGGGAAAGCACTCGAACTTCATTAGATATCGGACTTGCGGAAGGTGTCTAGATCGTCGCTGCCGGTCTTGTGATACGCCCGCAACACCAGAGCGATGGCGAAGGCCAGCACCGCAAAACCGATGACGATGGCAGTGAGGACAAGAGCCTGAGGGATTGGGTCGGCGTAGGCCTCCGTCATGGTGGTGGCATCGGCGGCGATGATAGGCGGCTTGCCGGTGGAAAGCCCCGCAGCGGTGAAAATCAGCAGGTTCGCCGCTTGGCCAAAGAGCATGATGCCAAGCAGGACCCGCACAATATTACGGCGCATGCAGAGATAGCAGCCGCAGCCGAACAGGATTCCAATGGCGATGGGGAGCAGGTTTTCCATGGTCAGTCGCGGGCATTCCGGGTTTGAGACAACAGCACGAGCAACAGTTTTGCCGCCACTCCGGTGACGACAA
>JBBECN010000254.1:0-11698 GCA_040881795.1 Akkermansiaceae bacterium
GATGTGCCGTTCTTCTCAATCTCCGGCTCCGACTTCGTCGAAATGTTTGTCGGCGTCGGCGCATCCCGCGTCCGCGACATGTTCGAACAAGGCCGCAAACACGCGCCGTGCTTGATTTTCATTGATGAAATCGACGCCGTCGGACGCCACCGCGGCCACGGCATGGGCGGCGGTCACGATGAGCGCGAGCAAACGCTCAACCAATTACTCGTCGAAATGGACGGCTTCGACACCCAGGAGGGCGTCATCATCATCGCCGCCACCAACCGTCCGGACGTGCTTGACCCCGCGCTGCTCCGTCCAGGTCGATTCGACCGCCAAGTCACCATTTCCCTTCCCGACGTCAATGGCCGTGAGGAAATCCTCCGCGTCCACGTCAAGAAGATCAAACTCGCCGCCGGTGTGGACCTCTCCAAGATCGCCCGCGGCACTCCCGGGTTCTCCGGTGCGGAACTGGCCAACCTGATCAACGAATCCGCCCTACTCGCCGCACGCCGCGGCCTCTCCGCCGTCACCCTCGACGAAATGGAAGAAGCCCGCGACAAAGTCCGCTGGGGCCGTGAGCGCCGCAGCCTTGCCATGTCCGACAAGGAGAAAACCGGCACCGCCTGGCACGAAGCCGGCCACGCCTACCTCAACATGGTCCTGCCGGACACCAGCCCGCTGCACAAGGTCACCATCATCCCTCGCGGACCCTACCTCGGGGCGACGATGTATCTTCCAGACGGCGATAAATACTCGACCCAGAAGAAAGAAGCGCTCGCCAATCTCATCGTCACCATGGGTGGCCGGATTGCCGAAGGTTTCCACAGCGACGACGTCTCCAACGGTGCCTCTGGCGACATCCGCCAAGCCACCGCCCTCGCCCGCCACATGGTTTGCGAATGGGGCATGAGCGATAAACTCGGCATGGTCGAATACGGTGAAGGTGACGGCCCGGTCTTCCTCGGTCGTGGAGACATGGGCGGCCGCCGCACCAACTACAGCGAGAGCACCGCCAAGGTCATCGACGAGGAAATCAAACGCTTCATTGACGACGCCTACGCCACCGCTACCCGCGTCCTCGAAGAAGGCCGCGACAAGGTTGAACTCATCGCCAAGGCTCTGCTTGAATTTGAAACTCTCGACGCCTTGCACCTCAGGGATATCATCGACTTCGGTGAGATGAAAAACCCGCCATCCGCGCCGAAGCCACCTCCAGTCCCCGATGAGTTCACCAAAAAGCCAGTCGTCAAAAACGCTGGTGAAGGACGCACCGACGACGACGGCCCGATCCCCGGAGCCGTAGGCGCACCCGCCTGAAGAGGTGATCCTGCCCCGAACGGATCACTTGAATCACCTCTGCGGCACCCGCCGCAGTTTCGTGATATCGTGACCGGTATCCGCCAGGATTTTCCCCAACTTCGCAAACTGCGCATCCGGCAACGTTTTAGTCCGGGCCATGATCCAAGCGTAGTTCCGATTGGGCACGCCGATGATGGTGGTTTCGTAATCTTCGTCCAAATAAGTGATTAAATAAGCCGCCTTAAAGGGCCAGACAAATTGCATGCGCCACTCGGCATTCGTCGCACGGTTATGCACGAACCCGCGAGGATGATAGGTCTTGAGCGGGCCATCAAAGTCGCCGCGATTGAAGAAAAACGTCGTCGCGATGTTACCATCGTCCGAGATTTCATAACGCTCCACTGCGTTAAACGCATCCTTCTCAATAAAGGTCGGAATATGGGCAATCACATACCAATCGCCCATGAATCGCTCAAGCTTCACCCGCCGATCCATCGCCCGCAAGGGTTCAGGACGGACACTTTTTGGCAGTGTGCTCTGACAACTGCTGAGCGCACCCGCGATCACTCCGGTGACGGCAAGAAACGGGAAAAAACGATGAATGGGCATAAAGGTTTTGGGAATGAGTGGCAAATGACACTATTTGAAATATAGGGTCCTTTAATCCGGTTCTTGAGGAAAGCAACCGCCCGATTGGATCCACTCCGCCTCCATCTTCAAATGCAACCGTGCCGAACCACACTCAGCGTCGTCTTTTTAGCGTTTTCACTTTACGCCCATGTCGCCGCTCAAGAGGCTGAACTGCTAAAGGTCCCGCGTTTCCACGATCCATCCACCCCCATCCGCCATGGCGATACTTGGTGGATCTTCTCAACCGGCAACGGCATCCTAAGCCGATTCTCGCAGGACTTGAAAACTTGGTCGGAAGGTGAGCCGGTTTTCCAAGAATGCCCCGCATGGCATCGCGAGCTGCTGCCTGCCCAAAAAGGTCACTTGTGGGCACCGGACATCATCCACCGCAACGGCACCTATCATCTCTACTACTCGGTCTCCGGATGGGGCAAAAACACCTCGGCCATCGGGCTTGTAACCAATCAAACCCTCGACCCGAAAGACCCAGATTTCCGCTGGAAAGATCGGGGGATTGTCATCCGATCCACTCCTGAAGATGCCTACAATGCGATCGATCCCCATTTATTTGCCGACGAAGATGGCAGTTTGTGGATGTCGTTTGGCTCGTTCTGGAAAGGGATCCAGCTCATCGAACTCGACCCAGCCACCGGAAACCGTCACCCGACCCGCAGGGAAGTCCGCCAACTCGCTTGGAGCGAATCCATCGAAGCTCCCGCCATCCTGAAACACGAAGGCCACTACTATCTTTTCGTCAACTGGGGCCTCTGCTGCCGTGGAATTAAGAGCACCTACGAGATCCGCGTGGGTCGCAGCCGCAAGATCACGGGCCCCTTTCTGGATGCCGATGGCAATGATCTATCCACCGGCGGCGGCACGCTTTACATGAAATCCGAGGGCGACAAAATCGGCCCCGGCCACCCGTCCTTCATGGAACACGACGGCAAAACACACCTATTTTTCCACTACTACCACCGCCAGCGCAACGGCTCTCCCACCCTCGGTGACACGCCACTCCGCTGGAATAAAGAAGGCTGGCCGGAAAACGAGGCGTGACATGATTGGGTAAATGACTAAGATTCCCTAAGCTTTCCACGAAATCCCCTCTTTTCCAGAACCTATGGACAACCCACTCAACGCCCTTGGATATCGAATGCTCAACGCCTCGCTCGCCGGGGATCCATCCGAGCCCGAAAATCCAGGTAAGCTCACCCGCCGCGGCTTCATGCTGGTGGCCGCCTCACTGACGAGTTGCTCCGCAGCCGCTCCCCTTAAGCATCAAGGTGCCAATTCCGCTGCGCAGTTGAAAACCACTTCAAATTCCGGATACCGCACACCACCCGTCCAAGGTTCGGTTCCCCGCAATCCCGACATGGCCCTGGGTTCCAATTTTTCCAAAAATGCTGGCGTCACTTTCTCCCGCGTGCTCGTGTCCGGCAACTACGTTGCCATCACCTTCGACGACGGTCCCCACCCGCAAAACACCCCTCGCCTGCTGGACATTTTGCGCGCCCGCAACGTAAAAGCCACCTTCTACGTCATCGGCCGCAGCGTGGATCTCTATCCGCAAATCGTCCGCCGCACTGTCGCGGAAGGCCATGAAATCGGCAACCACAGTCACACCCACCGTCTATTGAGCAAATTGGGCGACTCCGAACTGCGTTCGGAAATGGTTCGATGCCGCGATGCTGTGGGACGCGCTGCCGGTGTCCAACCGCGCACGATGCGTCCTCCTTACGGTGGCCTCCTCCAACGCCAGCGCGAACTGGTGCACTCCGAATTCGGCTATCCCACCATTCTCTGGTCGGTCGATCCTCTCGATTGGAAACGTCCTGGCCCAAGCGTCGTCACCTCCCGCATTCTCGCCGGGACCAATGGCGGCGGCATTGTCCTTGCCCACGATCTTCACAGCCAAACAGTGGATGCCATGCCCGCCACCCTTGACGGCCTGCTGCGCCGCGGATTCAAATTCGTCACGGTTTCCCAACTGCTGACGATGAAGAGCGACGCGGCAGCGACCGCCCAGGCATCCGCGACACCGTCCGGTTTCTGAGAATCCCTCCTTCAATCCTGTGAGCGAAATCCAGTTCGGCGAGCGCTACTTCGCGACGCGTGAACAACTCGCGGATCTGATGCATGGCATCGCGGAGCTTGCGCTTAAAACCGGCACCGATCTCGAGGACCGCCTGCCATTTTCCGAAATGGAAAAGGGCCTTGGCACGCCGTTTCTGTTTGTCGTTTGCGGGGAGGTGAATGCCGGAAAATCGACACTCATCAACGGCCTCTTCGGCCACGATCTCTGCCGCGTGAACATCCTGCCGGAGACGGATCGCGTGCTGTGGTATCGTTACGGAAAACCAGCCAGCGATGTCGAACTCACGCCGATGTTTGAAGAATGTTACCGGCCCGTCGAGTTCCTGCGCGACTTCAATCCAATCGATACTCCCGGCACCAATTCGAGCGTCCGCAACCATCAGGAAATCACCGAAAAATTTTTCCCAACCGCCGACTTGGTTTTGTTCGTTTTCCCGGTGAGCAATCCATGGGGAGCCGCCACCTGGGACCTGATTTCCCGAATGCCGACCGATGCCATGGAGCGCATGGTCTTCATCGTCCAGCAGGCGGATCAACGCGAAGACAAGGATATCACCGTGATCCGTGGCCACATGGCGGATCTCTCGATGAAACGAATCGGCCGGGTTCCACCGATTTTCGCAGTTTCCGGCAAACTCGCCTACGAGGCGAAACGTGCCACACCCCGCAACGCCGACCTGCTGAAAAAAAGCGGTTATCAGGCGTTGGAGTATTTCATTACCCAAAGCGTCTGCGAGTCGCCGTCCCGTCAGCAAATGCTCGAAACTTGGCGTGCCCAAGCCGCTTCCGCCTTGCGCACCGTCGAGGACCACATCGAGGATCAAAACCGCGAACTCCATCAGCAAGGACGTTTTCTCGAATCGATCGAGCGCGAGATCGATGAAATCCGCGAGCGCTTCGTCAACCGCCTGCCCCGCCACCTCGCAGGCGTGGCCGAAGTTTTCGAAACCGAGGCCGTCTGGGTTTCCAAACGATTGCGTCGCAGCCTGGGCGTGATTCCATCGATCTTCCGCCTGTTCGTGGGTGACCGGACCGGGCCGGAAATGGAATCGATTTTCGTCGAACGCCTGCAATCCGCCGTTGAAGCGGTCGCAGAAAATGACGGACTGGAAGTGGTCGATGTCTGCCGCTCACATTGGAATGGGTTGGTGGAACGCGTCAGGGAAGCCGTCAAAGTGGACATGGGCGACCCCGCACCATTGGACCTAACCTTGGAATCGGCGAAACAGCGTTTCGTCCAACGGTTAGGCAGTGCGGCACGCCGGGGAATCGGCAACCTCAAAGTCCGCAACCAGCTCGACAAAGAACTCCGGCGGCGCAATGTCGCGCTGAAATCATTCACCTTCATGACCCTGGTGCTGACCACTGCGGGAGCCAGTTGCGGTGCTCTCGGGCTGCCATGGCTGCCCGCCATCCTCTGCGGGCTTGCCGGGCTGTTCCTAACCGGCGGTGTGATCACCGCGCTGCTCACCCGCAAAACCATCACTGCGGAATTCCAGAAACGCCTGCTAGACACCTGCGGGGGGTTTGCCAGCACCCTGCGCGCGGACTATGAAGAAGCGCTGCGGATCGTGTTCCATGACTACCTCTCCTCGCTCGGTGCCGTCCGCACCCACCTCGCCCATGAGAAAATCGCCGTCGAACCGCACCTCAAGCGCTGGCAGGAGTTGTTTCTAACACTCAAGGCGATCGAGCAGGATTTATAGAAAAACCGCAGACCGGAAATCCAGTCTGCGGCCTTGGAATCATTCAGGCGGAGCGGACGTCACTCCGCGGCTTGGGCAGGAGCATCCGGTGCGCCCGGGCCCTTTTTGCCGCCCGGACCTTTGGGTCCACGCGGGCCCTTGCGGTCGCCAGGACCAGGTCCCATCGGCATCTCTTCGCCTGCTGCGCGGGCGGTCTTGATCTCTTCGCTGCTCAGCTTGCCATCCTTGTCGGCATCATACTTTTCAAGCAACGCCTTGCGTTTGGCTTCCATTTCCTTACGCATCGCTTTGCGCTCGTCGGGCGAAAGGGTGCCATCCTTGTCGGTGTCGAATTTTTCAAGCATCATCGCCTCGCGTTCCGCCATCATGGCCTTGCGCTCATCCGGGGAGAGTTTGCCATCTTTGTCCGCATCGAACTTCTCGAGGACCTCGGCAGGAACCTCGCGCTGTGGACGGTCCGGGCGCTTGGGTTTATCTTGGGCTGCCGCGAAGCCGCAGGTGCCGAACAGGGCGGCGAGCGTAATCAGTTGGGTCGTTTTCATTTCAGTTTTTGGTTCAAATGTTGGAGTCCGATTTGCGGTCTCCTCTGGTGGTGAAACCGTCCGTGCGGAAAAAGGTTGCGCCGCAAGCACGGGAATGAGTTGCCACATCTACCGCAGCCGTCTTGGATTCGTGCGCCTATGGCCGACTCCCCGATGCCGCCCACCCAATCGAAAGCGATCGTCTTTGCCAGGCGCAGCGCCAGCACCTTGCTGCTTTGGGGGGTGGTGACTTCCATTTTCATGAGCCGCTATTCGTGGGCCTTTCTCGGGCTCACCGGCACCCTGGCGATCATCGCCACCATCGAATACTTCCGCATGCTCAAGGGCGCTGGAGTGAGTTGTTTCCCTCGTTTTGGAATTCTGTTAGCGCTCAGCTACACCGGAGTTCTCTACAGCCAATTCCTCCAAGGCGCGAATGAGGTCAGCTTCGCAGTCGATGCCGCCGCCATCTTCATCGCCATCGCCGGTGCGTTCACCCTCGCACTCCGACGGCCGATCCAGGGACTGGAGTCGCTCGTCGCCGTAGCGATCACCGCTTGTGGCCTGCTCTATATCCCGTTTCTCTTCAACTTCGCCGCACGTGTCACCTTCATGGTATCAGACCCTGCGGCGACTCCCGGCATGGTGGGCACACACGGGGCATTCCTACTGCTGTGGTTGCTTGCCGTGACCAAATTCACCGACATGGGTGCCTACATCGTCGGCTCAATGGCCGGTCGCCACAAGATGATCCCGCACGTGAGCCCCAGTAAAACGTGGGAAGGCTTCGGCGGCGCGCTCATCTTCTCCCAAATCGCCGCCTGCGGACTTTACGCGGGGTTTCCCGAACAACTCTTTTTCTTCCAAAAATGGTCACACGTCATCTTCCTCGGAGTCTTGCTCGCCGTGCTCGCCGTGATCGGCGACCTTGCCGAGAGCGTCGTGAAACGCTCTCTCAATGCCAAGGATTCCGGCAAAATGCTCCCCGGCATCGGAGGCTCACTCGATCTCATCGACAGCATCTGCTTCACCGCACCCGCCCTCTATTTCTATCTGAAGTGGGTGCTGCTTCCCACCGCATGAGTGCCCCACGCAAACGCCGCGTTATTTTGTTAGGCTCCACCGGGTCCATCGGAACCTCCGCCCTCAAGGTCGCCCGCGAACTGCCGGATCACGTCGAAATCATCGCTCTCGCCGCCGCTGGCAGCATCGAAAAACTCGCTGCCCAAGCCCGCGAAACCGGAGTCCGCCACGTCGCCCTCTACGATACCAGCCAGGAAGCCGCCCTGCGCGCCCTGCTGCCGGTTGATGTTAAAATCCACCTCGGCGCGGACGGCCTCGCTGAACTCGCCACTCTAACTGACGCCGATATCGTGCTCATCGCGATCGTCGGCACCGCCGGGCTTGTCCCCGCCCTCGCCGCCATCGAGGCGGGCAAGGATCTCGCGATTGCATCCAAGGAAATCCTGGTGATGGCGGGCGAAGTCATCACCCGAGCCGCCCAACGCCGGGGAGTGCGGTTGCTTCCCGTGGATAGCGAACACAACGCGATCTATCAGTGTCTCGACGGCCATCGCGGCGGTGAAAACGAAGTTTCCCGCCTCATCCTCACCGCATCGGGCGGACCATTCCGCACGCTTCCCGCAGAGCAATTGCAGCACGTCACTCCGGCCCAGGCACTCAAGCATCCCACTTGGGAAATGGGGCCGAAAATCACTATCGATTCCGCCACCCTGTTCAACAAGGGCCTGGAAATGATCGAGGCCCGCTGGTTGTTCGGCATCGGCATGGAGCGCATCGATGTGATCGTCCACCCGCAGAGCATCGTGCATTCGATGGTCGAATTCACCGACGGTTCGATCCTCGCCCAACTCAGCCGGACCGACATGTGTTTTCCAATCCAATATGCTCTCACTTGGCCGCAGCGGGTGCGTGGCGGCCTGCAACCCTTGGATTTCACCACGCTTGCAAAGCTCGAATTCGAAGCGCCGCGCTGCGAGGATTTTCCAGCCCTCGACCTCGCCCGCCGCGCGGGGATCACGGGCGGGACGCTCCCGGCGGTTTTCAATGCGGCGAATGAAATTGCCGTCGATGCCTTCCGCGCAGGTCTCATCCCCTTCCCGGGCATCTGGAAATGCGTCGCGGCAGCAATGGACTCACACAATGTTCAGCCGTCGTGCACACTTGAATCGGTGGTTGCCGCAGACCGCTGGGCACGCGAAACTGCCGCCACTTGGTGCGCCGGGGATTCCTGAGTTTTTTCAGATTCCCATCACCTGCCCGCCACCGTTACTTTATTCTTCATGAACCGCTTGAGCCGTCTCATCGTCCTCTTTTCGCTGCTGCTCACCACCGCCGTGCCGGCATCTCCCGCCGGAGCCCTGAGCGTCCAGAAATCCTATCAGCTGGCCATGGAAAAGTGGTCGCTCGACATGCGCATCGCCACCAGCCAGGAAGAACGCACACAGACTTGGGCCAAACGACCCGATGCCACCACCTTCGCACGCCAAATGTGGGCGGAAATCGGCCCGGCTCTCGGCGAAGAATGGAGCATCGAGCCCGCCGCGTGGTTTCTCCGCGTCACCCAGGGGCTGATCTCCACCAATGAGAATGGATCCACCGCCCCCACCTTTGCCAAGGAAGCCGATGCGATTCGCAAGGCCGTCGAGTCCTATCACATGGACAGCCTCAAACTCACCCCGATGTGCATGGCGCTGGTGGTGAACCAAGACCCGCGATCACTCGCCATCCTCGAAAAAATCCAGGTGAACCACCCCGACAAAAAAATCCAAGGGGTCGCCGCACTGGCCGCCGCGATGCAGCTCAAATCCATCGGCGACGACGGCGAAATCATGAAAAAGCGCCTCACTTTCCTGCGCAAGGCGATCATCCAAAGCTCCGACATCGATCTCGACGGCATCTCCGTCGCAAAGCTCGCCGAGGACGAACTCTACATCATCCGCTTCCTCACCAAAGGCCGCGTCGCGCCGGATCTAACCGGCATGGATGTCGCCAACCGTCCCCTCACTCTATCAGCCCAAAAGGGCAAAGTCATCGTCCTGCTTTTCTGGAACAGCAACGTCCAGGACGCCAATCGCGTGGTCGAAATCACCAACGAGATGAATCAGAAATTTCGCGGGCGTCCATTTGTGATCATCGGAGTGAACAACGATCCCTTGGAAAAACTCCGCTCGATGCAGGCGGATGGCACCGTCACTTGGACGGATTTCCCGGATCCGGAAAACAAGCTTGCCACCGAATACCGCGTCGGCTCGTGGCCACTGGTTTACGTGCTCGATCACGAGCGGAAGATTCATTATGCGGGCGCTCCCGGCTCATTTGTGGAGTTCACCGCAGAGGCACTTATCGGCGAGATCAAGCCCTAACTTATTTTTGACACCCCATCCGCAGCATGAGTGAAAGTAACGAGCCATCCGGGTGCCAGGATCCGCCGACCACCCTGCGTGGCATCATCGGCAGAGTTGGCCAAGCGCTGTCGATCATTCAGAGTTCGCTGATTTTCCCTTCACGACTTGCGGTGGGCATGCAGAATACAATGTCTTGATCGTTTTGCTCTTTCATGTTGCTTGGAAGCAAACTCTTCCACGGTGAACCCTCCCTTGACCAAGAGCTGCTTGAACTTTGGCGCCGGCTCCGACAACCAATAGGCAACACAACCCTGCGGCGTGATCACCTGCCGCAGTTTCTCCAAAAACCCTGGCGAATACAGGCGGGCATTTCCCGACGTGATCAAATCGTCCGGGGTGTTGTCGATGTCCAGAAGCAAGGCATCGTAAGATCCGGGCTTCTTGTTCGAAACGATATCGAAAAGATCTCCCTGGATAATCACGGTGCGCGGATCCTCAAGCAAAGGGCCGTTGAATTCCACCAGATGAGTCCGGTTCCATTCAATCAATGGCGGCATCAGCTCCGCAACATCCACCGTCGCCGGGCTGCCCACCAACTCGAGCGTTCTCTTTAACGTAAACCCCAACCCCAATCCGCCAATCAGGATCTTGGGATGCGCAGGTCTCGACGGTTTTCCATCAAGCAAAGTCTGGCACCCGATGTCGGCGAGTTGCTGCTCCGAAAAGGTCAACGCAGTGCTCATCAACTCGCAGCCGTTGTACTTGAGATAAATTTCCCCAGCGTGCTTGTGAAGCGAATAACGAGTGCCGTCGGGCATCGTGGATTCATCAATCTTTATGTAAGGCTTCATGGCAGAGAAGCCTTGCCGCCTGCCACGGATCGACAAGATCTTATTTTCAAATAGAACCCGATCGGGAAATCCTGCTTCAAAAGCGGAAATCCAGGCCCACGTGGAATCCATGTTCGGTGAGATCGTATGAGAAATCGGGCCGTCGTCAAATCCGCCGATGATGGATGCCCGCGGATCAAATGGCGAACCGCCGGCATCTTCTGGCAATACCGCTGGGGCGGTGGATACTAACAATAGCGCGGCGATCTTCCATCACAGATTTTCCGTGTCTTGCGGGTATTCCGTGATAACCCTTCTGCTCCCCGGCGGATTCTACCCCGGTCGTCGTTCGAGAGATTATGAAATGGTGCCTTTTCCTCATCGCCCTAATCCCGTCACTGGCGCTCGCGCAGGCTGGTGCGGAGTGGAAAAGGGAACTCAACTCCAACGCTCTCGGTCCCCATCCCAAGCTCGCTGCCACCGCGCTGGATTTCCAAGTGAGTTGGAAGGGAATGATCAAAGCCGGCACCCTCAAAATCGAATTCGCCCCGGCGGATGCGAAAAAACCGGGCGCTTACGTCATCCGCTCCTCCGCCACCAGCCTCGGCGCGGCCGCCTTGATTTTCCCCTACAAGAGCAACTTCTGGTCCGAGCTGGATCCAGCATCGTTCCAGCCGCGCTATTTCAAAGCGATGGAGGTCGACAAAAGGGAATCCGTCACCACCACCGTCCGCCATTTCGCGGATCGCGTCGAAACCCATGAGGAGGCAAAACTTTGCACAACCAAACTCACCACCACCTCAGCCAAGGTTTTCAAATTCTCCCCGGTTTTTGACATCTTCTCCGCCATGCTCCACATCCGCAGCCAGAAGCTCGACCCCGGCGACCGGATCGCTCTGGTCATCTGCCCGTTCAAAACCCCCTATCTACTTCGCGTCACAGTAGCGGGCCGTGAAGTCCACGAGGGCCGCAAAGCCATCTGCCTTACACTCAGTATGCGGAAAATCCACCGCGACACCCTCGAACTCCTGCCCTACAAAAAACTCAAAAAAGATGCCACCCTCTGGCTCAGCGACGATGCCGACCGCGTCCCCATCGAGTTGCGTGCCGCCGCCTTCATCGGCGATGTTCGCGCGAAACTCGCGAACCGCCGCAAGCCCTGAGCACGCCCTGTAGCGGCGCGTCTATGACCGCCGCTAACTGGCCATGAGGCCGTGAGGTGAAGGGGAAAGCGAATGAAGAGGCTTCGCGCCTTCTCACTCGCA